>CADCFA010000011.1 GCA_902800595.1 uncultured Prevotellaceae bacterium | reverse complement strand
AAACGTTTATTTCGGCTGCAAAGGTAGTGCAAAAAGCGCGAAATACAAAATATATTAGGATATTTTGCTTATCTTTGCACCCAAGAATAACCAAATGATTGATTAAAATGAAGAAAGTTTTATTATCAGCGATTGTCTTGTTGGTTTCAGTTATCACTGTCAGCGCTCAGGTGACAGCACCTAAAGAGACACCACAACTGGAGTTTGCCTTGCAATTGCAAGTAACCTTAGGTGAAACTTATCAGGTAGGTGATACCCAGCATGGCCAGCGTATTGTGATTCCCATTACGGGAGGAACCTTTGAGGGCCCAGCTATTAAGGGAACCATCATTAATGGTGGGGCTGACTACCAGTTGGCGAATAAGGCGTTGAATCGTACAGAACTCGAAGCTATCTATAGCATTAAGACTGACGATGGTGTCTATATCCACGTCCGCAATCGTGGTATCATCTGGAACGGCAAAGATGCCAATGGAAATCCCTCTTTCTATTTCAAAGCCGCACCCCAGTTCGAAGCTCCAGCCGATAGCAAATATGCCTGGCTCAATAATGCACTCTTCGTCTGTGCCCCAGACTTCACCCAGCAGTTTCAAGGTATCGTCCTGAACGTCTGGAAGGTGAAGTAAGTTTAGTGGGCTTCCAACCAGTTCTGTCCGAATCCGCTATCCGCTACAAGAGGAACGGAGAGGGGGAAGGCATTTTGCATCTCCTCAAGAACGATGCGCTCTACCTTTTCCTTCTCTTCAGGATAGACAGAGAAGTTCAGTTCGTCGTGTACCTGAAGCAGCATCTTGCTTCGGATGCCTTCTGCCTTGAAGCGGTTGAAGATATGAATCATCGCTACCTTGATGATATCGGCGGCAGTACCCTGAATGGGGGCATTGATGGCGTTGCGCTCAGCAAAGCCTCTGACGGTAGCATTGTGGGAGTTGATATCCGGCAAGTAGCGGCGACGTCCGAAGAGGGTAGTGACATAGCCTCTCTGACGAGCTACCTCCTTTGATTTCTCCATATAGTCGTGTACCTGTGGGAAGGTGGCAAAGTAGCCATCAATCAGCATCTTGGCTTCATCACGAGGGATGTCCAGACGCTCTGCCAAACCAAAGACTGTGATACCATAGATGATACCAAAGTTGGCGCGTTTAGATTTTGTGCGTTCATCGCGTGTCACCTCAGAGATATCCTTCTTATAGATATTGGCAGCCGTTGCCGCATGCAGGTCTTTACCCTCACGGAACACTTCCACCATGTTTTCATCTTGCGACAGATGCGCCATCACTCGCAATTCTATCTGACTATAGTCTGCTGAAAAGAACAGACAACCAGGCTCTGGTATAAAGGCCTTTCTGATCTCTTTGCCATCCTCACCACGAATGGGAATATTCTGCAGGTTTGGATCACTGCTTGACAAGCGTCCTGTAGCTGTAATAGTCTGATTGAAAGAGGTATGAATATGTCCTGTACGAGGATTAATGAGTTTTGGCAATGCGTCGATATAGGTACCAATCAGTTTCTTTAAACCTCTGTGTTCCAATATGTCTGCCACAATCTCATGTTTGTTGCGAAGTTGCTGGAGTACTTCCTCTGAGGTGACATATTGACCTGTCTTGGTTTTCTTGGCTTTTTCTACAATCTTCAGTTTGTCGAAAAGCATCTCTCCAACTTGCTTTGGTGAGGCAATATTAAACTGTTCGCCTGCGAGTTCATAGATGCGATGCTCCAATTCGTTCATGCGATCAGTTAAAACCTTTGACGTTTCTTTCAGTGATTCCGTATCCAGACAGACACCATTCATCTCCATCTCTGCGAGTACCGGCATCAAGGGCATCTCGATGTCATAAAAGAGTTTCTCGCACTCAAACTTCTTCAGTTCTGGTTCCAGTTTGTTCTTCAGGCGCAAGGTGATATCTGCATCTTCTGCGGCATACTCATAGACTTGAGAGGGTAGGAGGTCGCGCATTGATTTCTGGTTCTTACCTTTAGGACCTATAAGTTCATCGATATGTATCGTCTGATAGTTGAGATAGATCTCAGCCATGTAATCCATGTTATGATGCAACTCTGGTTGGATGAGGTAGTGGGCGATCATCGTGTCCCACATCGGACCTGCGAGATGGATGTCATAGTTGCGGAGTACTTCAAGGTCGTACTTCAGATTCTGTCCCACTTTGAGAATTTCTGGGTTCTCATACACCTCTTTAAAGATATTAACAATTCGCAACGCTTCTTCACGATTGGCAGGAATGGGGACATAAAAGGCCTCGAATTCCTTCACGGCGAAGCTCAAACCTACCAATTCTGCGTCGATGGCGGAGGTTGAAGTGGTTTCCGTGTCTAGACTGAGAATTTTGTTTGTCAAGAAATAATCACGTAATTTGATTAAATCTGCCTCATTTTCAACGAGTTGGTAATTGTGAGGTGTGGTTTTTAAACTCTCAAAACTTGAATTTTCGCTCACGTCCGACCCGTCAGCTGGAAATTCTGCAAAGAGATCGAGCTCTCCGTTAGCGGGAATTATCTTTTTTTGAGGTTTTTTAAGAATCCTGTCTGCAAGGCTCTTGAACTCCAGTTCAGTGAACAGTTTACCCAGTTCTTCTTCGTTGGGTTCCACCAGTTTCAAACTTTCCATATCGAGTTCGATGGGTACATCCGTCTTGATGGTTGCCAGGAAGTAACTCATCTTGATATCCTCTACATGCTCTTCGACTTTTTCGCGGAGTTTGCCTTTGATCTCTGCTGAGCGTTCAATCAGTGAGGTGATACTGCCAAACTCGTTGATGAGTTTCACCGCAGTCTTTTCACCCACACCAGGACATCCTGGGAAGTTATCGGCAGAATCACCCATTAATGCCAGGAGATCGATAACAGCATTTGTCGATGGAATGCCGTATTTCTCACGGACCTCCTTCGGACCCATTGTCTCGTAGCCACCTCCGTGACGAGGACGGAAGATGAAGACATTCTCGCTTACCAGCTGTCCATAATCCTTGTCTGGTGTCAGCATAAAGGTCTTGATGCCTTCTTTGCCTGCTTTTGTAGCCAAAGTGCCGATGACATCGTCAGCTTCATAGCCATCTACCTGAAGGATAGGGATACGGTAGGCATTGAGTATATCCTTGATGATAGGCACTGCCTTACGGATATCTTCTGGAGTTTCCTCGCGCTGTGCCTTATATTCTGGGAATGCCTCACTGCGGAACGTTGGTCCATGAGGATCGAATGCCACACCGATATGGGTGGGCTGTTCTTTCTGGAGCACTTCATTCAAGGTGTTACAGAAGCCGATAATCGCCGATGTGTTCAACCCCTTCGAGTTGATTCGAGGGTTTTTAATGAAGGCGTAATATGACCTGTAAATAAGCGCATAAGCGTCTAAAAGAAACAATTTCTGCATAACTTTCTTAATTTTCCGCTCAAAATTACAAAAAAATTGGCTAATTCCACAATTTTTTCATAATTTTGTCCCAAATATTTGCAGATTATGGATTATTTATCACTTATTCGAAAGCCAATTGAGAAAGATTTGGAAGACTTTAAGCAGGTCTTCGAAAAGGTGCTGACGCGTGATGATGGATTGTTAGGTCAGGTACTTGGACATATCCGTCAGCGTGGTGGAAAGCGTATGCGTCCTATCATGACATTGTTGTCAGCTTTGAATATTGGCGAGATCAATGAAGCGACCTTGCATTCTGCAGTTGGATTGGAATTGCTTCATACAGCCAGTCTTGTGCACGACGATGTGGTGGATGAGAGTAGCGAGCGTAGAGGGCAGGCTTCTGTGAATGCCCTTTATAATAATAAGGTGGCTGTTTTGGTGGGTGATTACCTGCTTTCATCAGCCTTGCTTAGTGTGTCATATACTGACAATCAGCGTATTATTCAATATTTGGCTAAATTAGGTTGTACGCTTTCAGCAGGCGAAATTCTTCAGTTGCAGAACATTTCCAATAAGGAGTTTTCTGAAGAAATTTACTATCAGGTGATCAATCAGAAGACAGCCTCTCTTTTCGAGGCGTGTGGCGCAATGGGAGCCCTTTCTGCTGGTGCCAATGATGAAGAGGTGGAGCGAGCACGTCAGTTTGGACATAATATCGGTGTAATCTTTCAGATTCGTGATGATATCTTTGATTATTATGACTCAAAGGAGATAGGTAAGCCCACTGGAAATGATATGCTGGAAGGAAAACTGACGCTTCCTGCTATCTATGCCCTGAATGAAAATACTGATTACGAGGCCATGCATGCTTTGGCGCATAAGGTGAAGGCTGGTACGATCAATCCCGATGAAATCGCTGTACTCGTGGAGTTTACCAAGCAGAAAGGTGGTATCGATTATGCTCGTCAGAAGATGATCGAGATTGGTAATGACGTTCAGGCTTATATTGATAAGTATGTGAAGGATGAGTTGAAAGAATCTTTCTCAGCTTATCTGGAATACGTCATACAACGAAACTTATAACAAGAAAATGGGGTTGCAATCTGCAGCCCCATTATTCTTTTCTGATGTATGGTTTAGAAGAACTTCACTTCTTCGCCAATAACCTCGCTGAGCAGCATATTTGCCAAACGAGAAGTACCCATACGGAACCATTGGTTGGTGAGCCATTTTTCGCCCAGAACCTCTTTCACGATGGTGTAGTAGATCAGTGCATCCATCACTGAGTTAAGGCCTCCAGCGGGCTTAAAACCAATCTGTATGCCTGTTTCATCGTAGTATTCCTTAATCGCCTGACACATTACGTATGCTGCTTCAGGTGTGGCTGCTGGTTCGAGCTTACCTGTTGAGGTCTTGATGTAGTCAGCGCCAGCATACATCGCAAGGATAGAAGCTGTCTTGATGTTGGCTGCTGTCTTCAGACAACCAGTTTCAAGGATTACCTTCAACTTATGGTCGCCGCAGGTTTCCTTCATCTGCTGGATTTCATCGCAAACAGTCTCGTAGTCTCCTGCTAAGAAGGCACCTACCGACTGCACCATATCAATCTCTGTAGCGCCATCTTTCAGGGCTAAGGCTGTCTCTACTGTCTTTACTTCAATCAATGCCTGAGAGGATGGGAAAGAACCTGATACGCAAGCAATCTCTACACCTTCTACCTCAAGGGTCTCTGAGACGACTTTTGCGAAGCGTGGATAGACGCAGATGGTAGCTACGTGAGGCAGGTTAGGGTAGGCCTCTTCAAACTGGTTTACTCGTTCAGTGAAAGCCAAAACAGACTCGTCGGAATCGGTTGTTTTCAGTGTGGTGAGTTCTACACTTCCCATCAGGAATTGCTTCACTTCTGGTGTATCATTCTCATGTACTTTCTCTGTGATGATCTGTTTCACAGCTGCCTTTACATCCTCGTCGCTGATGTCGAGGTTGTATTTTTCAAGAGCCTCTTCGTATTTGCTCTTTGCGGGCATCTCCAAATGGTGGTGATGATGCTCATGTTCGTGATGATGTTCTGCCATTGTCTTTATGCCATTAATTTTTTGTTATGTATATGTCTTAATGAGTCGCGCTGAGTTTTCTTCTCAATGCTTTTCTGGAGTTCTTCCGTGAGGTCAACGCCAGTCTGGTTTGCCAGACAGAGAAGCACCCAAAGCACGTCGGCCATTTCCTCTCCGAGGTTGTCTTTTTCTCCTTCCTTAAAACTCTGATCGCCATATTTGCGAGCTATTACTCGTGCGAGTTCGCCTACCTCTTCAGTCAGAACTGCCATATTGGTTAGCTCTGAGAAATAGCGCACACCATATTCCTTGATCCAACGATCCACTGCTTCTTGTGCTTCTTTTATCGTCATCTTGCTCGTAACATTTGAATGAATAATAGGGCTATCGTCAGTAGGATAATCCAGATATATTGCTTATTATCACGGGCATATTCGTTCCAGTGAAAGGCTTTGTAGAGGAACACGATCAGCATCAGCAGGATACCGATTCCGCAGATCCATCCGCCATAAATCGAACCCCAAATCAGTGAGTTGACGATTCCAGTAGACGCCAGAATCACCCCTGCCATTTCTATTTCTCTCAGGTATTTTTTCATTCGAAGCTAAATATATTGTTTGGTCCTATAAAGTATAAAAGTAATGCCCAGGCTAAGATGATTATTACCAATAGAGCTATCCATTCGTAATTTACTGGCGAAAGAATCAGAAACACTATGCAAATCCACTTCTTAATAGGGATTGGTAGTATGTGTAATGCAAACATAAATAGGAATAAGAATCCCCATTTGGCTGCTGGATGTTTTAAGATCTCTTTGGTATTCATAAATGATAAGTGTTTATATGTTGATTTATTCTTTGTTCTTTGTGTCCATGCAGATGGTCACGGGACCATCATTAAGTAGTTCAACCTTCATATCAGCCCCAAATTCGCCTGTGCCTACTGACTTGCCGATAGCCTCTGATAGTTGGGCGCAGAAGGCTTCGTAGAGTGGGATAGAGTGCTCGTGGGAGCCAGCCTTGAACCAACTTGGGCGATTACCCTTCTTGTAACTTGCAAATAGCGTAAACTGACTGACTACCAGACAGTTGCCGTCTATTTCGAGAATAGAGCGGTTCATCACGCCATTTTCATCGTCAAAGACTCTGAGATTGGCGATTTTCTTCACCAGCCAGTCAACATCCTCGCTTGTATCCTCGTTGCAGATACCTAAGAGAATCAGGAATCCTTGTGCGATCTCTGACTTCTTGATACCCTCGATACTGACGCTGGCATGACTGACTCGTTGTATGACTGCTCTCATTTTTCTAATTTTTCGGCAAAGATACTACATTATTTTGTAAATACCAAATTTTGCTGTCAAGGGATAGAATTTTTGTTCCCATTAATGGGAAAAATTGCTAGCATTAATGGTAGCAATTGCGGGAATTAATAGTAGTGTTTTGCGTTGCTCCTTTTTTTGTTAGTTTTGTTTAAGCTTAAATTATTCTCCAAAAGTTTTGGCATAAAGATTTATTTTGTATCTTTGCAGCGTTCAATAGTCTGGCTGGAGAGTCAGTGGGAACATTTTAGGAATAGAGCGAAATGCTTGTTGTCCCAAAGTCGAAATGTAGGAAGTTTCAGCAAAAGGGGATACAGCAATTATTCGTTCACGTGTTATGTTATTTTCACCATTGATTTGGTGTTTAGCATATCTGCGTGGACTATTGTCTGTTATCTTTTGCAGGTATCCTACAACCTTCGACTTAATAGCGGGCAATTAGTGCCACGCTTTTTCCTTGTATTATAGTGAAATAGCAAGATATAAGCTCGAAAGGGCTATATGTGTCCTTAATTGGACAATTTGTCTGTTGTAACCTGTGAAGGCATACCAGCAGATTATTACATTTAATTAGAGTTTGAGGCGCACGACCGTGAGGTTATTGCGCCTTTTCTTCATTTTGATGAAAGTGATTATAGACAATTTTCGCTTTTGCGGCTCCAATGTTTGCAATTAGTGTTTCGAGATCTGCTTCGCGGATTTTTTTAACCGATTTGAGGCTGTTTAGAAGCTCGTCACGCGTTTTCGGACCTATGCCCTTGATGTCGTCCAGCTCAGAGTGTAAAGCGCGCTTAGAACGCTTGTTTCTGTGGAATTCGATGGCAAAGCGATGTACTTCATCCTGGATATGTGTCAGCACGTGAAACAGCTCAGAGTCTGTCTTCAGCGCGACGTGAATAGGTGGAAAACCATAAAGCAGTTCATTCGTGCGATGACGATCATCTTTGGCGAGTCCTGCTATGGGGATATCAAGGTTCAGTTCGTCCTGAATCACTTGTCGGATTACCTCCATCTGGCCCTTTCCGCCATCAGCGATAATGAGGTCGGGGAGGGGTTGTTCTTCCTCTACCAATCGGGTATAACGGCGATGCACCACTTCCTTCATCGAGGCATAGTCGTCAGGACCTACCACCGTTTTAATATTGAAGTGTTTATAGTCTTTTTTGCTGGGTTTCATCGCCTTGAAGACCACGCAGGAGGCCACAGCATCTGTGCCAGAGATGTTGGAGTTGTCGAAACACTCGATATGATAGGGAAGTTTGGGAAGATGTAGCTTGTCCTGAAGCTCCTTCATCAAGCGTGTCTGTTTCTGTTCCGGATTCAGTTTCTCGGCTTGTTTCAGACGATCCAGTTTATACTGTTTCCCATTCATAATCGAGAGATCGAGCAGCTTCTTCTTATCGCCTCTTTGGGGGATGGTGAAGGCGACATTTTCGAGTTCTACATCTACCTCTTCTGGTACGATAATCTCTTTGGCATCGCTTTTGAATCGCTGTCGCAGTTCAATGATACCCAACTGCAGAAGCTCTTCGTCAGTCTCATTCAGTTTCTTCTTATATTCGATGGTAAAACTCTGGTTGATGCTGCCGTTTGACACGTGGATATAGTTGATGAAAGCCATCTTTTCATCAGATGTGATCGAGAAGACATCCACGTTGTTGATGGTATGGCTCACGACTTCGCTGCTGCTCACAAAGCCATCAAGTGTGATGTATTTCCGCTTTACTTCTTCTGCCTCTTCAAAACGCAGTTCTTCGCTCAGTCTCATCATCTCTTCCTTGAGGTCGCGTAATACCTGACGTGTGTTTCCTTTCAGGATCTCACGAGCCTGCAAGATGTTCTTCTGATAGTCTTCTGCAGTCTGTTTCCCAACACAAGGCCCAAGGCATTTCTTGATATGATAATCCAGACAAACTCTGTATTTCCCATCCGCAACCCCTTCTTTTGTGATGGGTGTATTGCAAGTGCGTGGGTGATAAAGCTCTTTAATCAGACTTAGTATTGTCTGCATGGCTCCAGCGTGGGCGTAAGGACCGTAATAGGTCCCCCATTTTTTATTGATTGTCCGAGTCTTGAAGATACGTGGAAAGGGTTCATTGGTGATGCAAATAGAAGGGTAGGTCTTACCATCTTTCAACAGCACATTATATCTGGGATTGTACTTCTTGATGAGAGAGTTTTCAAGCAGTAGCGCATCCTCTTCAGTATTCACGACGGTATAGCTGATATCGTGGATCTTGCTGACAAGCACCTTTGTCTTAAAACGATCCACTTCTGTGTGGAAGTAAGACGATACTCTCGATTTGAGATTCTTAGCCTTACCCACATAGATAATGGTATGATTCTCGTCATAGTATTGGTAACTACCAGGCTTTTCCGGCAACCTGCTGACGATACCTTTTAAATAAGCTAATCGCTTCTCGTTTTCTTCTTTTGTCATCTCAATGTTTCACGTGGAACGTTGCTTAAATAATCATCAGTGTTGTCAGGTCAATACCTTTAAAGAGGTCGCGCCCATGGAGTCCCTCATCTCTGAGTTCGATGATGAAATTCATATAGACCTTCTTTGGATTAAAGTGTTGAACAAGGTTATAAGCTGCCTTAGCTGTACCACCAGTAGCCAACAGGTCATCGTGAATCAAAACCACATCGTTTTCATCGAGGGCATCGAGGTGCATTTCGATGGTATCAACGCCATACTCTTTAGAGAAAGATTCCTTGATGACTGTTGCTGGTAGTTTTCCTGGCTTACGTGCCAGCACGATGCCACAACCTAATCTGCCGGCTAATGCTGAAGCCATCACAAATCCCCGACTCTCGATACCCACAATTTTAGTAATGCCCTTGTCTTTGTAAATTGCTTCCAGTTCATCGAGCATTATCTTTACGCATTCGGCATTCTTGTAGAGTGTTGTTACATCACGGAAGTTGATTCCTTTTTTGGGGAAATCTGGTATTGCACGCAGATTGTCCAATAATACTTTGTTGTTCATAATGTGTAAGTTATAAGTTTATTATTAATCATTTGTTTCACGTGGAACATTAGCGCCCCATCAGTACCAGCATTACATTTATATCACTGGGAGAGACGCCTGGTATCCGGCTTGCTTGTGCCAAAGTATCCGGTTGTATCTTTGTCAATTTCTGGCGAGCTTCAGTAGAGAGCCCCTGAAGTTGCTCGTAGTTGAAATGGCCACGGATCTTGATATTCTCCAGTCTGTGCATCTTCTCAGCCACCATTCGTTCGCGCTCGATATAACCTTTATATTTCATTCTGACCTCTGCGGCTTCAGCTATCTCTGATTTTCGATTGATTGGATGGTTTAGTATTTCCTTCAACTGAGGTATGATTTCTGATAGATTCTGCAGGTTCAGTTGGGGACGATTGACCAGCTCTGTCAACTTGCAACCAAACTGGAGTGGGGTAGTGCCAAGTGCTTCAAGATTGGAATTGATGAGTCGCGGTTTGATGGCAAAGTTCTGGCAGAAATTTTCGATTTCTTCGATAGCTTTCTTCTTTTCCATCCACCAGTCAAATCTGTCACGTTTGGCTAATCCTAACTCGTAAGCCTTTTCCGTCAGGCGTGCGTCGGCATCGTCTTGTCTCAGCAGGATGCGATATTCAGCTCTTGAGGTAAACATGCGATAAGGCTCATCTACACCTTTCGTCACCAGGTCGTCAATGAGTACGCCAATATATGCTTCATCGCGATGTAAGATAAACGGACTGTAATTCTCGCCTTTCGAACTTCCTGCAAAACCTGCTTTCAGCGCAGCGTTGATGCCAGCCATTGTTCCTTGTCCTCCAGCTTCTTCATATCCAGTCGTTCCATTTACCTGTCCTGCCATGAAGAGATTGGGGATTATTTTCGATTCCAATGAATGGTTAAGCTGTGTAGGATCAAAGAAATCGTATTCGATAGCGTAGCCTGGACGATATACTTTTACGTCGCGGAAAGCTGGCATCTTCTTGAGTGCCTCAATCTGCACATCCATTGGCAATGATGATGAGAAGCCATTCAGATACATCTCGTTGGTATCCTCGCCTTCTGGTTCCAAAAACAACGGATGTTTCTCGCGTTCAGGGAAGGTTACCAGCTTTGTTTCGATGGAGGGACAATAACGTGGACCTATTGATTGGATCTGTCCGTTATATAGTGGTGAGTCCTCAAGTCCGCTTCGTAGCACTTCATGCACTTCTGCGTTTGTGTTCACTGTCCAACAGGGAAGTTGCTTGAGCGCTCCTTTCTTGTTCATATAGCTGAACTGGTAGTCGCGATTTTCACCAGGCTGCTCTTCCAGATCTTCAAAATGGATGGAGCGCTTGTCGATGCGGACAGGCGTGCCGGTTTTCATACGAGCCGAAATGACACCATGATGAGTAATACTTTCTGTGAAATGGGGCACAGCGGGTTCGGCAATACGTCCTCCAGCCACCATTTTACGTCCTATGTGCATGAGTCCGTTAAGGAAGGTTCCTGCAGTAATCACCACACATTTGGCATAGAGTTCAGCCCCCCAGATGGTTCTCACGCCTATAGCTTCGCCCTTTTCTACCAACAGCTCGTCAGCCTGATCCTGCCAGATGTCGAGATTTGGTGTTTGGTCTAGCATTCTGCGCCATTCCCAGATAAACTTCCCTCTGTCGCATTGGGCACGTGGGCTCCACATAGCAGGTCCCTTTCCCACATTTAGCATCCGGAATTGTATTGAGGTAGCATCCGTCACTAGTCCCATCTGACCTCCCAGGGCATCGATCTCGCGCACTATTTGTCCCTTTGCAATACCACCAATAGCTGGGTTGCATGACATCTGTGCAATCTTATTCATGTCCATCGTCACCAGACAGGTCTTTGCGCCCATATTGGCACTTGCAGATGCAGCCTCGCAACCAGCGTGACCACCTCCAATTACCAATACATCATAGTTCAATTTCATCGTTCTTTTTCTATTTTTCCGCAAAAGTAAGCATAAAATTTGAATTTTTAGTGCATTTTTCGCCCAAAAAACTTTGTAAGTTCATATTTTTATATTATCTTTGCGCTCTAAAGCCAATGTTAATTACCTAAAATTAGGTATTGATGGGAATATAACTTTATTATAAATAATTTAATTTCAACAACTTATGTGGTTAATCAATTCATCAATTGGTAGAAAAGTTGTAATGTCCATTACGGGTATTGCGCTTATCTTGTTCTTGACATTCCATTGTTGCATGAACTTGGTGGCGCTTTTCTCTGAAGAGGGTTACAACATGATTTGCGAATTCCTGGGTGCCAACTGGTATGCTGTTGTAGCAACACTTGGTCTGGCTGCCCTGGCAGTTATTCACATCGTCTTTGCATTCATTCTGACTGCTCAGAATCGTAAGGCACGTGGCGACAACCGTTATGAGGTGGCTACTGAAGTCAATCCAGGTGTGGTGGAGTGGTCTTCTAAGAACATGCTCGTTCTCGGTATTATCATCTTCGTCGGCCTGTTGCTGCATCTGTACAATTTCTGGTACAACATGATGTTTGCAGAGCTCGTAGGCACCTATCAGCAGATTGATCCTGCCGATGGTTTCGGCTGGATTAAGGAGACATTCTCTAATCCTGTATTTGTCGTGCTTTACGTTATCTGGATCGTGGCTATCTGGTTCCACCTGACTCATGGTTTCTGGTCAGCCCTGCAGACTCTTGGCTGGAGTGGTAAGATCTGGCTTAACCGCTGGAAGTGCATTGGTTTCATTTACACCACATTGCTGATGCTCGGCTTCCTCGTAGTGATTCTGGCTTTCGCATTCAAGTGTGCGCCGAGCCTCTGCTAATTATCAACCTTTTTAAAATTTTAGATTATGGCTAAAGTATTAGATTCTAAGATTCCCGCAGGTCCAGTACCTGAGAAATGGAAGGAATATAAGGCTCATCAGCGTCTGGTCAATCCTAAGAACAAGTTGAAGTTGGATGTGATTGTGGTTGGTACTGGTCTGGCTGGTGCCTCTGCAGCTGCTTCACTCGGAGAGATGGGTTTCAACGTCATCAACCTGTGCATTCAGGATTCTCCCCGTCGCGCACACTCTATCGCCGCTCAGGGTGGTATCAACGCTGCAAAGTGCTATCAGAACGATGGTGACTCTATCTATCGTCTGTTCTATGATACTGTAAAGGGTGGTGACTATCGTGCTCGCGAGGCCAACGTTTATCGTCTGGCTGAAGTATCAAACAATATTATCGACCAGTGTGTGGCTCAGGGTGTTCCCTTTGCTCGTGAGTATGGTGGTATGCTGGCTAACCGTTCTTTCGGTGGTGCTCAGGTAAGCCGTACGTTCTACGCTAAGGGTCAGACAGGTCAGCAGTTGTTGCTGGGTGCCTACTCTTCACTCTCTTGTCAGGTGAAGGCAGGTAAGGTGAAGCTCTACACACGTTATGAGATGGAAGATGTGGTGATTGTTGATGGTCGTGCTCGTGGTATCATCGCTAAGGATCTCTGCTCAGGTAAGCTGGTTCGCTTCAGCGCTAACGCTGTTGTGATCGCTACTGGTGGTTATGGTAACACCTACTTCCTTTCTACCAACGCTATGGGATGTAACTGTACAGCTGCTGTTCAGTGCTATCGTAAGGGTGCTTATTTTGCAAACCCATCATACGTTCAGATTCACCCCACCTGTATCCCCGTTCATGGCGACAAGCAGTCAAAGCTGACGCTGATGTCAGAGTCACTGCGTAACGATGGACGTATCTGGGTTCCAAAGAAGATTGAGGATGCGAAGGCTCTGCAGGCTGGTACCAAGCAGGGTTGGGAGATTCCTGAGGAGGATCGCGACTACTATCTGGAGCGCCGTTATCCTGCATTTGGTAACCTCGTTCCTCGTGACGTTGCCTCTCGTGCTGCTAAGGAGCGCTGCGACAAGGGCTTCGGTGTGAACAACACGGGTCTGGCTGTGTTCCTCGACTTCTCTGAGTCTATCAACCGTCTGGGCATTGATGTGATCATGCAGCGTTATGGCAACCTCTTCGAGATGTATGAGGAGATTACTGACGTATTCCCTGGCGACGTAGCAAACGAGATCAATGGTGTGAAGTATTACAAGCCAATGATGATCTATCCTGCTATCCACTACACGATGGGTGGTATCTGGGTTGACTACGAGCTGCAGACCACTATTCCTGGTTTGTTCGCTATCGGTGAGTGTAACTTCTCTGATCATGGTGCTAACCGTCTGGGTGCTTCTGCCTTGATGCAGGGTCTGGCCGATGGTTACTTCGTACTGCCTTACACCATCCAGAACTACCTGGCTGATCAGGCTGTTTGGCCGAAGGTTTCTACCGATCTGCCTGAGTTTGAGGAGGCTGAGAAGAAGGTTGACGCTGAGATGGATCGTCTGCTGAAGATTCAGGGTAAGCGCTCTGTTGACTCTATCCATAAGGAACTTGGTCATATCATGTGGGAGTACGTTGGTATGGGTCGCACCGCTGAAGGTCTGAAGACTGGTTTGAAGAAGATGCACGAACTGGAGAAGGAGTTTGATGAGAACCTCTTCGTTCCTGGCACTAAGGAGGGTCTGAATGTGGAGCTCGACAAGGCTATTCACCTCCGTGACTTCTTCACAATGGGTCAGCTTGTTGCTTTTGACGCCCTCTCTCGTAATGAGTCTTGTGGTGGTCACTTCCGCGAGGAGTACCAGACAGAGGAAGGCGAAGCAAAGCGCGACGACGAGAACTAGAGGCAATCAAGGTACAGACACGTAACTATAAGAACTAAGTAAGGATTTGAAATTATGGCAAAGAATATTTCATTTACAATAAAGTTCTGGCGCCAGAATGGCCCCAAGGACGCAGGTCATTTCGATACCCACGAAATGCACGATATCCCCGATGACACCTCTTTCTTGGAGATGCTTGACATCCTGAACGAGGAGCTCATCAACGAAGGTAAGGAGCCATTCGTGTTCGATCACGACTGCCGCGAGGGAATCTGCGGTATGTGCTCTCTGTATATTAATGGTACACCTCATGGGAAGACTGAGCGTGGTGCTACCACCTGTCAGCTCTACATGCGCCGCTTCAACGATGGTGATGTCATCACTGTTGAGCCTTGGCGTTCAGCTGCCTTCCCTGTAATCAAGGACTGTATGGTAGATCGCAATGCCTTCGATAAGATTATCCAGGCTGGTGGTTACACTACCATCCGCACAGGACAGGCTCAGGATGCCAACGCTATCCTGATTCCTAAGGAGGATGCCGACGAGGCTATGGACTGCGCTTCTTGTATCGGCTGTGGCGCTTGTGTAGCAGCTTGTAAGAACGGCTCAGCTATGTTGTTCGTAAGCTCTAAGGTGTCTCAGCTCGCCCTGCTTCCACAGGGTCGTGTAGAGGCTGCACGCCGTGCAAAGAACATGGTGATGGCTATGGAGGAACTTGGTTTCGGTAACTGCACCAACACTCGCGCCTGCGAGGCTGTCTGCCCGAAGAATGAGACCATCGCCAACATCGCCCGCCTGAACCGCGAGTTCATCAAGGCAAAGTTAGCAGACTAAGAAGTACACCTTATATTATTAAATTAGAACGCCGCAATTTTATTACTTGCGGCGTTCTTTTTTCAAAAGAAACAAAATAATCTTCTGTTTATTTTCGATTTATTTGTATCTTTGCAGCAGAAACCTATTATTGGAATATGACACCAACGGAATTGCGTAATGAAAGACTCGCGGAGCGGATGATCAAGCAGCTGAAGCGCCGCAATATGGAAGCCTTCTACTGTCCGACGGCAGCAGAAGCGGTGAAGAAAGTGTCTGAACTGATAGCCGACGGCAGCAGTGTGACCTGGGGCGGATCGATGACGATCCGCGATATCGGCATCCCTCAGGCTCTGAAAGACAGAGGAACGCTTGAGGTGCTGGATCGCGACGAGGTGGAGGATCGTGCCGAAGTGGTCCGCATCTATGAACGGGCGTTTACGGCTGATGTCTATCTCTCAAGTGCCAATGCTATTTCTGAGGATGGCGTGATTGTGAATATCGACGGCAATGGCAATCGTGTGGCAGCTATCACCTGGGGACCAAAGCGCGTCATCTTCGTCATTGGCATGAATAAGGTGGCACAGACTGTTGAGGCTGCATTGGCCAGAGCGCGCAGTACAGCTTCAACCACGAATGCTGCACGCTTTGATATCAAGACACCTTGCCAGGTGGATGGTGTTTGTCATAACTGCAACTCGCCCGAGAGTATCTGCAACCACATCCATTTCCTGCGCAATTCGCCCAAAGGCCGCCATATGGTTGTGCTCGTAGGTGAGAATCTGGGCTATTAATCGATAAAGATTTGTGAAAGCCATGAAGGTTATAAAGAGAATCTGGCAGATGGGACTTCTGCCTCGCGTGTTAATAGCTATCGTTCTGGGTATTCTGCTGGGACTGGTGGTTAACGGGCCGATAGTGCGGGCGGTTTTGACTTTTAACGATCTGTTCAGTCAGTTCTTAGGCTTTCTGGTTCCATTGATTATTGTCGGACTGATTACTTCTGCCATCGGTGAAATCGGCAATCAGGCAGGCAAGTTATTGCTGTTGACGATAGTGATAGCCTTTGGCGATACTGTACTAAGTGGTTTATTGACTTACACTACTGGTATGATGTGCTTCCCCTCATTGATAGGAAATGCGATAGAAGCGGGCGTTCCAGAACAAGCAAATCCGCTGTTGCCTTACTTCAAGATCCAGATACCTCCAATTTTGGATGTCATGACTGCGCTCGTCTTCTCGTTTGCTCTTGGAATCTGCATTGCCTACGGCAAGTTACCTACGTTGCGCTCGATGACTTCAGAGTTTAAAGAGGTAATCCACAGAATCATCAGTGGTCTGCTGGTTCCACTGTTGCCGCTTTATATCTTTGGCATCTTTTTGAATATAACCTATGCTGGGTATGTGTGGCAGGCGATGTCTGTCTTTGTCAATATCATTCTGATAATCCTTGTGCTCCACATATTCATTCTGCTTTATGAGTTTGTGGTAGCAGGTCTGATCGTGCATCGCAATCCCTTCCGCTTGCTTTTTACGATGCTGCCTGCTTATGCGACAGCCTTAGGCTCCAGCAGTTCTGCAGCCACGATTCCAGTCACCTTGAGGCAGGCACAGAAGAATGGGGTTTCTGAGGAGACGGCTGGTTTTGTTGTTCCTCTTTGTGCCACCATCCACATGTCTGGCTCTATGATGAAGATTACGGCTTGTGCACTGGTTATCAGCATGCTTGAGGGAATGTCAACTGATTTTGGTCTTTTCCTTCAGTTTATCCTGATGCTTTCTGTGGTGATGATTGCTGCGCCAGGTGTTCCTGGTGGTGCCATTATGGCTGCTTTAGCTCCGCTGGCAAATGTCTTGGGCTTTAATGGAGAGCAACAGGCACTGATGATTACTATCTATATTGCTATGGACTCATTTGGTACTGCCTGCAATGTTACAGGCGATGGCGCTATAGCTCTGGTAGTTGACAAGATACGTATGCATTTCAAAGAATAAACTATGAGCATTGGAGACAAGTCAGATAGAGAAGATAAGATTACAGAACAGCCTTCGCGTTTCGATCATCTCGAACAGATGTCAGTTGTAGAACTGCTGCGCCATATCAATGAAGAAGATTGTCGGGTAGCAGATGCTGTGCGTAGAGCTATCCCGCAGATTGAAGCTTTAGTAGAGGTTGTAGAGGAGCGAATGAATCAAGGTGGGCGACTCTTTTATATCGGTGCTGGTACCAGTGGACGCTTAGGTGTATTGGATGCCAGCGAGTTGCCGCCAACCTTTGGTGTGCCTGATACGAAGGTTATCGGTATTATTGCAGGTGGGGATCGTGCCTTGCGTCATTCCGTAGAGCGAGCAGAGGATGTCTCAGAACAGGGTTGGAAGGATCTGAAAGCATATAATCCTACATCCAACGATACCGTCTTGGGCATAGCTGCATCAGGTACGACACCTTATGTAATAGGTGCTATTAAACTGGCAAAGGAGCATGGTTTATTGACAGGTTGTATTACCAGTAATCCTAACAGTCCGTTGGCAAAGGCTGTTGACTTCCCTATTGAAACCATTGTCGGACCAGAGTTCCTGACAGGCTCCAGTAGAATGAAGAGTGGAACAGCACAGAAGATGGTGCTGAACATGATTTCTACCACCCTGATGATTAGGATGGGACGAGTGCAGGGGAATCGTATGGTGAATATGCAGTTGACGAATGCAAAACTGGTGGATCGCGGCACACGGATGCTCCAGGATATGTTGGGAGTAAGTTATGATGAGGCTCAGCAACGACTGCTGAAGGCTGGCAGTGTGAATAAAGCCCGTTTAGACAAGAAAGGCTGATTTCTTCCATGCCCGCATCGACTGTAGAAGTACACTTAGTAGAATCAGAGAGATGCCGATATAGAAAGAGAAATTGATTTCCCGTCCCTCGCCAAAAACCAGGAAGGCAAGTATGATGGTGTAGCAGGGTTCCAGATTATACGTCAGATTTACAGTGAAGGCTGAGAGACGTTTTAGTGCCTGGATCTGAAGTAGGTACATGCCTACAGTGCAGAACAAGGCGTGGCAGAGCATAAACCACAAATTAGAGTCCTTCGGCACTACCATGATAGGTTGCTGGCTTGGGAAAACCAAGAGATATAGGGGAATGATGACAGAGATGGCCATCAGACCGCCTGACATCTGATACATCAGGACTGTCCGGCTACGAACGCCCACACTTGCTTTCTTGTTGCAAATGGCATAGAGTGCGCATACTGCCGAAGAAACCACCCCGATGGCAATGCCATAACGATAGCGGGCATCAAGCGAGAATATACAGAGTACACCAGCCACTGTAATCAGCGAAAGCAGTAATTCTGTCCAAGAGAGACGTTTCTTGAAGATAAGTGGTTCAAAAAGAGCAGTAAAGAAGCCTATCAGTGAGAAGCAAATGACACCTATCGAAACATTTGAAGCCTTGATACTACCATAGAAAAGTATCCAGTGAAACCCCAGAAGGGCACCACATCCGCAGAGTTCAACAAACTTATGCCATCCGACACGTGGTAGTCCGGTAAACACCAGGAGGATAAGGCTTGTAAACAGCATCCGATACCACACGATATCTACCTCGTTCAGTGTAATCAACCGTCCGAAGAGTCCTGTAAATCCTGCCAGCATCACGCTCAGGTGTAATTGGATAAAACCTTTCTTCGTTTCGTTCATTCTAGTTGGGAATGTAGAAATTACTTCTATTATCGCATGCAAAGTTACAATTCTTTTCCGAATTATTTGTATCTTTGCAGCCGAAATACGAAAATAGACAACACAATGGCATATTTAGGTGAGCTAATTTCTATCGGTGTGGCTTTCTCTTGGACTGCAACAGCTCTTCTTAGTGAGTTTGGCAGCAAGCGTTTGGGTAACCTTACGCTTAATGTGCTCCGTATGGCTTTAGCACTGATATTCTCTCTGTTGCTTTTTGGGGTTGTAGTCGGCTCATTATGCCCTATAATCATACCCGTTGAAGCATGCGGTTGGATGCTCCTCTCTGGTTTGGTGGGCTATGTCATAGGCGACTTCTGTCTTTTCCAATGCTATATCATAATCGGTTCGCGCTATGGACAGCTCTTTATGACACTTGCACCTCTGGCTGCTGCTCTAATGGCTTGGATAACGCTTGGTCAACAGATGACGCTGATAAGCATTGTGGCGATGTTGGTGACACTTGTTGGTATCAGCATTACAGTCTTAGGGCGTGGGGAGCATCATCGTGTGTCTCTGAAACTGCCACTGAATGGTGTACTTTATGCTATCGGAGCAGCCTTATGTCAGGGGTTCGGTCTGGTGCTGAGTAAGATAGGTATGGATCATTATGATATGAATGCGATGCCTGCATGGCTGGTGCCCTTTAGTGCCAACTTCTTCCGTTGTGTGGCTGGTATTATCGGTTTCACCTTGTTATTATATTGGCGTGAAGGTTTCTTACCGCTTTGTGAGGCATTTCATGATCGGAAGGGGATGGGGGTAGCTGTGGCTACAACCATCTTTGGTCCCTTTGTAGGAGTAGGCTTTTCCTTGATGGCAGTACAATATACGGCTGCAGGTATCGCCTCTACACTGATGGCGATGACACCTATCATCATCATTCTGCCCTCTTATTGGCTGTTCCATCAGAAGATCACGTGGAAAGTCGTCCTTGGTGCAGTCATTGCTGTTGTGGGTGTCAGCCTCTTCTTTCTTAGTTGAATAATAATAAAGAGCATTTTTGAAATTGATAAATCAAGCAACACTCGACTTTATCCAGCAGCACAGGACTGATGATGTGCGCAGGTTAGCTCTTCAGGGTGCAAAGTATCCTGAGGTTGATATGCATGCGGCACTGGAACAGATAGCAGGCTGGCAGAAAGCACGTACGAAAATACCCTCGTGGGCTGCTTGTGAAGGTCTTATTTATCCGCCTCACCTCTCGATGGAGCAGTGCTCCAGTGAGGCTACAGCCACTTACAAAGCTCGCATTGCAGGTAAGGGACAACTCTTTGTTGATCTGACAGCAGGCTTTGGTGTCGATGCCGCCTTTATTGCAAAAGGCTTTCAGCAGGCTGTCACCATAGAACAGCAAGCAGATTTGAGTGCTGTTACTGCTGAGAACTATAAAAGACTTGGTTTGAATCATGTAGAGGTGCGCTGCGGTAATGGTGTCGATTATTTGCACACGATAGATCATGCTGATCTTATCTTCATCGATCCAGCACGCCGAGATGAACATGGGGGACGTACATATGGTATCGCAGACTGTACCCCCAATGTACTTGAGCTGCGGGAAGAGCTGTTGGCTAAAGCCGATCGTGTCGTCATAAAGCTCTCCCCGATGTTGGATTGGCGAAAGGCTGTTGAAGATCTGAAAGCTGTGAGTGAGGTACATATTGTGTCGGTGAATAACGAATGCAAAGAGTTGTTGCTTGTCCTGACAAATACAACAAAACCTTTGCAGGTGTTCTGCATTAATGATGAGCAGGAGTTCGTCTTCTCGCCGGACCTTATTCATAGTCCTTCCCAATTACCAATGCCCTCGTCTTTCCATTTTCTTTATGTCCCTAATGCTTCCATCATGAAAGCAGGCTGCTTTGGAGAGCTGGCTATACGGTTTCAGATGACTCCACTCGATAAAAACAGCCATCTTTTTATATCAGATAGTGAAATGCCCGATTTCCCTGGCCGTTGTTTTGTGGTTGATAAAATGACCTCTATGAATAAACATGAACTAAAGGAGGCACTTGCTGGTATCCGTCAAGCCAATATTGCCGTGAGAAACTTCCCGCTCTCAGTGGTAGAGTTAAGGAAACGGCTAAAGCTTCAGGATGGTGGAGATATGTATATCTTTGCTACTACAATTGCAGATAAAGGACACCAGCTACTTATCTGTCATAAATGAATCCAAACAAAAACGTTGACGATGCTTAGAGCATTGCCAACGCTTTATTTTCTGCAGCTTCCATGACCTCTCTTTCACCAGGTCCCTTGTCGTTGATACCACAGAGATGAAGTATGCCGTGGATAATGACACGATGGAGTTCCTCATCATATGGTCGCCCAAACTTATCGGCATTAGTAAAAACGGTGTCAAGTGAGATGACAAGGTCGCCATTGAGCACCTTGCCTTCTGAATAGTCAAACGTGATAATATCTGTGTAGTAGTCATGACCAAGGTACTCGTTGTTGACCTCAAGAATCTTCTCGTCATTGACGAACATATAGCCAATTTCGCCAACCTTCTTTCCGTAAGATTCTGTTACACGGTGAATCCAGTTTGATGTCTCACGTTTCTTTATATTGGGGAACTTTACCCCTTCAGCACTATAGGTTATCATTTGTCTATTAACTATTCTTTTTGGGTAAATAAGGACTGACATCAACGCCGAAATGTGAAAGTTCGCGTAATGCAGAGGAAGAAATACTTGCCAGTTCTGGCTCTGTATAGAGCAGAATGGTCTCTATGCCACCTAATCGCCGATTAAAGTCGGCCTGCCATTGTTCGTATTCGAAATCGCTGGCATTACGGACTCCCTTCACGATAAACTGGGCTCCTTCTGCTTTCGCAAAATCCATCGCCAGTCCATGATAAGGTTTTACGCTGATGCGTGACTCATCGGCATAGAGCTCTCGAATAGCTTGCATCCGAGTTTCGGCAGAGGGCATATCAGGTTTATGAACATTGTCACCCACGACGCCGATGACCAGACGATCGAACAAAGGGAGTACACGACGTACGATAGAGTCGTGCCCGATGGTAAATGGATTGAAACTTCCAACGAATATTCCTGTTCTTTCCATATTTCTACCTTGTTAATCAAAAAGGTTGGGTTCCATAATATTACCGCTATATGGGTTACGCCCAAAATGACGGTAGGCAAGTTCTGTCACCATACGTCCTCGAGGGGTGCGCTTAATGAAACCTTCCATAATAAGGAATGGTTCATAGACTTCCTCAACGGTACCTGCATCTTCGCCGATAGCTGTGGCGATAGTGGTGATGCCAACAGGTCCACCTCGGAATTTATCGATGATGGTGAGCAAGATCTTGTTGTCGATTTCGTCGAGACCATATTGGTCGATATTCAGAGCTGTAAGAGCTATTTTTGAAATCTTCGTGTCGATCTTGCCGTTTCCTTTTACCTGAGCGAAATCACGCACACGACGCAGCAGAGCGTTTGCAATACGGGGTGTACCACGACTTCTGCCAGCAATCTCAAGAGCAGCATCTTCTGTGATGGGTACACCTAAAATATTAGCTGAACGCTCGATAATGGCTTGCAAAGTTTCTGGTTCATAATACTCTAAGTGCATGTTGATACCAAAACGGGCACGGAGTGGAGCCGTCAGCAAACCACTACGAGTGGTAGCACCTACCAGGGTAAATGGGTTTAAGTCAATCTGTATCGAACGGGCAGAAGGACCTTTATCAATCATGATGTCAATCCGGTAGTCTTCCATCGCAGAATAGAGGTATTCCTCTACAACAGGTGAGAGACGGTGTATCTCGTCAATGAAGAGCACATCGTTTTTCTCTAATGAGGTGAGGATACCTGCCAGGTCACCAGGCTTATCGAGTACGGGACCAGAGGTGATCTTAAATCCTACACCCAATTCATTGGCAATGATATTCGAAAGGGTAGTCTTACCCAGTCCTGGAGGACCGTGTAATAATGTGTGGTCAAGCGGTTCGCCACGATATTTGGCAGCCTCGACAAACACTTCCAGATTCTTCAAAGTCTTTTTCACCTTGGGAGAAACGCTCCTCATGTATGTCAAAATCATCGTCCATCATATTCTTTTTTTCACTATCGGATGCAAAAGTACGAAATAAATTTGTAATATTCGCCTGCTGAATCGAAAAACTATATTGACATGCTTAAGATGTTGCAACAGGCAAGTTTATCTGACGCCTCCGCCGGAACCTCCACCAGAATAGCCTCCGCCTCCGCCTCTCCATGAGGAGCGGCCTCCCCCGCCTGAAGTACGGGTTTCACGTTCTGCCTTACTCATAGCAGCACGGCTGGTACTGGAGTGTAGCGTTGAATAGATTATCGGGAAGTATTCGGGATTGATCTTTTTCATATCCCGTATCACTTGGTCTGCAATGCCGAAGAGTGTTGCGTAGATCATATAGTCCTTCCACAAGGCGACTTCACCAACATGGCGTTCGTCTATCAGTGAGAACTCCTTGAGATATTTCTTAAGGCCAAACACTTGGCGCACTTCGTCAAGATGGTCCTTCAAATTGGAAATGCTCGTCTTGGTATGAAGGGTGTTGATGAAAGAGTCAGTGACGGTTTGGTTGTAAGCACTCTTCATATATGCTTTAAGTTCTTTCGGCTCAAGAACGGTGTCCTTACCTGCTGCTTGCTTGAAAATGGTATGGACTTTCTTCAGGAGCAAGGGCAGGTCTTTGTCATCCTTCAATGTGTGAATAACGAAATTCTGTACGTTCTTGCCTTTCTCATCCAGATGCTGTTCAATGGTAATGGCACCCAGACTGATGAGTTTCAGGATACAGGCAGAAAGAAGATTATTGTAGTCTGTACTGAAATACTTATAGGCATTTAGAACGCTGTTCGTCTGTTGCAGATTGCCATCATAAGGGATGTCACGATACCAGTTCAGGTCTTTCATAACCTTTCTTCTGGCTCTCCATATATATATAAGGTATATAATCAGGGATAAAACGGGCACGATAAAGAACCCAACAATGAGAAAGAGTAATGCTAATGTATCATCTGTCGTCCACTCTTCATCGCTGGTATAGTCGCTGCCTTCGAAGGCGAGCTCTTTCAGATCTTCAAAGCTGCCGCTTCTGATGTCGGCAGGTTCAAACAATCCCTTGTTGATACGGGCCATGACAATCATAGCACTGCGACTGTCAAATGGTTCGCTACTCTCTGCCACGATCTGGTAATTCATAAAATTGATATCACCCTTATAACGGAATCCCCAAATACCTGTATTCTCAGCAGTAAAGTGTATGGAGTCTTCGGGAATGATTGTCAGTTTCACATGGTCGGGTAGGGGTGACATTCCCTGGGTTACGAACATATAGTTGAAACCATCGGCATCATCGTAGCCTTTCAGCAGGCTGGTGACAGTATAACTGGTAATATAGGTACGTTTGCCACTGTCACCAAGGCCCCAGCAGAGCTCGTAGCCGTTGTGCTTGCTGACTATACCGCATTTGCCGGCTTTCCAATTTCGGCTTTGGTTAATATCCCAACTACCGAGATTGGTATAGCTTTGTCCCGTCTCGTCACTCACTTCAAGGTCACGCACCTCACTGCCGTTAAGGTTGCCGATCACAATAAAGCACTCCGTACCTTCAGAGTCAATGTCCATTGTGCGGGTCTCGGTGATGTAGGCGTCGCCGTTACGGGCCAGAATTACCTGTATGTCCAGATTCTTCAGTTGCGGGCGCCCCAACAGTGTTGTGGCCGATGACAACAGTGCCAACAATAGGAAAACCTTATTTCTTGAATGCTTCATCGAGGTCGGGGTATTGTTTTTTCTCCTCATTATCTACTTTCAGGTAATCTTTTACTTCGAAATGCAGCATGGAAGCCACGATACTCGAAGGCCACTGGCGCACCATGCGGTTCATCTTCGTGGCTGTGTCGTTGTAGATCATACGACTCATGCGGACGTTCTCTTCATACTGCTTCATACCCAACTGGGCCTCCTTGTAGAGATCACTTGCTTTTAGGTCGGGATAGCGTTCGAAGACCATGTTCAGGCGTCCCATCATTTGGGTGAGCAAGTCGGTCTGCTCGTTGATGGCGGCTATACCGTTGTTTCCACCACGGGCCTGCACAGTCTGAATAATGGTGTCAGATTCGTGCTTGGCATATTGCGCAGCAGCCTTTGCAAGTGCCAAAACAGCGTCGAAACGGGAGTTGAGCTGAACCTCAATCTGGCTCAAGGCATTCTTGCACATTTCATCAAGACTGACCAGTTGGCGCTGTGTCGAGATGAAGTAACCGATGGCGATGACCGCCAAGACAATAATGATAATAAGTGCTGTACTCATAAAAATAAGGAGTTTAAAATTTCTTCTGCCTGCAAAGGTAGGCAGAACTTGGCGGAGTGCAAAACTCAAATAGTTAATATGAGTTAAATATTATAATGAGCCTCATTTTTTTATGGTAAGACATAGATGCTATTCCGGAAATTTTGTATCTTTGCAACCGATTTCGGTTGTCCAAAACGGACAACTTTTTCCAATCAAATAATAAAAAAGTTATCCAAAACGGGAAACTTGTTGCCTAACTTCGGTGCATAAACATTAACAAAACAATACAATGGAGATTAAGAACTTTACTATCACGAAACGAGATGGATCGAAAGACCAGTTCTCTTTGGACAAGATTATGAATGCTATTGTGAAGGCATTCGATAGTGTTAACTGCCCAGCTGACTTGGGTACGATTTCTAAGATCCTCAGCCATCTGGATATCCACGACGATATTACGGTGGAAAATATCCAGAATCAGGTGGAAGAGGCTCTCATGCGTGAAGGTTTCTATCAGGTTGCCAAGTCATTCATCCTCTATCGTCAGTTACACTCTGAGGATCGCGACACGTTGGAGAAGATGATGTTCCTCTCAGAATACACAGAGTCGGTGAATGCTGCAACAGGTTCCAAATACGATGCAAATGCCAATGTGGAGCATAAGAATATCGCGACACTGATTGGTGAACTGCCGAAGTCGAACTTTATCCGTTTGAATCGTCGCCTCTTGACCGACCGTATCAAAAAGATGTACGGCAAGGAATTGGCAGATGAATATATTAACAAACTGACACACCATTTTATATATAAGAACGACGAGACCTCGTTGGCAAATTATTGTGCCTCTATTACGATGTATCCTTGGCTCATTGGCGGCACTGTTGCTATCGGTGGTAACTCTACGGCACCAACCAACCTCAAGTCGTTTGCTGGCGGCTTCGTTAATATGGTATTCATGGTTAGTTCCATGCTGAGTGGTGCTTGTGCTACACCGGAGTTCTTGATGTACATGAACTACTTTATTGGCAAGGAGTATGGGCTTGACTATTACAAGCGTGCCAACGAGCAGGCTGATCTCAGTCTTAAGAAGCGCACTATTGATAAGGTAATTACCGATTACTTTGAACAGATCGTCTATACGCTGAACCAGCCTACTGGTGCCCGCAACTACCAGGCTGTTTTCTGGAACATTGCCTACTACGATAAGTACTATTTCGAGAGCATCTTTGGCGACTTCTACTTCCCTGATGGTTCAAAGCCCGACTGGGAGAGTCTCTCTTGGTTGCAGAAGCGCTTTATGAAGTGGTTTAATCATGAGCGTACAAAGACCTTGCTTACCTTCCCTGTAGAGACGATGGCTTTGCTTACCGATGAGAATGGTGACTGCAAGGATCCTGAATGGGGTGACTTTACAGCTGAGATGTACAGCGAGGGACATTCGTTCTTCACCTATATGAGTAATAATGCCGACTCGTTGAGTTCTTGCTGCCGTCTGCGCAACGAGATTACCGACAACGGATTCAGCTATACCCTTGGTGCTGGTGGCGTAAGTACTGGTTCAAAGAGTGTGCTGACCATCAACCTGAACCGTTGTATCCAGTATGCCGTCAAGCACGAGATAGACTATCTCGATTATCTGGGAAGCGTGATTGATCTCTGTCATAAGGTGCAGATTGCTTATAATGAGAACCTGAAGGAACTGCAGGCTCATGGCATGCTGCCGCTCTTCGATGCTGGCTATATTAACATTGCTCGACAGTATCTCACCATTGGTATCAACGGTTTGGTGGAAGCTGCAGAGTTCATGGGATTGAAGATCACACCTAACGATGATTATCTGCACTTCGTACAGGGCATCCTTGGTCTGATTGAGAAGTACAACAAGCAGTACCGCACAAAGGATGTGATGTTCAACTGCGAGATGATTCCTGCTGAGAATGTAGGTGTTAAGCATGCCAAGTGGGATCGCGAGGATGGTTACTTCGTGCCACGTGACTGCTACAACAGCTATTTCTATGTGGTTGAGGACGACTCACTGTCTATCATCGATAAGTTCAAGCTGCATGGCGCACCCTATATTGAGCACCTGACAGGTGGCTCGGCACTCCACATGAACTTGGAGGAGCATCTGACAAAGGAGCAGTATGCCCATCTGCTGAAGGTAGCAGCCAATGAGGGTTGCAACTATTTCACCTTCAATATCCCCAATACAGTATGTAATGACTGTGGTCATATCGACAAGCGCTACTTGAAGGAGTGCCCTCACTGCCATTCAAAGAATGTGGACTATATGACCCGTATCATCGGTTACCTGAAGCGTGTGAGCAACTTCTCACAGGCCCGTCAGGAAGAAGCCTCACGTCGTTACTATGCTATGGCTGACAAATAACAGATGTTGAAGTACGTTAATACAGGTATCGTATTTCAGGAGATCCCCAACGAGGTGACACTGGCAATTAATATTTCTAATTGCCCGTGTCACTGTCCTGGGTGTCATAGTCATTATCTTTGGGAAGATATCGGACTGCCTCTGAATACAGAAGCTATTGATAGCTTTGCCGCTGAATACGGTAAAGACATCACCTGCATCTCTTTCATGGGAGGTGATAACGATCCCAAGGGTGTAAATCAACTGGCTCAGTATATCCACGAAGAGCACCCTGAGTTCAAAGTGGCTTGGTATAGTGGAAAGACCATCATCTCGGCGATGGTGAACAAAAAGGACTTTGACTATATCAAGATCGGCCCCTTCATCAGGCACCTGGGGCCTTTGAATAAGCCGACAACCAACCAGCGCCTGTATCGGCAGAATGAGAAAGGCACCTTCGAGGATATTACCCCTCTCTTCTGGCGGAAATAACGCTTTTACTCGATTACATTAGCCAGCGTCATCAACTTGCTCTTGTTGAGGATGGCTACCTGCTTGCCGTTAAGTTGGATGATACCATCAGCAGCAAACTCTTTCAGACATCTTTGTAGTGAGAATTTCTGTATGGCAAACGAGTCGGCTATCTCCTGACGTGATTTCTCCAGCATAAAAACATCGGAATTGGTCCGTTTCGCCTGTTCTAAAAGTAAGATAGCTACCTTTTCTCTGACGGTATGAAGCGTAAGCAGCCGTACCTTTCGCGACAGATTATCGCAGAATGCAGACAAGAGTTGGATGAAATTGAATCTGAAACGTTCATCCATATTGAGAAGCATCTGCATGGAGTTAGATGTCATCCTGAGAATGGTTGCTGGCTTGTTGGCCATTAAGTTGACAGGAATAATATTGTTCTTGCCAAAGATAAAAGCGGAGGCCAATAATGAACCAACAGGCTTGGAAGTGATTTGCATCTCCTTGCCAGATGATCCTTCCATTCGTGCAACCACCTCGCCTGCCACAACAATATCGGCATATTTACATGGTGTTCCAGCTGTTACAAATACCTCTTTCTTATCGACTTTGAATAGCCGATAAGGAATAATGTCCATCATTTGCTCGATGTCTTTAGCTGTGAACCCCTCAAAAAGAGGGCATAGTTGTAAGGCCTTTAGTACGTTCTTTTCCATTTGAATTTATTTCTCTCGATGCAAAGATAGACAATTATAATTAAAAGATGAATATTTTGCCGATAAAAAACAGTTTTTATAGTTTTTTTTTTATCTTTGCACCGGAAATAACTCAAAATCAGTCACTAACTTAAAAAAATGATTTCTGTCATGAGGACTAAGATGATGGTTTTTTCCTGCTTGATAGCGATGGCTGCTTCTGCAGGAAACTATGAGGTGAGCTCACCCAATGGGAAGGTAAAAGTAACTGTTAATACCGATGCGGAAGTAAAATGGTCAGTAGATTACAACGGACAACAGGTATTACTGCCTTCTGCAATAGATATCCGTATGGTGCAAGGTAAGAAGACTGTTGGCTTGGGAACAGTAGGAAAGGTGGCTCGCCATTCTGTCAATAGCAGTTTTAAGAATCCTTTCTATAAGCGTCAGACTGTTAGTGATGAGTATGGACAGCTGTTGCTTTATACGACACAGAAATTCACAATTGAGGTGCGTGCCTATAATGATGGCGCAGCCTATCGCCTGATTTCTAAGGAGAAGAAGCCGGCATTGGTGACTAATGAAACAACGGAGTTTTGCTTCGCTGAAGATTATCCTGCCTTCATCCCTTATATCAACGACAATCGTAATGGCGAACGCTATTGTTACTCCTTCGAGTCCTACTACGACGAGGTGCCTCTGTCGAAGATGTATGCCGATTCGTTGGCAATCTCTCCTTTAGCCGTCTGCCTGCCTGGTGGCATGAAGGCAATCGTGATGGATGCTGGTGTGGAGAACTATCCTGGCATGTTCCTGGAAAAGGGGGCGAACCATTCCTTAAAGGCAGTTTTTGCACCTTATCCACTGGCTCAGGAGGTTGGCGGCTATGATCGTCTGAACCTCGTACCTACAAAGCGTGCTGACTATATTGCCAAACTGAATGGGGAGCAGTCACTCCCTTGGCGGGCAGTGGTTATCACAGAGCGTGATGCAGACATCTTGAATTGTGATATGGCTCAGCGCCTTGCGCCAGCCTGCCGTATTGCGGATGTCTCGTGGATCAAACCCGGTAAGGTAGCGTGGGACTGGTGGAACAACTGTAATATCACAGGTGTTGACTTCAAGTCAGGCATGAACACCGACACCTATTTGTATTATATAGACTTCGCTGCCAAGAATCAAATCGAATACATCATCATCGATGAGGGCTGGAGTGGTAAGGAATCACTCTTGGAGGATCTGAGTCCTGAAATCGACTTGCCTCGTCTGATTGCCTATGGTCGTGAGAAGGGGGTGGGTATCATCCTGTGGTCCAGTTGGCGTAATATGATTGGCAGCAACCCATTAGGAGGCACTTCTGTGATGGAGACTGTTATGAAGCACTATGCCGATATGGGGATCAAAGGTTTTAAAGTCGATTTCTTCGATCGTGATGATCAGCAGGTCATAGCCTCTGCCTATCAGATGGCTGCCTGCGCTGCCAAGCATCATTTGTATCTCGACTATCACGGACTGAAGCCTTTTGGTATCCAGCGTGCTTATCCTAACATCTTCAACTTCGAGGGTGTGAAGGGTCTGGAGAACTCCAAGTGGGAGCCTCGTGCAGGCGACGGCCCTCTGCACAACCAGCCTCGTTATGATGTTACAGCACCTTATCTCCGCATGCTTGCTGGTCCGATGGATTACACCCCAGGAGCTATGATGAATGCGCTGAAGGACAGTTTCTTTGGCAACAACGATCATCCGATGAGTCAGGGCACACGTGCACACCAGATGGCGATGTACACCACCTTTGAGGCACCGCTTCAGATGCTGGCTGACAGTCCTACGAAATATATGCAGAATCAGGAGTGTACGGATTTCATCGCACAGGTTCCAACAGCTTTCGATGAGACGATAGCCCTTGATGGACAACTTGGCGAATATACCGTCATAGCCCGTCGTAAAGGCTCTACCTGGTTTGTAGCTGCAATGACTGACTGGACAGCCCGCGACCTGACCATCGACCTGAGTTTCTTAGGGGCAGGACAGTTCTCTGCTGATATCTTCGCCGATGGCATCAATGCTGATAAGGAGGCTACCGACTATAAACGCACGCAACAAGCTGTGACAGCTAAAGATCGGCTCGATATCCATCTTAGCAGTGGTGGTGGCTGGACAGCTATTATCAAAACGAAATAATAGAGAACTAAAGAATATGAGAAAGATTGTTTTGTCAGCACTGCTGACTATCATGTGCATGAGTACCTTTGCTATTAAGACTGTACCCATTAAAGGTAGCATCATCAGTCCTACAGATCAGTTCATCCAATACGCTGGGCGTATCAGCTTTGCCAATCCTGAACGACCGGCTTGGAACTTCCCTGGTATTCAGATTGTTGCGTCGTTCGAGGGAACTTCGTTACGTATGATTGCCAAACCTCGTAGTGGTTATTTTGTGGCTCAGATCGATCAGGCAGAACCTTTCAAGGTAGCTTTTCGTGGGGAGCGCGACTCAGTGGTGACCCTTGCCACAGCCCTGCCGAATGGCGTGCATACAGTCAAACTGATGTATGCCATTGAGGGGTATGAATTCTTCCCTGAGTTCTGGGGCTTTGTACTCGACAAGGGTTGTAAACTCGTTGAAACACCGGCTTTGCCTACGAGGAAAATCGAATTCATCGGTAATTCCATCACCTGCGGCTATGGCAACGAAGGATTGAAGAAGGAGGAAGGTTTCGATTATGCCACCGAGAATCACTATTACTCTTACGCATCCATCGCAGCTCGCAACCTCGAAGCCCAGCACTGGGTGGTGGCCCGCAGCGGCATCGGTGCCTATCGTAACTATGGTGAGGCCAAGACGGGTTCACCTGGTTCTTGCATGCCTATGCAATACGAATATACGGGCTATGCCTGGAAACCTGAACTCCGCAAGGAGGCGACATTCCTCAGTGAGAAGTGGGACTTCAGCCGCTATCAGCCCGATGTGGTCTGCATCAATCTTGGCACCAACGATACTTCAACGGACAACTATGACCTGAAGCTCCTGAAACAGGGCTATCAGAAGCTCCTGAAGCAGGTGCGCGACCATAATCCTAAGGCGAAGATTGTCTTTCTAACGGGTTCTATGCTCTACAACAAAGAGTTGAAGGAGGTCAAGCAACTGCTCGACGAAGTGACTGCTGAGGCTCAGAAAGCAGGTGACAAGGAGGTCTATCGCTTCGATATGGAGCCTATCTCAGGCGAGGAGTTCTATGGTAATGATTACCACCCCAACATCTACGAAGACGAAAAGATGGCAGGTGAACTCACAGCCTACCTCCGTTCTCTGATGAATTGGTTCTAAAGTGCAGAGGGGAGCCCGTTACCGTTACTGAGGAATGTCTTTCGCTTTCAGTTCTTTCTCTTCCATATTCTGATTATTTATGATTTTTTCTCTGTAAACACCTAACACCTAACATCGATGACAGTTAACTGTCTCATTTTGAGAGTGTTAGCATATGATGAGGTGCTTAAACACCTAACAAACACCTAACATATCACCTAACGTTAGGTGTTTGTTAGGAGATTGTTAGATGTTTGTTAGATGTTTGTTAGGAGTTATGTTAGGTGATACGTTAGGTGTTGGCAGCCTGTGTCATTCTCGAAAAACATTCCCATTAAGGGAACAACATATTCCCACGTTGGGAACATAATATTCCCAGCCTGGGAACCAAACATTCCCATACTGGGAACATATTTTGAGCCTTAGGTCTTGTTAGTCATAGCAATAATATTCATCTTATCATAATCCTGAGTTTTGGAAGTTTTTCTTTAATTGCTTTATTATTTCCATTTTTATTTGTATATTTGCACCAAAATCCGGGTTGAATATGAATAACGTAAACTTTGGAAAGGGAGGTTTGTTTATCAACGATTTTCACCGCATGAACAGCATGGCTGCGCAGCGGGAGGTACAACAAATGTCATTGCATCCCTGCTCGCAGGAGCGGAAACTGGCTCAGATAGCCAGGATTCGCCAGCACTCAGCGACTTTTAAGGAAAGTACTCAAAAGCAGTCTGATATCAGCGACATGCATGATGAAAATGTAATCCGTTCCAACAAATCCAACACCATTTTCGTCGTAGATTGCGATATCCGCATTAACACACCAGAGTTAGGGCAAGGTGAAACGAGAGAAATATCGAACAAGGTTGTTTTGGTAACAAATACTATTGCATGATTTCATTTCCTTTTAGTATAGCAGATTCATTCACAATATTTCATTATGGCAAGTCCTTGTTTATATATAATCGGAAATGGTCTGGACCGTTTTCACGACCTTCCAACTTCATATTCTCATTTTGGGAACTTTATTAAAACTCATGATCAAGAGTTCTACGATATTCTTTCTAATTGGTATCCTACTTTTATCGACAATCAGAACAAGGGCGTTTTTTCTTTGTGGGCAGATTTTGAAAACGGACTAAAAGAAATAGACCAGGACTTATTGTGGCAATATATTAATGATAATCTTGTCCAATACGGAGCAGAAGACTGGGAAGATGAAGATAATCACAGAGTTCAATATATAATTCAAAACTTGGTAGATAGCTTAACAAATAAACTAATACAACATCTTGTCAATTGGATATGCCTTATAAATGTTTTGGCAACATCTAAACGGTTACGATTGGAAGCAGATGCAATATATTTCACTTTTAATTATACAAAGACTCTGGAGTCATATTATAAAATACCACCAAAGCAAGTGATTCATATTCATGGAACAACTGACTATCCTGATTCTATAATAACTGGGCACAATATGAAAATCATGCAACCTGTAAATGATTTCGACGATATTAGGTTATATGAATGTGAAACAATTATTCGAAATGATTATTTTCAAAAGACTTTAAAACCAGTAGAAAGTTTGATACATAAGAATCTAAAGTTCTTTAACTCATTACACAACGTTTCTGAAATAAAGGTAATTGGGCATTCTATTAACGACATAGATTTACCTTACTATAAGATAATATCACAAAAGACAAAGAAAGATGCTAAATGGAATATTTTCTTTAAAGATAAAGATAGTATGTTGAAACAATATGGTGTCAGGAAAGAAACTCTTATTAACTTAGGAGTAAACAATAGTTGTATCACGCCATTTCTTATGAATGATATTGAATTGTGAAACATTAGAATAACTGTATTGACATTCATTACACGTATAACAAATAAATTTTTGAGAGTATGTTCAATTTCAAAACAGCCAAAGGTGTATATTTGATTAGAATTCCAGACTATAGAGATTCTTTTTCACACATTGCCTCATATGTGATTTACAATGCCACAAAAAAGACGGCAAGGATCATAAATTATGAATATGCCATTGCGTCTACTTATGATGCAGAAATAGAAGCGTATATTATAAAAGATCATGAGAAATTTTTAGTTTCAGAGAATGAACAGTGTTTCTATATGGATGAGGATGGGAATATATCACCTTATGATGGTGATTTATTTTCTATGCGAAATAAAAAAATAAAAATTATACATCAAAAAGAAGACATAAGGAGCGAACAAGCGACAATATGTAATTGGGAAGAGTTTGAGTCTTTCTGTGGTAGAAAGAATTATAAAAAAGGCGAGAATGAATTAATCATATCAAATGGAGACGTAATAAAACTTCCATATAAGATAAAAGATGATTTTGACAGACTTTTATTGATATACAAAGATATACCTAATCGAAATGGAGATATGTGGAATGAGCGATTATATGGCTTTTGCGATTATGAAGGTAATATAATTGTTGAACCCAAATATGATTCTATTTGGTGCTGTGGTTTCCGAAAGGGATTGGGATTATATCAAGTTGAAATAGGTGAGAGGCATGGTATAGTTAACAAAGAAGGTATTGAGATACTTCCACCTATTTATGGATTTATATGGGATTGCGATGGTAAAGTAGCGATTATTGATGACGGAATTCTTCTAGATATTAAAAGTCAAAAAGTTATATATGAAGAACCAATGATTGGAGGAATTATAAAAGATGGTTGGATAAGGGTATCAAACATAGGTGTGTTGAAGACAGATGGTACTTTTTATCCCATCTCTGTAAAAGACAGAGTGAATGTACCTGTACTTGAATGGGGAAAGTATTATGATGAGATAGGAATCCAATTTTGTAATGGCTTACTTCCTGTATATGATAGTAAAAGAGGTTATGGTTATGTTAATGAAGACAGTATAGAAGTGATACGCTGTAAATACAATGAAATACACCCCTTTGTTGATGGCAAGGCAAAAGTAAGATATGATGTAGATTTTGGGACTATTGATACAGATGGTAACATTATAGTAAAAAAAGATGGAAACGAAATACGAATACCTAATAAATATGATTGGGCATATGATTTTGAAAATGGTATTTCTATCGTTCAAAAAGGTACTTTATATGGATGCGTTGATGGTAAATTGAATGAATTAATGCCATGTGTATTTCATTCTGCTGAAGATGTAAGAAAAGTTTATAAAAAGATAAAAATCTCAATACAAACAGAGGATTATCAAGAAATGTTCTTGGATTTAGAAACGCCCATACCTTATGAAGAAAATCAATTATATGGTTTTAAAAGAATAGATGGAAAAATTCTATGTCCCCCCATTTTTAGTGTAGCACATAAGTTTGTTGAAGGTATGGCTTTAGTGGGGTATAATGATAAAATGTGTTATCTCAATGAGAATTTAGAAATGGCTATTCCTTTTGTAACCAGACGAGGTGAGGACTTCTCAGAAGGTTTGGCTTTAATTGGCAGTCAATATATCAACAAAAAAGGAGAATGTGTTATTAAGACAGATCACCACATTGTGAATCTTAAATCATTTAGTGGTGGTGAAGTCCATTGTGAGTATAATTGGTGTGAACCTCATAGAGATAATGATGATTATGTTCTTACAAAAAGAATCTGTGGCTTTGAGTAGAACCGTATTTTTATACAGTCAAAATGTATTGATGGATGTCTCTATTTAGTTGGAAGAAACTTCGTGAATATAGTGTAAAAACTCAGCCAGAAATGGATGGGTATGACAGCAGGGTTTATGAATACCGCGTCGGATTGCAGTTCCGAAGGGAAGGGGCATAAATCCTGCTGCTGAGGCACAAAAAGATCAATAATGATTATTTTCGCTTGTTTTCTATTGCTTTCTTCTTTTCACTGGCTATTCTGCGCTCCACCTTCTTTACGTCCTCTTCAGCAGGCAAGTCCTCTGGTATGACACCACGTTCCAAGAGAATGCGGCGAACGGCAGCGTTATTGTCTATATGCTCCTGCGTAATCATCGTTTCGCTTTGTAGATCCTTGGCCTGTACATTTACACTGGTCAGCTCTGCTGCAAAATCTTTAGCCTTGATGCTAATTGTGGGTAGGAAGTCTGCCAATGGGCGACTTGCAGGTATATTCATTTTCCGCTTCAATGTAGCAGTACTTAGCCGGAAGAGGGCCTGGTCGCCTTTAGAACGGATTACTGCAAAGGTCTTGTCGTTGATGCCACGTTCATAAAGGACACCTGAAAGTTTCTTTTCTGTCTCCTGCAATTTAGCACGGGCCTGAACACGCTCTACCTCAAGAAGACGTTGCTCTATCAATTCTGCTTTCCTTGTCTGAACGGCAAAGTAGGTCTGAGCAAAAGCAATCTGTTCTTTGCGAGGATCTCCATTCTGAGCCACCAAGTAGCAGGCATAGCGGGTGAGTAGAAAGTCATCAACATCGCGTTCTGATCCACTCCCTAAGGAGACCATTTTCCTGACGTCAGGAAAATGGTCTGATACATTTTGGCCAACGTTTTTGCATGCTTCTTTGGCCTTGTTAATCACATTGGTGAAGTTCTCCCATTTACTGTAACCAAGAAGTTCCTGTAGTTCACGGGCACTCCAACATTCAACACCATTCACTTCAAGGGCATATTGCTCAAATGCCTTGTACAACTGATTGATTGTTTCTTTTTTCATATGTATATAGTTTAAAGAACATATAATTATCGCCTGCAAAGGTAGTGAATAGTTTTTAAACTACCAAACATTTAGCCTATTATCTTGTCGTTTACCCTAATCGTTGGCGGATTTCTTCAAGGATGGTGAGGAGATCGGGCATGGTTTCGGCACGAAGCATGGCGATGCGGGTTTGGCGGAAATCGGGGATGCCCTTGAAGATAGGTGTAGCAGCGAGGTGTCTTCTGGTATGGAGGATGCCTCGCTTCTCGTCGATACGTTCCACATTGATGCGAAGCAGTTCTTCGAGGATATTCATCTTCTCGTTGAAGTCGAGGCTCTTGGCATTAGTCTCGTCCAGATAGTCGCGTACCTCTTTAAATATCCAAGGGCGACCAAAGGTGGCGCGTCCTATCATGACGGCATCAACGCCGTATTCATCGAAAGCCCGTTTAGCTTCTTCCGCAGAGGTGATGTCACCGTTGCCGATGATGGGGATATGGATGCGGGGGTTGCGTTTCACCTCGCCGATGAGGGTCCAGTCGGCATTACCTGTGTACATCTGACTGCGAGTCCTGCCATGAATTGTCAGTGCCTGGATGCCACAGTCCTGCAACTGCTCTGCCAGATCGGTAATGATCAGTTGTTCGTGGTTCCAACCCAGACGGGTTTTCACGGTGACAGGTAGTTTCACGGCATCCACCACCTTGCGGGTAATCTCCAGCATCTTGGGGATGTTCTGCAACATACCAGCCCCAGCACCCTTGCCAGCCACCTTCTTCACAGGACAGCCGAAGTTCAGGTCGATGAGATCTGGTCCTGCCTGTTCTACAATCATAGCAGCTTCCACCATCGCCTCCACATCTCGTCCGTAGATTTGGATACCAACGGGGCGCTCTGTGTCGCTGATAGTCAGCTTAGAGATAGTTGACTTCACATCGCGTATCAGGGCTTCAGCAGAGACGAACTCCGTATAGACCATTGCAGCGCCGAAACGCTTACACAACAGTCTGAACCCGATGTCTGTCACATCCTCCATGGGAGCCAAAAACACGGGATGCTTTCCAAATTCTATGTCACCGATCTTCATTTCTGTGGGCAAAGGTACAACTTTTTCCTGAATTATTTGGTGATTTTCAGAAAAACCATTACCTTTGCTGCGAGTTATCATACTTAAATTTGAAACTATGGAGCAATTATTGCATTATGTGTGGAAGCACAAGCTGTTCCCCCTGCGGGAACTACAGACAAGCGATGGTGATACCGTCGAAGTGATCGATCCTGGTTTGCATAATCACAATGCAGGCCCAGACTTCTTCAATGCGAAGGTCAGAATCGGGCGTACCTTATGGGTAGGCAACGTGGAGATACACGACAAGGCGTCGGACTGGTATCTGCATGGACATGACAAGGATCAGGGTTACAACAACGTCATCCTGCATGTGGCTGGGGTACTCGATGCCGAAGTGATGAATGCCAACGGTGAGTTTATCCGTCAGATGCAACTCGATGTGCCCGAGAACGTCAGAGACCATTACGATGAACTGCTGAAGACAGACAGTTATCCACCGTGTTATAAGGTAATACCTGATTTGACGCGTCTGATGATACACTCGTGGATGGCAGCTTTGCAGACGGAACGACTGGAACAGAAGACAGAGGCTATCAAGCATCGGGCAGAACTGTGTAATGGCTCTTGGGAGGATGCCTATTTCGTGACGCTGGCTCGTAACTACGGCTTTGGCATCAATGGCGATGTGTTCGAACAGTGGGCTCAGAATATCCCGCTCTCTGCAGTGGCACATCATCGTGACGACCTCTTCCAGATAGAGGCGATCTTTATGGGCCAGGCAGGACTGCTGCAGCTGGAAGCTGTGCCAGAGTATTATCAGAAAGATGCACTCAACGAGGGTTACTTTGCCAAACTGCGCAACGAGTACCTCTATCTGGCGCACAAGTTCTCGATGCAGCCTATTGACTTCCACCTCTGGCGATTCCTCCGTCTGCGACCTCAGAACTTTCCGCATATCCGTATCTCCCAGTTGGCAAACCTCTATTACCAGCAGAAGGCTGGACTGAGTCAGCTGGTGGAGTGCGAAACGATCGAAGAACTGAAAAAGCTCCTTTCCTCCCAAGTCACTCCTTATTGGGAGACGCATTACACCTTTGGCTCTACCAGTACAAGAAACGAGAAACATCTGAGCTATGGTTCACTCAACCTCCTGATGATCAATACGGCTATCCCCATGCTGTTCGCCTATGGGCGTCATCGCTCCAAAGAGGTGCTGTGCGATAGGGCCTTTGATTTCCTGGAACAGTTGAAGGCAGAGAACAATCATATCATCCGCATGTGGCAGCAGGTGGGACTGCCTGTTGAGACTGCTGGTGACTCGCAGGCACTCATCCAACTGATATGAATATCTTAAGAGAAAGTAAAAAGGTAAAAAGGTAAGAAAGTAAAAAGGTAAATAAATGAACAACGACGAAATCTTTTTCACAATGGCGCTGACACGTATCAGCAACTTTAATTTTGCAACAGCACTCGAACTGTATCGTGCTGTTGGCAGTGCACAACTCATCTTTGAACATCGTCATGACATCGGCGATATCCTGCAAGACTGCTCGCCTCGTCTGATGGAGGCCCTGAAAGACTGGGATGAACCGATGCGGCGGGCAGAAGTAGAGTTCCAGTATATGCAGGCTCACGGCATCCGGGCACTCACGCTGACAGACGCTGATTATCCGCAAAGGCTTTCGGAATGTCCTGATGCCCCTATCATCCTTTATTATAAGGGTAATGCCGATCTGAACCAGTCGCGTATCATCAGTATTGTCGGAACCCGACATTGTACCACCTACGGACAGGATATTATCCGCCATTTCATCGAGGATCTGCACCGCAGTTGTCCACAGGTATTGGTTGTCAGCGGTCTGGCATACGGTGTGGATATCAATGCCCATCGCCAGGCATTGGCTAATGGTTATCCCACGGTGGGAGTGCTGGCTCACGGACTGGATCAGATCTATCCTTACCGTCATCGCGACACAGCAGCAGAGATGATTCGTCACGGTGGTCTGCTCACGGAGTTTATGACGCTGACAAATGCCGACAAAGCCAACTTCGTGCGCCGAAACCGTATTGTGGCAGGTATGGCTGACGCGACGATTATCGTTGAGAGTGCCGCCAAGGGTGGGGGACTCATCACGGCAGAGATCGCCCAGAGTTATAATCGCAGTGTCTTTGCCTTTCCAGGTCATGTGAGTGCAGAGTTCTCCAAAGGCTGCAACAACCTGATCCGTGATAACGGGGCAGCCCTTATCACCTGTGCCGACGACTTTGTGAAAGCGATGGACTGGCAGGATGAGGCTCGTCTGCAACAAGCCAAGTCAGATGGTATCGAACGAAACCTCTTTCCTGATCTCTCGCCAAGTGAACAGCAGATTGTCAGTCTGCTTCAACAGACCAACGACCTGCAACTCAATATCATCAGCGTCAAGACCAGCATCCCCATCGGACAACTCACCGCCCTCCTCTTCCAACTCGAAATGAAAGGCATCATAAAACCCCTCGCCGGCGGTATGTATCACCTGCTATTGTAAATTAAGGAAATAAAAATTTGCATAATTCGGCAACTTTTCTTATTTTTGCACGCGAAATGAGAAAACTATTATTATTACTAATCGCCACAGTTGCGATAATGAGCTGTAAAGCACAGCAGAAATCTGAGCCCGTGAAGACGCTGGCTCAGCAGTTGGAGGAGCGTATGGACTCCCTCCAGAAGAAAGGTTATATGGCGGGTCATCAGGATGATCCGTTCTATGGCATCGGTTGGGCTTACGAAGACGGTAAGAGCGATGTGAAGCTCACCGTTGGTGACTATCCTGCCGTGATGGGATTCGATCTGGGTGGTATTGAGATGGGTGATGACAAGAACCTCGACAGCGTACCCTTCACCCGTATCCACGATGAGCTGCTGGCGCATGTGAAGCGTGGTGGTATCGTCACCATCAGCTGGCATCCGCGTAACCCGTTGACAACAGCTCCCGACGGTGGTAGGGGAGAACAGAAGTTCCCTGCCGGCTCTGCCTGGGATGTCAACGACACCACAGTGGTGAAAAGCATACTGCCTGGTGGACAGAAAGCCGAGCTTTTCCAGACATGGATGCAGCGTGTGGGCGATTTCCTCGAATCACTGAAAGATGAGAACGGCAAACCTGTACCTGTCATCTTCCGCCCCTGGCACGAGAACAACGGTTCTTGGTTCTGGTGGGGACAGAAACTCTGTTCCGACGAGGAGTTCAAAGGTCTGTGGAATCTGTTGCAGGACTATATGACAAGTCGTGGTCTCAATAATCTGCTATGGAGCTATTCGCCAAATCTTGACGGCAACTGGACCATCGAGCGCTTCATGGCTCGCTATCCTGGTAATGACAGGGTGACACTGATTGGTGAGGATGCCTATCAGTGGGGTACGGAAGCGGATTTCGTGAAGCAGCTGAATGCCGACCTCACGTTCCTGACAAAGTTTGCCAAAGATAACGGCAAGCTGTTGGCGATGACGGAGTGCGGCATGCAGAACACCCCTGACTCCACTTGGTTCTCACGGGTGTTGAAGCCTCAGATGGATAAATATACTATCAGCTACTTCCTGTTGTGGCGTAACTATGACAAGGAGTGGTTCGGACCTGTGCCCAACACGCCCTGTGGCGAAGACTATAAGGTCTTCAAGGAAGCAGAAAACGTCATGTTCCTGAAAGAAATTCAATAATCAATAATAAACCTATGGCAAAATTAAGCGAAAAGATTGGCTATGCCTTGGGTGATGCCGCTGCCGGTGGTATCACCTGGAAGGTGATGTCGATAGCCTTTCCCTTGTTCTTCACCAATGTATTTGGTCTGACAGTGGCAGATACAGCAACGTTGATGCTGATAGCACGTATGTTCGATGTGGTAACTGACCCCCTGATGGGTTCGTTGGCAGATCGCACGCAGTCTCGATGGGGTACCTATCGTCCTTGGCTCATCTTCGGAGCCGTACCCCTTGGACTCATCTTTGCTTTGTTGCTTTACACCCCCGACCTCGGATTGACGGGTAAGCGCATCTGGGCCTACACGTTCTATCTGCTGATGATGGTGGTCTATACGGCGGTGAATGTCCCCTATGGCTCATTGCTGGGCGTGATGACTGATGATGACAACGAGAAGAATCAGTTCTCTTCCTTCCGTATGGTAGGAGCCTATGCCATGGGATTCATCACGTTGCTGTCGTTCCCTTACCTGCAGAAGATGGTGGGAGGCAGCGACCAGCATCAGTATGCGGTGGTGGGAGCATTGCTTGGTTTTGTAGCAACGGTAGGTACTTTGGCTTGTGGCCTCTTGACGAAGGAGCGCAAGAAGCCAGCCCGTGCCGAGAAGTTCTCCTTAAAACCCTTTGCCGACCTGTTCCGTAACCGTCCCTGGGTGATCCTTACGCTGATAGGTATCTGCATGAACTTCTTCAACGGCTTCCGCTATGCGGTGGCTGGTTATATGTTCGAGTACTGTCTGCATGGCGACGTGACGGTGAGTGGACTCATCATCAACTATACGGTGTTTATGACTTTCGGTGAACTCACCTGTATGATCTTCGGTGGTGTGTCGCCTGCATTCACCAAGTGGGTAGGTTCCAAGCGTATGGCATTCATCTGGGCTGCAGTGATCTGTGTCGTTACCTCAGTGATCTTCTTCTTCATCCCGATGGATGCCGCCAGCATCTGGCTGATGGTAGGCGTCGTGATTCTGACTTCTATCGGTATAGGACTCTACTCGCCGCTGCTGTGGTCTATGTATGCCGATGTAGCCGACTATGCTACTGAGAAGAACGGTACTTCCTCAACAGGTCTTATCTTCTCCAGTGGTACGATGTCGCAGAAGTTCGGCACCGCCATCTCCGGTTCGTTGGTAGCCCTGTTGCTGGGTATCGCAGGTTTCGTGTCAGGTACCGATGCCACAGGTCAGACTGTCATCACGATTACGGATGCTGAGTCTGTCAACAATATGATCTGGGCACTGTTCTCTATGTTCCCAGCTATCATCGCGTTGATAATGATTGGTCTTATCTATATTTATCCGATTAAGAAATGACACAGATCGAGACATTGAAGCAGGAGATGCGCGAGGTGTTGGAGAACAATATCTTGCGGTTTTGGATCGACCGCATGCAGGATGAGGAGCATGGCGGCTTCTATGGACGCATCGACAACGGCAATGTGTTGCATAAAGATGCAGACAAGGGAGCCATCCTGAATGCCCGTATCCTCTGGACCTTCTCAGCCGCCTACCGGGTGCTGCGTAAGCCTGAGTATCTGGATATGGCGACTCGTGCCAAGGACTATATCATCGACCACTTCATCGATCCCGAATACGGGGGCGTGTATTGGAGTCTCGACTATCAGGGACAGCCCAAGGACACGAAAAAGCAGTTCTATGCCATCGGTTTCGTGATCTACGGACTGACAGAATATGTACGTGCCACAGGCGATAGGGAGGTGTTGGACTATGCCTTGCAGTTGTATGACTGCATTGAGGAGCACGCCTTCGATCGGGAGTATAATGGCTATATCGAAGCCTGCACCCGGGAGTGGGGCGAGATTGCTGACATGCGACTCTCAGAACTAGACGAGAACTACCCGAAGTCGCAGAACACCCACTTGCATATCATCGAGCCATACACCAATCTGCTCAGATGCCTCAGGGAGCTGCATGCGGCAGAATCATGCGATTATGTGCCTGCCCTTGGCGCAGTGCTTCCCATTGGCATCAGTCTGCCACCAGAGACGATGATCAGCGTAGAGGCCTCTGTCCGTAATCTGATAGAGATCTTCACGGATAGGATCCTCAACCCCGAGACGCATCACCTTGATCTCTTCTTCGAGATGGACTGGAAGCGTGGGGCAGGACAGTTGGAGAGCTATGGACACGATATAGAGTGCTCCTGGCTGATGCATGAGGCGGCATTGGTGCTGGGTGATCACAAGGTATTAGATAAGGTGGAGCCCATCGTTCAGATGGTGGCAGAAGCCTCGGAGAAAGGACTGAATGCCGATGGCTCCATGATACATGAGGCTAATCTCACCGCAGGTACAAAAGACGACGACCTGCACTGGTGGGTACAGGCCGAGACGGTGGTAGGCTTCTATAACATCTATCAGCACTTCCATGATGAGGCAGCCCTTGAGAAGGCCCTCCGTTGCTGGCAGTATATCAAGGACAACCTGATAGACCGCGAGAATGGTGAGTGGTACTGGAGTCGTCATCCCGACGGCTCACTGAATACCGTCGATGATAAGGCAGGCTTCTGGAAATGCCCCTATCACAACGGACGTATGTGTCTGGAAATTATAGAAAGGTAGGCGATTGCCTACCTTTCCAACTTTTTACATGGTAGCTGTCAGGAAGGTGGCGTTACCGAAGATATAGAGGATATTCTCACTGGCAGGTACGAGGATGGTCTCTCCCTGACGGATCTCGATGCCGTTGATGTTGGCCTTTCCCCAGAGGCAGACCACAATGACGAATGAGTCGCAGTGGAAGTCGATCTGCTGGGCTACCTGCACCACCACACGATGTACCACAAAGTAAGGACAGTTGATAAGCTGTGAGATGGGTTTCGTGCTGTCGTAGGAGGTACGATAGGCAGGCCACACCTGATAGTCGATGGCATCCTTCGCCTGTTCGATATGCAGTTCACGCGGATTACCATGCATATCCTTTCGTCCGAAGTCATACACACGATAGGTGATGTCGCTGGTCTGCTGGATCTCTGCCAGGAAGTTACCGGCACCGATGGCATGCAGTCGTCCTGCAGGCAGGAAATAGAGGTCACCCTCATGCGCCTCGTGGGTAGCTATCACATCCTGCATCGGGGAACGCCCGTTCTGAGGCTCTGCCGTTGCCAGCTGTTCATATTCCTCTGGTGTGATGCTCTTTCTCAGACCGGAATAGATCTTCGAGCCCACATCGCTCTTGATGATATACCACATCTCCGTCTTTCCCGCACAGCCGTGACGCTCCATCGCCAACTTATCGTCGGGATACGGGAGTCGATGAACTTCACCAGCAGGGGGAACTGATTGCCGAACTTCTTGTAGATCTTCTTACCTACCAGCAGCTCCTTGTACTTATCGATCAGTTCTACCAGTGTCAGACCTTCATCGACATCATTCACCAGTCCGCGATTGATAGCCACGCTCTCATGTCCCGGCACACCGCTGATCTCCCAACTCTCGCCCACATTAGGCTGTGCGTTAAAGATACCTTTGAAAGGTGCAATCTGATAGCCGCCCCAGATGGTGGTCTTCAGATAAGGCTGAAATTTATAGGGTTTCATAGGGCTTCTGTTGTTGAGGGGTTATTTCTGATTCCTGTTCTTTGCTATCAGCTTCTTGATAGTCTCCACACTGGCACTGGTGGTGAGTCCGTCCTCAGGGGTGTTCATACAGTAGTCCACCAGACGGTCCACACTTGAGGTGGCGACATGCAGACGGGTATCTGCCGAAGCATAGTAGATCAGCACACGTCCGTCTTCATCCTTGATCCATCCGTTGGCAAACGCCACGTTCATCACATCACCGATATACTCGTTGCCCTCCGGTACCAGGAAGAAACCGCCCGGCTTGGCAATCACCTTCGTGGGATCCTCGAGTGAGGTCATATACATATATAGCACATAGCGCAGTCCGTCAGCCGTACCACGGACACCATGTGCCAGATGCAGCCAGCCCTTCTCCGTCTTCAGCGGATGAGGACCCTCACCGTTCTTCACCTCGGTGATGGTGTGGTACTTGCGCTCATAGATAATCTTCTCTTCCTTCACCTCGGCATGTGTCATGTCATCCACCAGTGCCCAGCCGATGCCACCGCCGCTGCCAGTGTCGATGAAGCCATCCTGCGGACGGGTATAGAGGGCATACTTGCCGTTGACGAACTCCGGATGCAGCACCACGTTGCGCTGCTGACTCTTCGTCTTCAGGTCTGGCAGGCGCTCCCAGGTCTTCAGGTCCTTCGTGCGGGCGATACCAGCGGTAGCCGTTGCAGCACTCAGGTTACCGGGCTGTGAGGCGTCGTGACGCTCCGCACAGAACACGCCGTAGAGCCATCCGTCCTCGTGCTGGGTGACACGCATATCATAGATGTTGGTAGCAGGATCCTCGGTATCAGGCATCGTGATAGGCTCCTCCCAGAAGCGCCACTGGTCGATGCCGTTAGGCGACTCTGCCACGGCGAAGAACGACTTACGGTCTGCACCCTCCACACGGCATACCAGCAGGTAGCGTCCATCCAGTTTGATGGCACCTGCGTTCAGCACCGCATTCATCATGATGCGCTGCATCAAGAAGGGGTTGTCCTGCTCGTTGAAGTCGTATTTCCACTCCAGAGGCGTATGCTCTGCCGTCAGAATAGGGTACACGTATTTCTCGTAAATACCGTTACCACCCTCCATCACTTGATTCTTGCGCTGAAGCAGTGCCTCATGGCGCTGGCGTAATGCCTGTACTTTTTCCTGATAGTTCATATTGCTTTTAAGTTTTGACGGTGCAAAGGTACGAAGAAACCAATAACCAATATGACATTATCATAACCGAAACCGACACTATTTTGCCTTTTCAGACAATCAGCTTCGTTTTTTGGTATTTTTCACGGAATTCCTTGGGGCTGCACCCCTTGCGCTTACGGAACAGACGGTTGAAATTGCTGAGTGTGTTGAACCCCGTCGTCCAGCAGATCTCACTCACACTATCTGTGGTATCCACCAACCTGCGGGCAGCATGACCTAAACGGATGTCGATGATATATTCAGAGAGGCTCTTGCCTGTATGCAACTTGAAGTAGCGGCTGAAAGCCGATGGCGACATGCTGACAAGAGCCGACAGCTGTTCCTGTGTCATCTCGTCACGGAAATGCTCGTCAATGTAACTCTTCACCTTCATGATACGCTTCGAGTCGCTGTCCACCTCCACTTTGGCAAAGGCAGAAGAGGCCAGCTCTCGTGCCCCCTCAGACTTCGACAGCTCATAAAGGATGGAGAGGAACTCCTGAACAGCCAGAAATCCCTCCTGGATCTTCGACAGGTTCAGCAGCCTGTGGGAGACCATCATCACCGCCTCTGCAGGGAAAGCCAAGCCGCGTTTCGCCCTTGTCAGCATCAGATGGATAGCACGGAAGGGATTGGTTCTGAAAGGTGACGACGGGGATTCAAAGTCAAGGTGGAACTGCACTGTCACCTCGTGGATATCTGCTGTCTGAGCACCGTTCTGCTCCCACACATGTTCCAGATCCGGACTGGTGATCAATACCAGGTCCAGGTCGCCGATTACCTCACTGGAGTCACCCACTACCCGCCGACAGCCTGCACCACCCATCACGAAGTTGAGTTCGAATATCTCATGCCGATGGATGGGATAGTCGAACTCCTTCTTATGGCGATCCGCTACATACATGAAGTCGTTCTCGCCCAGTGGGGTGATCTCACGAAGCACGCTTGTTGTCATCAGATAAAATCCTTGAAGGCCTCGTCGTATTCGGGACTGTTGCCGAGCTGTCCGTTGATCAGGCATACCAGTTCCACCGTGGCGCGGAAGCAGAGCTGCTCGTCGCTGGCACGGTAGATGTCCTGATAGAACATATACTTGAAGCGGTCTTTCTTCAGGTTGAGGCGTGAGATAAACTCGTCGTCGCAGCGCAGGGGCACCTTATACTGCAGTTTCATGCTGTGTACCACGGCGTCGATGCCCTGTTCGTGGAGCTTGGCGAAGCTCACGCCCAGACTCTTGAGGAACAGGTGGCGGGTGTGCTCGGCATAGTGCAGGTAGTTGGCATTGTTCACGATGCCCTCGATGTCGCACTCATAGTCGCGCACCTCCATGCGGGTTTCAAAGATGTATTTCATTTCAATAGTTTGATGATTTCACTGAAGTGTTCTATCTTCTGGAGCCGTTCGTGCTCGATGTCATCGAAATGCTCCAGCTGCCATGTCACGTGGAAGGGGATATGGATCGCCCAGGCACCGATGGTCAGGGCAGGGGCGATATCGCTTTTCAGCGAGTTACCCACCATCATCAGCTCGTTAGGCAGGATGCCCAGGTGTTCGCACAGCTGCTGGAACTCCACCTCCGTCTTATCCGACGTGATCTCCACATGACTGAAGTACTTGCCCAGTCCGCTGCGGCGCAGCTTGTTCTCCTGATCCTGCAGCTCCCCCTTGGTAAACACCACGAGGCGGTACGGATAGGCCTGTAGGCGCTGCAGTGTCTCCTCCACCTCGGGCAGTGGGGTAGCGGGCAGGTGCAGCAGCGACTTGCTGTGGCTGAGCAGCTCGGCTAGCGTGTCTGCCGGGAGATGATCCCCTGCCACACGGAGCGCCGTCTCGATGATGGAGATGGTGAAGGCCTTGCAGCCGTAGCCCAGGTCAGCCATGTTGCCCGACTCCGTCTGGAAGAGCTCTTGAGCGGGATCCTCACAATAGGGCGCGATGAGCTGGTAGAGATGTTTCTCTACGGCTTCGAAGTGCGACTGGCAGTCCCAGAGGGTGTCGTCGGCATCGAAGGCTATGACTCGGATTGGCAGTGTGGGCATATTCCTTTGATCATATAGTTCACGGAGCGTATCTCAAAGCCCTGCGGTACAGCCACCTGCGGCACCTCCAGTCCCTCGAGACAGTAGGTCTGCTGGCACACCTCACAGTAGAAGTGCGGGTGCTGGTCGTCGTCGTGGTCCTCGCTGTGACTGTGGCACAGCTCGTAGCGTGTGCCGTCGTTGCCACCCTCTATCGCGTGGATCAGATGCTGTTCACGGAAGAGGGTGAGGGCTCTGAAGATGTTCGACTTGTCGATGGTCTGGATCCTGCGCTCCAGTTCTGCCAGCGACTGGGGCAGCATTGAGTTGGCCAGAGCCTCCACCACCACGATGCGGTTGGCAGTAGGTTTGATGTTGTGCGCTTCGAGCAGCTGGATGTATGTTGACTTATCCATTTATACCTTTATAATCGGATTCGACTGCAAAGTTACACATTATTTTCTAAATTTTTGCCCAATGATAGGAAAGGAATCGGTTTTTTTTCTTATTTTTGCATCCGAATACAAACTAAAACTCCAAAAGAAGTGAAAACAGTCATTAAGTTCATATTGAAGATTGTCGCTATCGTCGTCGTGGTGGTAGTGCTGCTGTTGGTGACAGCCACAGCGTTGCTGAATACCCAGTCGGTGCAGGACGATCTGGTGAAGTATGCCACAGAGCAGCTCGAGTTGAAGTTAGGTACGCGTGTAAAGATTGACCATGCCGGTGTGAACCTGTTTGCCCAGAAGGTCAATCTGGAAGGACTGGAGGTAGAAGACCAGGAGCACCGTAAGATGCTGGAGCTGAAACAGCTGCGGGTGGATGTCGATCTGCTGAAGCTGATCACCAGGGAAGTTGTCGTCGAGGAGGTGCTGCTCGACGGCGTGTCAGCCAAGCTCTATAAGCCGAAGGACGGTCCCGCCAACTACCAGTTCCTGATCGATGCCTTCAAGAAGGATCCCAAGCAGCAGAAGCCAAAGACCGAGAAGAAGGACTCTGCGCAGAAGTCGCCCATGGCACTCGACATCAAGGCGGTAGCCATCAAGAACATAGCGCTCACCTTTAATGACACCAATCAGGTGAGCCTGGAGAGTGCGAAGTATGAAGACACCTGGCTGAGCAAGCCCAGCGGCAAGCTGACGAACCTCAAAGGCAAGTGGGGCTATGTGAAGAAGAAGGGCCCCGTCACCGCCACGTTCGCCATCGGCTCCATCGAGTATAAGGGTGAGAACACCATCCATCACTTCAACCTCGATCAGGTGCGCTTCACCACCGACAACCATAAGCCCCGTAAGAATCACGACCGCCCGAAGCGAGGCTTCTTCGATGTCGGTCACATCGACGTTACCGCCAAGATGGACCTCACCCTCGATTTCTACTCCAAGGACTCCATCCATGCCGTCATGAACAATATGGTGGCGAGAGATTCCGTCACAGGCTTCAACGTGAAGAACATGCATTTCGGCGTAGGCATCCTGAAAGACAGGCTCCACCTCGATCATATCATGTTGCAGCAGGAAACCACCGTGCTGAAGTTCGACAGTGCCAATGTGGTGCTGCCCAGCAAGAAACAAGGGCGCAAGTTCTCGTTTGAGACCTCGCGCATCAAGGGCACCACCCAGCTGCGTGACATCTCACGCCCCTTTGCCCCCGTGCTGAAGAACTTCGCGATGCCGCTTGAGCTCGACGTGCTCTTCAGCGGCAACGACAGCTCCCTCTACTTCAAGGATGTCCATGTCTATACCGCCGACAAACGGCTGCAGATTGCTGCCGACGGCCGTATCCTGCATCTCAAGGAGAAAGAGCTGCTCGATGTAGGCTTCCATGTCAAGGAGATGAAGGCGCAGCGGGGTATCCCCATCGAGATCATCAACCAGTTCACCGTGAAGAAGATGATGATGAACCAGCTCGATGCCCTGGGCACCATCTATTTCACGGGCGACTTCTCCGTGCTCTGGAAGAAGGAGATCTTCGGGGGTAATCTGCGAACCGATGTGGGCAGCCTGGCATTCAACTTCACCCTCGACGAGAAGACCAAGTACGTCTCGGGCTCCGTCCGCTCCAACAAGATCAGGCTGGGCAAGGTCCTGAAGATGCCGAAGGTGGAGGATGTGGGCGCCCAGGCCAGTTTCATCATCGATATCCACAAGGCGCGAACCGCCATGATCCGCAAGAAGAACGGCGGCGGCAAGCTGCCCATCGGCGAGGTGAAGGCCACCGTCTATGAGGCAGGCTATGGCGGGTTCCGTCTGAAGAACATGCAGGTGGAGTTTGCCAGCAACGGCACGCTGGCAGAGGGCTCCGTCAGTCATACCAAGAAGATGATGGACTGGGACTGCACCTTCTCGTTTACCGATGTCGATAAGATGAGCGACCTCAAGGTGAAGCCCAAGATGAAGCTGAAGCTGGGCAACCTCTTTAAGACCAAGAAGGAGTATGCAGACGATGAGGCAAAGAAGGCCAAGGAGAAGCCCAAGAAGGACAATGTCTTCACGCGGCTCTTTAAGAAAAAAGACAAAGACAAAGATAAAGAGAAGAAGTAGGATTAAATGCAAGAGAGGCACCCTTATCGGATGCCTCTCCCTTTCTTTATCCTTAAAGGGCGGTGTCTCTACCTCTCTTATTTGATATCTTATATCTTTATGCAATTACGCGATATCGCTTTTTGTCTATATCAATGATGTTTTTTATTTTCTCAATTTTCTCCTTAATTTTGTATCCCCCCTGGAACATGACGCGTCCACCGTTTACATTCTCCAACTCTTCCATTGACAGAGCGCGTGCGCTCATTTCATTCATCAGTGACAGGCGTTATTGCTTGTTTGCGTTGGCAAAGGTATGGCGTTTTGGGGAAGTGGGCAAACATTTGCTGATTTTTGTCCTGAGGTTGTTGCGACAACGGAAGTGATTTGCGACAAAGTAGGGGGATAAGGGGTGATTTTGTCGGAAAATACATCTTTTTCCTCAGGTTGAATGAAGCCGATAGGCTTTTAGCCCTCTCATCCCCCACGCTCAGCCCAGTCACCACGGTCAAGACTGCGATAGCCGATGGCTTCTGCAATGTGGTGGCTCTGTACCTTCTCGCTGCCTTCAAGGTCGGCGATGGTACGAGCCACCTTCAGGATACGGCTATAGGCACGGGCTGAGAGGCTGAGCCGTTCCATTGCCATGCGAAGCATATCCAATGAGGTGGCGCCGGGCTCAGCAAACTGATGGATCATCCGCTCCGTCATCTGGGCATTACAATGGATGCCTTTGAAATCCTTGAACCTCTCTTCTTGTATCTGACGGGCTTTGATGACACGCTCTCTGATGACACTGCTTGGCTCTCCAGCCTGCATCTGGGCAAGTTGCTTGAAAGGTACAACAGTCACCTCACAGTGTATGTCTATACGATCCATTAATGGTCCTGAAATTTTGTTCATGTAACGTTGAATCTGTCCTGGTGTACAGACACAGTGATGGGTGGGGTCGCCATAGTAGCCGCATGGGCAGGGGTTCATCGAGGCTACAAACATAAATGAACAAGGATAATCCACCGTATATCTGGCACGTGAGATGGTGATATGGCGGTCTTCAAGGGGCTGTCGTAAAACCTCAAGTGTACTCTTGTTGAATTCCGGCAACTCATCCAGGAAAAGCACACCATTATGCGCCATACTGACCTCGCCAGGAAGGGCTCTGTTGCCACCCCCTGTCATCGCCACCTGTGACACCGTGTGATGCGGACTGCGGAAGGGGCGTTGCGTTATCAGCGATGTGCCGTTACAGAGTTTCCCTGCTACAGAGTGAATCTGGGTGGTCTCTAAGCTCTCTGCTAAAGAGAGTGGCGGTAAGATGCTAGGCAGGCGCTTGGCCATCATAGACTTTCCACTTCCTGGAGGTCCGATGAGGATGGCATTATGTCCACCAGCCGCTGCCACCTCGAGGGCACGTTTTACACTCTCCTGACCTTTCACGTCAGCAAAGTCGAGGTCGCTGGTATATTGCTGTGTATAGAATTCCTTTTTGGTATCTACTACTGTTGGCTCAAATGTCTCGCATCCGTTAAAGAAGCCGATGACGTCTGCCAGACTATTGATGCCGTAGATATCGAGTCCGTCAACCACAGCTGCCTCTCGTGCGTTCTCTTGAGGTACTATCAGTCCCTTGAAGTTCTCCTTCTTAGCCCGGATGGCTACTGAGAGCACACCACTGACGGGTTTCAGTTGTCCGTCAAGACCGAGTTCGCCTATCAGCATATAGTCATGTAGCATACTGTCGCTCACTTTCCCGTGAGCTGCTAATATGCCGATGGCTAACGACAGGTCGTAACCACTACCTTCCTTCCGGATGTCAGCGGGACTGAGGTTGATCGTCATATCGGCAGGCGACAGTTTGAAGCCTACGTTCTGAATGGCTGCACGGATGCGGTCATAGCTTTCTTTGACAGCTGTATCAGCCAATCCCGACAAGTGGAACATCACACCTCTTGTCAGACTAACTTCGATGGTAATGGTGGTAGCCTCTAAGCCCATTACTTCGGCACAAAAAGTTTTTATCAGCATAGTATCAGGGTTTAACAATTGGAAATGTTTTATTTTATGGCTCCTCCTTTTTCGGTAGGAGTTTGTCTATCTTTCTCATCAGCTCATTCTGACTTAGCGAATGGGCTATGATCTTGCCTTTGTCGTCGGTCAGGATGTTGTCAGGGATGTAGGAGAGGCCCGTTCGGCTGAGGATGGGGGTGTCCCAAAGTCGTCCGTCACAGATGGTGCTCCAGGTGATGGAGTCTCTCTCCAAGTGCTTCTTGCATGCTTTGACATCGGCATCAAGACAGACAGTCAGCACCTTCAGGTTTTTCTCGCCTACCTTCTTCTGCCGATCCTGCAGCTGGCGCAGGGTGCCTTGTCCCTCGTAGTTAGACATGTTCCATACCGTGATGACATTGACCTTGGCGTTCAGGTCGGATGACTTGATGTCTTCTCCGTTGATGCCGACAGCGGTAAACGAGGGCAGGCGACTACCATCCTTCAGATAGCTCAGTCCATCCAGATACTTCATCTGGGCTTTCATCGCCTCTGAGGCATTGGGGTCGGACTTGATGACGAGCGACATGAGTTCGGTGGCGCGTTTGTAGTCGGGCTGGGGCGACTGTATGAAGATCTTACGGATCAGGTAGGTGGCGAAGGGCGAGGTGGGGTTATCCTTGATGAACTGCTCCGTGGAGAGGGCTACCTCAGGGGGTGTCTGCTGGCTGGTCTTCTTGCGGTAGGCCGTCAGCACCTCATTCTCCTTAGTGCCTTCCACATCAATCTCACGCAGGTGGGACACATCGCCTTCTATCGTAACCGCTGCGCCTTTTTCTCCATAGACGGGCACTTCGGAGTAGTTGGGGAAGATGACGATAAAGGCGGTTGGCTCTTCGAGGGCTACTTCATAGTGGAACTGGCTTTTGACAACGGCAACGGTGTCGATGGGGAACTTACCATCGATGCCGCAGATGTATAGCTCGCCTTGGTTGAAACCTTTGAAGGTTCCCTCCAGCAGGAACGTCTTGCGCCTTTCTCCGCAGCCCGTAAGGAGCACCAGCCCCAGGAGCATCGTCAAAATACCGAATCCCTTCTTCATCGTCTTATCTGCTTAGTTCCAGATCGTTCTCCGCATATCTTGCCAGACGCTCATCCTTGCCTGTTGCCTTACTCAAGGCTTCTCTGGCATCTGTGGTGTTGCCCAGGTGGGTATAGACGATGGCTCTCAGATAGTCGGTGACGGCATCTGCCTGGCGGATCTGCTTCAGGGTGGCCTCTGCAGCGGCATAGTGCTTGTTGAGGATCTGTGCCAGCGCAGCGCTGTTGGAGATGTTGTTGCCGAAGTCCTGCTCTGCCTGTGCGTAGTTGCCCTTTGCGAGATTCAGGTTGCCCAGCACTTCTGACAGTCCGTTGGCGCCTGTGGCTGATGCGATATAAAGGTCTGCGGTCTTCACGTCGCCGTTCTGCAGGGCCAGCAGTGCCTGGTTGGCTTTTGCCTCAGGGAGCTGGGCATTGATGCGCAGTGCCTGTGCCAGCAGTGTCCTGGCTGCCTCGTAGTCTCCACGGGCATAGGCAATGGTTGCGAGGTTGTTATAGGCGCGTGCGTCATTGGGATAGACGGTGGTTGCCAGCTTATAGACGGTTTCCTGTTCCGCCGGTGTCTCCTTGAGGGCAGCGCCATAGAGCAGCTCCTCGATGCTGAGCTTCTTGGGGTCTGCCTTGATCTGATCGAGAATCTGCTGGTCGCTGCGGCCTATCACCTCGTAGTTGAGGATGAGGCGTGAGCGGCGCAGCTGGGGCAGGATGCCGTCAGCGAGTTCGCGGAAGGCGGATGAGATATTCTTGATCTGCTGTTCGCGCTCCTGAGGATCCTTATACATCGACAGCACGCGCAGGATGATGTCCTTATCCTGGATGTTGCTGGCTTTCACCAGTTCCTGGAATCCGTCCCAGTCCTGTGCTGTATATCTGGCATCGACATTGGTATCGATCTTCAGCTTCTTCAGCTCCTGGTTCACATACTGCTCTGACACCTTCTGACGCTCGTTGGCCAGCTTGTCGTTGATGCTGAAGCCGCCATCGGGTGAGGTGTATGCCGACACTTCCACATTCTGCAGTCGCAGTCCTTCCTGGTCGTCGTTGATCTGCTTGAGCATCCTGATGAACTCCTTGACGGAGTTGTTCTTCAGTTCGCTCTTGCGCAGGTTGGCCTGCTGGATCAGGAACTTGATATTTGCCTCCTGCTTCTTCTGGGTGATGCGCTGATAGGCATCGGGTGCCAATGCTGCCTGAGCCGTCGTCACCGTGCGGCGATAGAGCTCAGAGGTGGCAATGACGCCGTTGGCTACCTTGACTTCGGGAATCGAGACCTGTTTGGAGCCCAGTCGGGCATCAAAGGTCATATAGAGCTCTGCCTTGTTGCAGTCGGCATAGGCGAAGTCGGTATTCAGCGTGTAGTTGCCGCCGGTGCGGTAGGCGATGGTCTGGTTGTTGGCTGCCACATTCTCTCCCTGGAAGGTGGCAGGCGCGCCTTTCACCCGCTCGCCGTTGTCATAGCGCAACTCGGGGATGACGGTCACCACAGCCTTCTTGTTCATATACTTTTCGGGGAAATGGCCGTTGATGGTAGCGGGAACCACACCGCCCTTGGTTTCTAACGGATTGGGGGTCACTGAGAACTGGTCTGCCGAGAGGGGTCCCAACTTCGAGCATGAAGTGGAGAGCATTGTAGATACTACAGTCAGTAGAAGGAGCTTTTTTTTCTGCATATTAATGAAGTGTTATAGTATTAGTGCCGCGAGCGGGACTCGAACCCGCACAACCATTTCTAGTCAAGGGATTTTAAGTCCCTCGTGTCTACCAATTCCACCATCACGGCAAGCCTTTCTCTATAGGCTTGATTTTTTAATCACGGCTGCAAAGGTAAGCCTAATAATTGGAATAGCCAAATATTTTACACAATTTTTAGATTTTTGGCTTAGTTCCAGGCGCGGATGATACCGCCGTCATAGGCTGCCATATATCTGAGGAGCTGTCGGCCTGACGCTCCTTCTGTCACGATGCCGTTATTGACATCGTAGCTGCGGCTGCACCTGGCACAGCGGAGCTGCTGCCCATTGTCCTGCCAGGTGAGGGGATAGCTGTAGCCTCCGAGCTCAGAGAGGCAGTTGGGGCACTGGCCGTCGTAAGCCTGAAGGGTGAAGTCGTAGGTGCTGGTGCCGATGATGATACAGTCGTTGGCACCAAGATAGTAATTGAACTGTGTCTCACGGGCTGTGGTGAGCGCCACATCGTCTGTCGCGTTGTCGTAGTTGCGGATCGTCTTCAGATGGCGGATACCCTTATTATCGGCATAGGTCTGAACCACGCAGAAATGCCCGCTGTTGCCTAAGATGCCCGTGAGATGACAGGGCAGGGGGTGAAGGGTGGTGTCGAAGATGAAACTGCAACGGTTCTCACGGCTGATACTGTCGTTGGCGTTGCAGGCCGATAACAGTAAAAGGGTGAAAAGGTAAAAGGGTAAAAGAACTTTCTTCATCTGCCCAGTAGTTTACGTTCTGCCTCAGTCATACGCTCGAAGTGGAAGCCGTCGAGGGTCTGCTGCATCAGCTGACTGATCTGATCGTTGCAGAGATTGCCGATAGAGCCTTCGTGGGTATGATGGATATCGTGGCTGGCGCGGAACTTGCCTGCCTCGATGTCGAGGCCCACCTTCTTATAGGCATCGCGGAAGGGCATGCCGTTGGCAGCGAGGCGGTTCACCTCCTCGACACTGAACATCGGGTCGTACATCGGGTTGTCGAGGATATGCTCGTTGACCTCTATCTTATTAATAATGTAGGCTGCCATCTGCAGACAGTCCTTCAGCTCGTCGAAGGCTGGCAGGAATACCTCCTTGATGATCTGCAGGTCGCGGAAGTAGCCACAGGGCAGGTTGTTCATGATGAGCATCACCTGCTGGGGCAGCGACTGGAGCTTGTTGGACTTGGCACGGATCAGCTCGAAGACATCGGGATTCTTCTTATGGGGCATGATGCTCGAACCAGTGGTGCACTCCTTGGGGAGCTTCACGAAGGAGAAGTTCTGGGAGTTGAACAGACAGGCATCGAAGGCCAGCTTTGCCAGGGTGCCGGCGATGGTGGCGATGGCGAAGCCCACGTTGCGCTCCATCTTACCGCGCCCCATCTGGGCATAGACCACGTTATAGTCCATCGAGTCGAAACCCAACAGCTCTGTGGTCATCGTGCGGTTGAGGGGGAAGGAAGAGCCATAGCCTGCAGCAGAGCCAAGCGGGTTGCGGTTGGTCATCTTATAGGCTGCCTGCAGGAACAGCATGTCGTCGGTGAGGCTCTCGGCATAGGCTCCGAACCAGAGTCCGAAACTGGAGGGCATGGCTATCTGCAGATGGGTGTAACCGGGCATGAGCACATCCTTATACTGGTTGCTCTTCTGAATCAGCTCGTCGAAGAGGATCTTTACTTCGTCGGCAATCTCCTTCAGCTCATGACGGGTGAAGAGCTTCAAGTCAACCAGCACCTGATCGTTGCGGCTGCGACCTGAGTGGATCTTCTTACCCATATCGCCCAGACGACGGGTGAGGATCATCTCCACCTGGGAGTGGACATCCTCTACGCCTTCCTCTATCACAAACTCACCACGCTCTGCCAGCTGGTAGATGTTCTTGAGCTCTGCCAGCAGCTGTGTGAGTTCGTCTTTCTCCAACAGGCCGATACTCTCCAGCATCGTGATGTGAGCCATCGAGCCCAGCACGTCGTATTTCGCCAGATAGAGATCCATCTCACGGTCTCGTCCCACCGTGAAGCGCTCTATCTCCTTATTTACCTCAAAATTCTTTTCCCAGAGTTTCATCTTTCCTTTTTTTACCCTTTTACCTTTTTACCTTTTTACCTTTACACATAAGGCACCTGCGCAAGGGCGTTGGCAATCTGCTCCACACCGTCCTGCAAGGGCTTTTCAACCATACTCTTAATAAACGGGGGCAGCTCTGCCTTCACCGTCACCTTCATCTTGGCGTTGTTCTCATCCACAGGCAGTACCTGTACCCATACATTGAAGGGAACGGGCGACTCTACCGTCTCAAACTTCACGCACTTAGGTTCCTCACGTTCACAAATACGGAGCTTCAGCTGGCCTACAGGCGCCACGTTGAGACTCACCGTGTCCTGATCGAAGCTGAAGTCGTTGACCTTATCCTCGGGCACACGATCACGCACCTTCTCAAGGTTTCTCAGGTCGCTGATGTTATGATAGACTGCCTGCTGAGAGTAGGGCACAAACTTCACACTACTCTCGAATTTTGATTCACTTCCGAATATTGACATAATATCATTTCTTTTTGACACAGTAACATATTAACATATTAACTTTTGTTATTCTGTTACTCTGTCTTTATTATTACTCTGTCTGCTTCCAGGTGTCGGGGCTCTTGCGCCATTCGGCGAGTACAGCCTTGTCTTCCTCCTTGATATAGCCTGTCTTGGCAGCTTCCTCGATCACAGCCTCGTAGTTGCTCAGGGTGATGAGCTTCACACCAGCCTCCGCGAAGGCCTGCTCTGCCACAGGGAAACCATAGGTGAACGATGCCACCATGCCAATCACCTCTACACCATACTCACGCAGGGCTGCAACGGCTTTCAGACTGCTGCCGCCAGTGGAGATCAGATCCTCAACCACTACCACCTTGGCACCTTTCTTGATCTCACCTTCCACCTGGTTGCCCATGCCGTGATCCTTCGGCTTCGGACGCACATAGCTGTAGGGGAGTCCCAGCTGATCAGCCACGAGTGCACCTTGTGCTATGGCTCCAGTAGCAACACCAGCCACAGCCTCTGCCTCAGGGAAGTTCTCCTGAATGGCGTGACAGAGTTCCAGCTTCACAAACGAGCGGAGCTGAGGGAACGACAGTGTCTTACGGTTGTCGGTATAAATGGGTGATTTCCAGCCTGAAGCCCATGTAAACGGGTCGTTGGGCTGCAGCTTGATGGCCTGAATGTCCATCAGTTTCTTGGCAAATTGATTCTTGATATCCATAATTTCAACGTTGATTTGGCTGCAAAGTTACGAATAAGTGAGCGAAATACCAAATTTATTTGGTTATTTCCGAACATGAGCATCTTTATTATGCAATTTGCATAATGCAAGTTAAATAATTCAAAATAAATAACGATTCAAGGGCGATTCCTTGTATCTTTGGGAAAGAATGTCTATATTTGCGGTTAAAACGTTTGCTTATGAATCCATTTATAACCACAGGTAAAATCCCTGCAGAACTATTTTGTGACAGGAAAGAGGAATCCACACGCCTGCTCCAGAGCCTTACCAATGGAGCAAATGTCGTACTCATGGCACCTCGCCGTGTAGGGAAAACCCAGCTCATGTATTACTGCTTTGACAAACATAGCATCAGCGATAATTACATAACTTTCTTTATAGACATCTTAAAGACATCCACTTTGCAAGAATTCACCTACGAACTGGGCAAAGCAGTCTTCAACACCCTTGCCTCTCGAGGTCAGAAGATGCAGAAACTGGCAATCGCCACGATGCGGTCTCTTACAGGTAACATCGGCTTTGATCCTATAACCGCCCTTCCTACCTTTGGTATAGCCATCGGCGACATACAGAATCCCATCTACTCTTTAGAGGAGATATTCCGAACCTTAGAAAACGCAGGAAAGAAATGCCTTGTTGCAATCGACGAATTCCAACAGATCACTAATTATCCGGAGAAAAACATCGAGGCAGAGCTCCGCTCGCACATTCAGAAACTATCCAATACGCAGTTTATCTTCTCTGGAAGTGAGCGTCACCTGTTAGAAGAGATGTTCCTCGATGCCGCTCGCCCATTCTATAACAGCGCTGATATCCAGAGTCTCGACGTCATCGAAGAAGAAAAATATGCCGCATTTGTACATCATCATTTCCTCGCCAATGGGAAAAGAATCTCCGATGACGCTATCACCCATGTGTATCATACCTTTGACGGTAACACCTATTACAATCAGAAAACCATGCGCGAGGCTTTTGCTGAAACGGATTCAGGCGCTCTTTGCACGAAAGAGATGACAGAAAAGGTGATTATCCAGATGGTTAGGGAAGCCAACAGGCACTATAGTGAAATAATGGCTCGCCTGACTTTGCCTCAGAAAGAATTGCTTTATGCCATCGCCAAGGAACATTGGGCAAAGCAGATCACATCCGGTGCCTTTATTCGCCGACACAGTCTCAAGTCAGCCAGTAGCGTTCAGAGTGCTATCAAGAAGCTGCAGGAAATCGGATTGGTATCTTTTAACTCTGGCAACTACTATATCGCCGACCAGATGATGAGGCTTTGGCTCATTTAAACTAAGACTTGGCGAAGCCGAGGGAGAGGATGCTGATGCGGACGCCTTCGGTCTGGCAGAGGGCTTTGGCACAGGCGATACAGGTGGCACCTGTGGTGACGACATCATCGATGAGGAGCAGATGTTTGTTGCTGACGGCTTCTGCGTCGATGAGTTCGAAGACATGTTCTACATTCTCCTGGCGATCCCAACGACCTTTGTTGGTCTGAGAGCCTTTGAAGCTGTTGCGCCTCACCACCTTCTTATAGATAGGCAGTCCTGTGATCTCGCTGACACCCCGGGCTATCTCCTCACTCTGGTTGTAGCCGCGCTGGCGCTGACGCTTCTTTGCCAGAGGGACTGGTACGATTCCGTCGATTCCATCGAAGAATCCTGAGGGCTGGATCTCTTTTGCCAGCATGCGCCCCACGATACTGCCGATCTCGGGGCGGTTCTTGTATTTCAGTTCGTAGATGATATTGGCGGTTTCGGCATGAGGCTCATAGTAGAAGAAGGCGGTGGCGCGCTCGATGGGAATCTGTGCCCAGAAGAGTCGGGCCATCTCGTTCTCATAGGCATTGAGGTGGAATCCAGTGCGAGGCAGATGGAGGTTGCATGTTGAGCAGATGGTCTCTTCCGTCACCGTGAGACGATGCCCACACACCACACAAAGACGTGGGGCTATCAGATCGAGCAGACGACGCCAGAAACTAATCGGTTTCATCGTATTCTTCCATCTCCTCATCGACATCGAGGCATTGGCGGATGATATCGAAGGTGAACCCGCGCCCCAAGGCAAAGCGCACGAGTTTCTGGTTCAGTTCGTAGTCATTCTGGGCTTTGATGGTCTTCCGCTTCTGTCGGAGCAGAGGACGGAGCACATTGAGGTACTCCTGATCATCGATTTCATCGAGTACACGCTGCTGGATGTCTTTATCGATCCGCTTCAGCCAGAGAGCCTGCTGCACCTTGCGACGCCCCCATTTGTTATAGCGTATCTTGTCTTTCACAAAGGCTCTGGCATAACGTTCATTGTCGATATAGCGTTCACGGATAAGGCGCTGGATGATGCGGTCTTGTGCGGACTCATCGATATCCCAGCGTTTGAGTTTGTCACGCATCTCCTGTTCACAGTGTTCTGCTTGTGCACAGAGGGCTGCCAGTTGCAGGAATGCCTCTTGTTCTGTCATTTCTTTCTTCATATCTTCTTAGCTTTAAGGAATCGTTGCTTACCAAACTGGTCCTGGCGAATCTCGATGTCTGAGAACCCGAGGTTACTGAGATAGCTCTCCACGTCATCAGCTGTCAAGGGATTCAGTTCGAAGAAGAGGAGTCCCTCATTGTTGAGGCTCTGCCAGGCATAGTCGCCAATGCGCTGGTAAAAGATGATGGGATTCTGCTCTGGTGCGAAGAGGGCGAGGTGGGGCTCATAATCGAGAACGTTTCTCTCCATTCCATTGCGCTCTTTAGGTTTTATGTAAGGCGGATTACTCACGATGACATCCCATGTTTGTGAAGTGGAAAGAGAGGTCTTCAGGATGTCTCTTTTCTCGAAGGCGACGTTCGCCCCCAGGGCTTTGGCATTTCCTTGGGCTATGCGGAGGGCATCATCGGAGATGTCCCATGCTATGACTTGTGCCTGAGGCAACGCTGCCGCAAGGGTGATGGCGATACATCCGCTACCAGTGCCGATGTCGAGTAAACGGCATTTTTTATCTCTCTTCTCACTGCTGATGATCCATTCGCAGAGTTCAGCTGTCTCTGGTCGGGGGATGAGTACACCTGGGGCTACCTGGAACTGTCGCCCAGCGAAATCGGCTACACCTATTATATATTGTACAGGCTCACCACTTTCGAGTCGTTGCATGATTTTTTCCAGTTCTGCTTGGTCATCTGCAGATAATTGTGTAACTTTGCCGCAAAGAATGTCTGTCAGCGACATGCCGAAACGCACGTCGAGTACCCAGCGGACGAGGGCTTTAGCCTCACCTGCATCATAGCATGTGGTCAGTCTGTGACAGAGCGTTTCGTATGTCATAGCGGATGCAAAGTTAAGAAAAAAAGTGAAAAGTGAAAAGTGAAAAAGTGAAAAATATATGATAGATGACGTAAAATATATGCGGCGCTGTCTGCAGTTGGCTCGGAATGGTCGGCAGAATGCCAAGCCCAATCCGATGGTTGGGGCAGTGATAGTATCATCCGATGGCAGGATTATCGGCGAAGGGTATCATGTGCGCTGTGGAGAGGGGCATGCAGAAGTGAATGCCTTTGCCTCTGTGAAGTCAGAAGACGAGCCGTTATTGGCTGAGGCTACGATCTATGTGAACCTGGAACCCTGCTCTCACTATGGCAAGACGCCCCCTTGTGCCGACCTGATTATCAAGAAAGGTGTGAAGCGTGTCGTTGTGGGCTGTGTGGATCCCTTTGCTGAGGTGAAAGGTCGGGGTATCCGTAAACTGAGAAATGCCGGTATTGAAGTGGAAGTGGGTGTGCTTGAGAAGGAATGTGAGGCTCTGAACCGTCGTTTCTTCACTTTTCATCGTGAACAGCGGCCTTATATCATCCTGAAGTGGGCTCAGACGGCTAATGGCTTTATCGATGACCATTTCAAGCCTGTTCGGATATCCAACGACTTTACGAAGATGTTATCACATAAACTGAGGGCAGAAGAAGATGCCATCCTTGTGGGACGCGTGACAGAAGAGCGAGAGCATCCTCAGTTGACTGTGCGTGAGTGGTATGGCTCCAATCCGAAACGGCTGGTGATTGATCGCTCGCATCCCCTGAACCTGGAGAGTCTGTATGCCCACCAGATTCAGTCGTTGATAGTGGAAGGCGGTGCCAAGACCTTACAGACGTTTCTTGACAAGGGACTTTGGGATGAGCTTCGCGTGGAGACGAACTTAGGTATGACGGTTGGCGACGGCACAAGAGCCCCGCAGATACCTGCAGAGGCGATGGTGGAAGAGACCATCAGAGACGGCGAGAACCAGTTGGTGCGCTATCATAAAATAACCCCCGAAAGTTGATCACTTCCGGGGGTATATTATAATAAGGTGTAAATGCTTACTTAGTGAGGGCCTTACGGGCAGCGTCAATCTGCTCCTTAGCTTCCTGGAGCTGAGACTTCAGCTCGCTAACGGTAGTAGCATTCAGGGTGTCGAGAGTAGAAAGTGCCTCAGCAACTGGCTTGATGTCGGGATCGTACTCAGAGAGACGGTTCAGAGCATCGAGGATCAGCACGATACGGAAGGTGGTGTTGGCAGCAGCGTCATCGTCGAAAGCAGAGAGGAACTTGTCTGAGTTCTTGCTGGCGCAATACATCTGCTCGATGAGAGAAGCTGCGGCTACCTGCCAGAAGTAGTTGATGCGGCTGTTCTCGTTCATGGCATCATAGAGAGCCTGAGGAGTCTCAGCAGCGCTGGTGTTTTCAAGAACCTTGAAAGAAGGATCGTTGATGTCGGCAGCCAGCTTGGTGATAGCTTTCTCGTAATCCTCAAGAGGCATCTCATAAAGCTTGGCAATGCTCTTATCAACTTCAAGTGCTGCCAGCACGCGGTATTTCTCTGCGAGTGTGGTAGCTTCCTCTGCTACAGAAGGATTCAGCAGATAGTCGGGCTTAACCTGCTTCTCTTCCTTTGTCAGCTTGAAAGAACCTTCGTTGTCGCTCTGCAGGAATGGGAGCTGCTTCAATTTACCGATTTCACTTGCCAGACTGTCAACATGCATCTTGATGCTTGCCTCAATCTGCTCCTGTTCGAAACTCTTAACCACTGAATCTTCTGACTCAGCGTTTTTTGCAGTTTTGTTTCCACAAGCTGCAAATGCGATTGCTGCGAATGCTACAGCGAGAATTGATAACTTTTTCATTGTTTTTTTTGAATTGATAGTTATTAATAAATGAATTAAATAATATTTCTACTTCCTGATAATCTTTCCTGGCCAGTCGGTGTAGAGGAAGATAGAGAGAATGAATCCCATCAGCAACAAGACGGATATGTTGAACCAAAGCGTCTTAATCTGCCAAGTGCCCAGAATCTTCACGCTACTATAGAAAGGTGCGCGACCACAAGTGCTTTGCGGGGTGAGGAAGATGGTCTGCATGCGGGGCACGATGTAGCCGTCAATCACCTCGAGCATGTTTCTCTGGTCTGCGCCAATCACACAATCCTCAAGTTTGAGGTTGTAATTGTCGCGTTTCAGCTCCAGAACGGCATCCTTACCCATCTCGCGTACCATAGCAGAGATCTGCTTGTCGGCCTTGATCGAAATGGTATTACTGCGATCTACCAGGATCTTCTCAGCATCCTTCAGATACTGGCGAAGCGACGGGTAGCTGTAATCACCCTTATATGGCTCCATGCCGCAAAAAGCAGTTACGAGGGGCAGGTTGATGCGAATGGTCTCCATGTGGATAGGCTTTACCTCTTCGCCCTGCTTTTCCTCATTCTTCATGGTCTCCAGCTGTGACTGCAACTCATTAACGTATCCGAAGTTATAAAACTGGGTCTCATATTTCTTCTTGTCAGTCTCAAAGAACGGTGCCTCGTAGATATTATCAGTGTATGAGGTGACTGCCAATGCCTCGTAAGCCCAGCGGGTGGGGATAATCTCACCAATCAGAGGCACATTGCCTGTGGTGCTCTTTGGTGCAAGGTCGGAGAAGCTGACAACCAGTCCGCAAAGCAGGATCTGTGGAATCAGCAGAATAGGAATGGTAATATAGATGGCTACCACTGAGTTCAGGCACTGTGACAGCAAAAGGCCCATCAGACTTGACAGTAGTGCTGTGACGAAGAGGATGATCCACCATGTCAGGAACAAGCCGTGAAGTCCCATGATATAGTTGCCGATAAGGATAAACAGCAAGGTCTGCAGCAGTGATACGCCTGCCATATAGACAATTTTCGAAGAGATATAACTGCCGTATGACAGATTCAGGAAACTCTCGCGTTTCAGTAACGCACGATCCTTAATAATCTCCTCAGCACTGCCACTCATACCGATAAAGGTAGCCACGATGACAGCCATGAAGAAGTAGCTCACCAGATTCTTGTTGTCCATCACGGTGTAACCTTCAGGTGGGGCATAGCGTGTCAGCAGGGCACAGACCACAGCCAGCAATGGTGCTTCGAGCAGAGTGATACACAGGTATTGGACATTGGTAATCTTGGTACGGAAGTTACGACGCAAGAAAATCAGGAACTGCTTGAACGCATGAGGCTTCTTCTGGTCAGAATGCGGCACGTCCTTGACTTCAGGGGCAGGCAACTCAGGCCTGTTCTTCAGATAGAGCTCATGCCACTCCTGTGGACTCATCTTGCGCTCATCAGAGATCTCACCGTTGTTATTAAGTGCCTTTTCATCGATGATATTCAGTACAATCTCCGGGTTCACATTACCACAGGTGGGACAAGCACTGGTGTCGGCATCCGCATAGTCGGCTGCTGTCTTAAAATAGGTAATGGCATCAATGGGGTTACCGTCGAAGACAGGATAACCGCCTTTATCAAGCAGCCAGAGACGATCAAACAGCTTATAGACATCACTTGAAGGCTGATGGATATTCACGATAATCAGTTTTCCTTTCTGGGTCTGCTCCTTCAGCAGGTTGATTACCTTTTCCGTATCGGCAGAAGAGAGACCTGATGTAGGCTCATCGAGGAAGAGGACTGCCGGCTCGCGTATCAACTCAAGGGCGATATTCAGACGTTTGCGCTGACCACCAGAGATGAATTTGTTAATAGCGGAACCCACCTTCAGGTTCTTGGCGGCATCGAGCCCTAAGTCCTTCAAGGTCTTCATCACCCGCTTGTCGAGATCTTCCTCGCTCATACCCTCGAAGCAGAGCTTAGCTGTGAACCACAGGTTCTGATAGACGGTAAGTTCCTCGATCAGCAGATCGTCCTGTGGCACGAATCCTATCAGTGCCTTAGCATCAGGCTCAGAGATGTCGTGTCCATTGATGGTGATGCTACCGCTTTGGGGTTTCAGTGTACCGTTCAGCAGAGAGAGAAGTGTGGTTTTACCTGTACCTGAACCACCCATAATAGCCAACAGCTCGCCGTTGCGCAGTGTAAAGCTCAGGTCGTGCATACCATTGTCGCTGTTCGGGAAACGGAAGTTGATGTCTCGTCCGCAGAACTCCACCTCTTCAGTCTTGTCCACAGCCAGTCCTTTGACGGTTCTGTAGGCATCAAGGATGGTGGAATAGTAGACGGGCTTGCCAGTGGCTCCCTTCAGCACACTACTCTGGATCCACACCTGATAGGCACCTGATAGTACAGGCACATCATTGAGTAAAACAGTGTCAGGACCTGTGTAGGTGAAGAGCAGCATACCCGTTTCAGGATTCAACAATGTCTTCAGCTGACCTTTGGTGTCGCTGAGCTGATGAATCATCACGTGCTCGTTCTGGCGGTTGTTGACAAAATCCACAAAAACCTGGAATTGCACATCGGATATCTGAAAGTTCTTAGCCATAGTGGTAAACAGATAGTCGGTGTGACCTTCCTGATAGTTGCAGAATTCCATCAAACGCAACAGCAGCAGCGAGGCCTCTACGTGTGAGATCTTACTTTTCAGCTCTGTACAGATGCCGTCAACGGTAGCCTGAGGATCCATGCCCGTCACGTCGGACATCTCATAGACGTTTCGCAGATCGCTGTAGAAACCGAGGTAAGACTCGATGTTTCTGATTCCGAAATGATGGCGCAGATAGTTTTCCAGCATGGTTTTCGCCCATGCCGCATCCACATTTTCTTCCTTGCCAAACAAGGCAAACAAGCTAAGGAAACTGGATAGTAGTATATCGGTCATTTTCCTAATTAAAACACTAACACAAAGTCCAAAATTGCAATTTTGCTTGCAAATATATTAAAAAAATCAGATTGCAAGCTTGTAATGTAAGTTAAAAAGAATTAAACCACCTTATTTACCGCTCAAACGCTTGTTGTAATGGCTAAATAACAAGGTATTAGCAGGAGCTATCCAAGTTCCAATTGGTTACGGACAAGATCATAATACATACCACGTTTTTTCACTAATTCTTCATGCGTACCGATTTCAGTCACGTGTCCTTTGTCTAACACTACTATCTGGTCGGCATGCTTTACGGTCGAAAGTCGATGGGCTACTACCACAACTGTCTTGCCCTGATAGAACTTCTCCAGATTCTCTACGATATGCCGTTCGTTCTTGGCATCAAGCGAGTTGGTGGCCTCGTCGAGGAAGATGAAGTCTGGATCCTTATAGACAGCTCTGGCAATAAGGATGCGCTGCTTCTGTCCCTGACTCAGTCCTACACCGTCTCGGCCTATCTTTGTGTCGAACTTCAATGGCAGACTCATGATAAAGTCCTTGCAACAGGCAATCTCTGCTGCCCGTATCAGCCTCTCTTTGTCAATCTCACCGTCGCTGACTGCGATGTTGCGGGCGATGGATTCCGAAAAGATTACACCGTCCTGCATCACCACACCACAATGATTGTGCCACCATTTAATATCATAGAGTGACAAGAACCATCCACCGAGGTTGATATTGCCCTGTCCGTACTCCTCAAAGACGGTATAATACTTCAGCAATAGCTTGATGATGGTCGATTTACCGCTGCCCGATGCCCCTACGATGGCAGTCACCTTGCCCTCTGGTATCTTGAATGTTACATCCTGAAGTGTCCATTTCGGGCTGTGCGGATCGTATTTGAAGTTCACCCCCTGAAGTTCTATCTCCTTCTTACCATTGCGATAGAACTTCCATCGCCAGTCCGCTATGTGGTCTTCCTTTGCCTTGTGTATCTCGTTGATGCGTTCCAGAGAAATCTTCACGTCCTGCATGGCATAGAAGAAATCCATCAAGTCGTTAACGGGCGTATTCAGTTGACCGATAATATATTGGATGGCAAGCATCATGCCGAGTGTCAGATGTCCGTTGATGACAGCTGTTGCTGCAATGACGGTGATGATGATGTTCTTTATTTCATTAATCAGAATGCAGCCAGCCTCTTGTTGTTGCTTCAGCCGTAAGCACTTCGCCTGTGTACCTAACAGGTCGTTTTGTACCTGTCGCCATTCGTCGGTCCGCCGCTGTTCACATGATTGCAACTTGATTTCCTGCATCGATGTGATCATTTGATAGGTTTTGTTATTGTTCTCTGCCTGACGGGCGAACAATTCATAATCGAGCACCTTTCTTCGGCGGAGAAAGAGCATCATCCATCCGCCGTAGAGTATCGTTCCAGCAAGGAAGATCATAAAGATTATCGGATCATACCAATAGAGCACTCCAGAAAACACGAGCAGTGTCACAATGGCAAACATTGTACTCATCGACTGCTGCGTCAGAAAGGTGTTTACTCGTGAATGATCACCCATACGCTGCATCAGGTCGCCCATCAGTTTCGTATCAAAGAATGACATGGGCAGACGAAGCAACTTCACGAAGAAATCGCTTATCAGCGCGATATTAATCTTCATATTCACCTTGAGCAGCAGCCAACGTCGCAGAAAATCTACTGCCGTTCGGCTCACCACCAGCATCAGCTGGCCTGCAAGGATAAGCCAAATCAGGTCAATGTTCTTATGCTTAATACCTGTATCTACAATCTGTTGGGTCAGGAAGGGCAGTACCAGCTGTAGCCCACTCCCAATAAGCAATGTTAGAGCTATTATTGCTAACTGTCCCTTATACTGCCTGAAATACCGCATCAGGAATTTTAGTGAATGGTTCTCTTTTTTCATTGCTATTGTTTTTTTATAAAATTCCTCTGTCGGCTCTATGAACATACCCACGCCTTTCCTTTCGCCTATGTCTGTGCTGCTTAGCCAACCCCTCAAAAATTCCTTTGCAGAGTAGATCGTCAGTCCCTTGCTTGGATCTGCTACATAGAATTTCCTACCTTTCCTAACCCTATATAATACTACAAAGTGGTTCTGGTTCCAGTGAATGATACATGGTAGAGGAGCCGCCATCAACTTTTCCACCGACAGTTTTGCACTGACAGTCTCTAACCCTAAGGCATTGGCAGCCTGACTGATACCCAACATCGAGACCCCTTCTGTGGTGGCATGACAGTATTGCGACATGGTTTCTGTGTCGTAACTGCGTCCATAGTACCTACAGATCATCTGTAGGCAGGCTATGCCACATTCCATAGCATCATGCTGGTTTATGATGGGGAATTGATGAAACATATCACAGGCATTAAAGTCGGTTTAGTTCACTCTGTCCTGCCTGTCCACCTTTATATTTCGACTTGGCAGGGTTGAAGGTGTACTGTACACGGACATAGAAGCCATGCTCATGAGGGTTATTCCACTTCTCAAAACGTGTGCCATAAGTATTCATCCACCAACGTTCGCGAGAGGTGTTAAAGATGTCAAGCGCACCAACTCTTAGTTGCCAGTTGCCAATATCCTTTCTAATGCTTATATTTGCACTGAACGCTGGTTTCTCGTACATAAACTGTTGCCATCTGGCAGAATGTCCGTCTAAGTTGAATGTGATAGTCCATTTGCCAGGAAGTGACCAGATGTTTTTCCACTGATAGGTCAAGGCAGATCCGCTGAAACTTTGGCTGTTGTCATTTAAAACCTGTCCTTCTGTACCTATTAGGAGAGATGGTTTCCAAGCACCAATGGTTGGTGAGTAAATCAAGTTCACATGATAAGTCTGCATATCGTGATTCATAAAACTTGCCAAGGTCATTGGATGGCCAGCCATGACACGGCTATAGAACAGACAAGCGTTATCCAGATAATCGTATGATGCATCTATCATAAGGTTACGGTGTCCTACCATAAATGACAGGCAGTTGTCATAAGTAGGTTGGAGTGCTGGGTTGCCGCACTCCGCACTATAACTGCTGTTATATTGTACTTCTCCTCTCAGTTCATAGTAGCCAGGACGCTGGACAATAGTACGATACCCCAAAGACAGATTAAACTTGTCGCTATTGTATGATAGTGAGAACGACGGGAAAAGATTATTGTAAATACGGCTCGCCTCGCTATTATGCTTATAGTTAATCTCACTGTCGAAATCCACATGCTCGTATCTCAAGCCTACTGCTGCTGACAATAGCCCGAACTGACGATTATAATCGACAAACACGCTTTGGGATTTTTGTTTCGAAAGGGTAGCTGTGCTTGGGATGTATTGGGCTACTTCCTCATTAAACATCTTGTAATTTTGCTCTGTTCTTGTGTCCGTGATCTCTGCGCCCCATTCCATCATCCCTCCAAACAACTGGTTGGTGTTCACCACCTTCATGGCCCAAAGCCGTGGCTTCTGCAGGCTCTCATTCCTTACCTCAGAAGGCAATCCGTCCTTCCATTCACGTTGATACCCTCCAGTCGTTGTTTCTCTTCCAAAATATGTCAAGTTTATATTCAACTGCCACTTTTCTGAAAATTCGTTTTGATAGTAAGCATCTACATGGTGCCTGCCTCTGAACCACTCGTCTTTTTCGCTGATGCCTTTATAATTAGAAGTCTTACTGCCCGCAGTATAGGAACCGATGGATTCCATATAGGTTTCATAAGGAAATAGTTTGAAGAAATTGTATCTGACACCTGCCAGTTGCTTACTGCTTATGCTATAGTTGCAACCTCCTGTCAGATAAATGTACTGATAATTCTTATTGCCAATCTTGTCATCGGTTTTGGCATGAATCGGCATGCTACCGAACATGAAATTATGATTGCTGGTCTGATCAGCTATGTATTCGTAATAGCCGTAATCGCCACTGAAAAACAAGTCTAATCCCTGATGGCGGTAGTTTAAACGGGCTGTTTCGTAATGTTGGTTCTTGGTTTGCCTGTTGTAGCGCAATATGATCTCACCTCCCAATCCTTCGCCGACAGGTTTTAAGGTCACGATTTTTATGACTGCGCCGACTTCTGCTGCGTATTTTGAACCTGGATTTGTTTCCACCTTGATGTCCTTAATTGAATTGCTCTTGATTTCTGACAGTTCTTGGGGGGCCCGTATCAGACGGTTGTTGATATAGATGGCAGTCTTACCTCTTCCCAAAACTTGGAATTTATCGTTGTCACCAGTTACTAAAGGCAGTTGAGCCAACACATCTTTGGCATCGCCAAGTTGGCTGAGGGCTGTGTTCTCGACAGGAGCAATCAGTACACCGTTTTTCATTTTGTAAGCAGGCCGACTGCCGGTTATCACTACGTCGCCGATAGCCATTGCCTTTGGCTCCAGTGAGATGGTCATATTCTGCGAGGGCTTCTGGTATTGGGTGGTATATCCCACATAACTTACCCTCAGCAGTTTCCCTGAGTAGTCGTAATCCAACGAGAAAGTTCCCTTTTCATCGGAAGTCACTCCACAGATAAAGGCAGAGTCCGACTCCTGTAACAATGCAATACTGGCAAAGGCAACTGGTTCCTGATGCTCATCAACCACAACTCCATTAATACGGTTTTGGGCATGTGACAAACTGCTCAGACATATAAATGTGAACAAAACAATCTTCTTCATAACGTTTCTTTCCTTTATATATAATTAGACATCAGTATCAACCCCAAAGTTGCGTAACCTCATTTCTAATCAGTTATTAATAAGTATGCTTTAATGGAAAACATACGTACTCTCTTTGATTTGACGTTTACTTATTTCTGTCCGTGCTCACTATTTGGTGAGCAGTAATTTGGACTGCAAAATTGACCAGAACAACTGCCGCCCGTGCCTCCTTTTAGCATGTCAAGAGAATTCTCGTCCATCTTTTCTTCTTCATGAAGAACGTTCAAAAATAATTTATCCATAATTTTTGTTATTAATTTGTTTGTTATTATTGCCTAATCCTAAGGTCTTTCGGCATTCCTCCCCCATCTTTATAGTTGTGGGCACATTTATAATCGTTCCGGATTGATTATTTCTTCTTAAAGTGTAATGCTGTATGTCGCTAACAGCGTGGAGTATCTTTTTACTTGGATGGTGAACTCCCCCGTGCCATAGGCAGACAGATCTATTGGAATCTGTGTTCCTGCAGTGGCATCGAGTAATTGATAATCTATTTCCACACCATTCTGATAAACCAGAATCTCTGCATTGTCAATAGTAGAGTTGAAAGTTATAAGAGTTGTCCCATTACATTCGTTATATGAGATGTAAACATAAGGATTGTGCTTGGGGCTACGATGGACATCTATATGCTCATCATCCCCACCTGTACAATCTCTGTCTGGATAAGCCATACACATTGTTGGTACCATCATCACACCTCCAAGCAGGAGTATCAAAAGATTTCTTTTTTCCATTTTGTTCATTCTTATTTTGTTAATACTTGCCCCATTTGGGTGTCTATTCAGACAATGTGGAGCGTTTCTGTTTTGCAAATTTATAATCAAAAATACTTTCTTCCAAGCGTTTTTGATTCTTTTCTCAATATGCTGTTGCGAATGCAGGCTAAGCGCAACACTTTAAAAATGAGAATGTTGCATCTTATGCAACAAAATAGTCTGGCGGAAAATGCAGCAAATTCCGAATACGAAATGATACTATAACATACGCTACTAAGAAAATAGATGGATTATTTTCGTTTTTGGATTAATTATCGTACCTTTGCAGCATGAGAAAGAAAAAGCGTTGTATCCTGTCCCTTTTGTTACTTGCAACTGTCTTTATGATGGGATGCAAAGGAGGGGGTGTGACAGGACAATTGGAACAGATAGATACCTTGTTGGTTCACGACAAGGTGGATTCCGCACTCTTTATATTAGAAAATATCCCAATGGAGACGATTCACAATAAGACGGATTCTGCATATTATTACCTACTAATGACAGAGGTCAAGTATCGGAAATGGATTCCAATAGAATCTGATAGTGCAATCAACTTCTGTATCAACTATTATGAGGATTATACTGACAATGAGAAACTTGCTCGTTCATATTATTACAAAGGTGTAGCTTTTCTTTCTTTTCATAACACTCCCCAAACAATTATACTTCTAAAACAAGCAGAAGAGAAAGCCAATAAAACAAATAACAATCTTGTTAAACATAAAATTGTTGAGAAGCTTGCATTTTATAATGGTGAATCTCATGAAAATCATTTGGCAATCGAGTATGCCAAGAAGGCTTTATCAATAGCTTCAGATCTGAAAGATGAAGAAAAACAAGCCGTTGCTCTGCAATACATGTCTTCAGATTATCTTCACTTAGGCATGAAAGATAGTGCTACTGTATGCCTTAACAAATGCCTTTCCCTTATCAATTCTATGCCTAACGAGGGTAGGTCATACCTTTATACCAATATTGGGAGAATATACGAAAAAGAAGATCCTCAACTTGCCAAAATTTATTTGAAAAAGGCACTTGACCTCAAAGGACTTCCTTATGCTTACAGAACTTTGTCAATGATATATCTTAAAGAAGATAGTGTTGAAAAGGCTAGTGATTTATGGGAAAAAGCATTAAATAAGACTAAAAATGCGACAAATAGTGTTGTGAGGATTGATATTTTGAAAGCGATGCGTCAGCAAAGCATGGAACGGAAGGATTTCGAACAAGCTAATGCTTTGGCTGATAGTATCCTCAAAATTCAGGAGCAATTCTATGAAGGGCAAAGGGAAGATCAGATAGCGGAAATTCAGGCAAAATACGACAAGGATACTGCCGTCAGGGATATGCGGGAGAAGTATATGACCTGGGGATTAGGACTTCTTGCCCTGACAACAATCATCGTTGCCTTCCTCGGCTATAAGAGCCGTCAAGGCATGAAGTTCAAGAAGGAACTGGCGGAAAGCAAGATGCAACTGGATGCCTACACCAAGAAGGCAGCGGAGTTGGAGAACAGCGGCAAAGCCAGTGCCGCAGAGATCAATAAGCTGCATGAGAAGATCAGTGACCTGACGCAACGTCACTCTGGCATCCTCGCCAAAGGCAGGGAACTCTACGATGCCATCGAGGCGGGAGGCACTACTGTGCGATGGGGTAAGAATGACTTTATCAACTATCTGGAATACTATAAGATGAGAGATCTGCCTTTCGTCAATGAGATGGAAACAGAGTACGACCATCTCTCACCGAAATACATCTTCTTCGCTGTCCTTGAGCATGAGGGCAAGAGCGACGAGGACATCCAGCGTATCATGGGCATCAGCGAGAGTACCCTCCGATCCACCCGCTCCCGCATCAACAGCAAAAGACTGTAACTATTATTTGCGCCCAAAATCTGCAGGAACCTCGCCCCATTTCTGGGTTTCCCACTTGATTATCGGGTTTCTGAAGTTATGTGTCTGCAGCCAATGCTCTGCACGGGCAATGATCTGGTAAAGCTGTTCTGTCTGGGGTGTGCGCTCAAGTTTGGTCTTGCATTTCCGCTTGCTCACCCAGAGAATGGCATTGTAAGAATCAGAGTAAATGGTCTTGTTGTGAAGTCCCTGTTGCCAAGCCAAAGCCAGGGCATGAACAATAGCCAGAAATTCGCCGATATTGTTCGTGCCGTGAATAGGTCCATAGTGGAATACGCGAGCTCCCGTCTGCAGATCGATGGCTTGGTATTCCATCGGACCGGGATTACCGGAACAGGCTGCATCCACCGCCCATGCGTCTGCCCTCACCTCAGGCGGTAAGGGCAGTACCGTGTCGTGTCTATAATCTGGAGGATTCTGCATTACATGCGTTCCGGTACTTCGATGCCGAGAAGGCCCATACCGCTCTTGATAATCTTGGCGACATTTTTAGCCAACATGAGGCGAACTGCCTTCTTATCGGCATCGGCCTCGTTCAGGATAGAATAGTCGTGATAGAACTGGTTGAACACTTTTGTGAGCTCATAGCAGTAATTTGCTATACCGCTGGGTGAGTAGTCCTTGCCAGCCTGTTCTACAGCAGCGCTAAACTCATTCATCTTCTGAATCAGCTCAATCTCTTTGCTAGAGAGGCTAGAATTACTAGGCAGGCTAGCAATACTAGACAGCCCAGAGGCCTTGCGCAGAATCGAGCGAATACGAGCGTAGGTATATTGGATAAACGGACCGGTATTACCGTTGAAGTCGATACTTTCTTCCGGATTGAAGAGCATGTTCTTGCGAGCATCGACTTTCAGGATGAAGTACTTCAAGGCACCCATACCTACAATACGGGCTATCTCGTTGCGTTCTTCCTCTGTCATGTCATCAAATTTTCCCAGTTCCATCGATGTTTTCAAAGCATCGCTGACCATCAGTTCCATCAGGTCGTCGGCATCAACAACAGTTCCCTCACGACTCTTCATCTTACCGTTAGGCAGCTCCACCATACCATAAGAGAAGTGAACCAGCTCCTTACCCCACTTGAAGCCCAGGCGGTCGAGCAGGATAGAGAGTACCTGGAAGTGGTAATTCTGCTCATTACCAACAACATAAATCATCTTGTCGATGGGATAGTCCTGGAAACGCATCTCGGCGGTACCAATATCCTGTGTCATATACACAGATGTGCCATCAGAACGGAGTAGCAGCTTCTGATCCAGACCTTCGTTGGTGAGATCAGCCCATACGGAGTTGTCCTCATGGCGCTCGAAAAGACCTTTGGCAAGACCTTCCTCCACCTTAGCCTTACCTTTTAGGTAGGTCTGGCTTTCGTAATAGATTTTGTCAAAACCTACACCCAACTTTTTGTAAGTCTCATCAAATCCGGCATACACCCAGTTGTTCATCTTTTCCCACAAGGCACGTACCTCAGGATCGTTCTGTTCCCATTTCACAAGCATCTCATGAGCTTCTTTGATGAGTGGTGCCTCTTGCTTGGCCTTTTCCTCGTCCATGCCTTGGGCAACGAGCTCCTTTACCTCCTCACGATAGTGCTTATCGAAAGCCACATAATAGTCGCCAATCAGATGATCACCTTTCTTACCAGAACTCTCTGGTGTCTCGCCGTTGCCATACTTCAACCAAGCGAGCATCGACTTGCAGATATGGATACCACGATCATTCACGATATTGGTCTTCACCACCTTGTTGCCATTGGCCTCCATGATCTGTGCCAACGACCATCCGAGCAGGTTGTTACGCACATGTCCAAGGTGCAGGGGCTTATTGGTGTTAGGCGAAGAGTATTCGATCATCACGAGGGGGGAATCTTCCGTAGCCTGCTTCGTGCCGAAGTGCTCATCGGCATCTATGACCTTGAGAAGCTCCAGCCAGGCACCATCGCCGATGCTGAGGTTCAGGAAACCCTTCACCACGTTGAATTTCTCCACAGCAGAGCAGTTCATCTGCAGATACTCACCGATCTCCTGTGCGGTCTGCTCAGGACTCTTCTTCGCAGCCTTGACAAAGGGGAAAACAACTAACGTCAGGTTACCCTCAAATTCACTTCTCGTTTTCTGTAGCTGCAGCATCTTCTCTGTGGCATTCATGCCATAAAGAGCCTTTACGGCTTCTTGTGCAGCTTTGCTGATCAATGCTTCTATATTCATCTTTTCTCAAATTTTGGGTGCAAAGGTAGTGTAAATCGAGCGAAATACCAAATTTATTTGGATATTTCCGAGGGGCAGCCTACTTTCGAGCAAAGCTAAAGTCCTAAATCACTGGAACTTATATTCCACAAATGCCTCCATCGCTTCGTAACAGGCCATCCCCAGATCGTCGTACATCTTAGCTGTTGCACGATTGCGATCTTCGGCACGCTGCCAGAACAGCCGTTCGTCGTTGCCAAGGAAGGGGGCACTCTCCATCTGGCTCTGATGGCGCAGAATGGCATTACGCTTCTCACGCAGTTCCTCAGGACTCATCGGCACACACATCTCAATATCGGCTACATCCCATTCTGCCCAGGCACCCCGGTACATCCATACACGACAGTCTTTCAGCCAGTCGTTGCCCTCTTCCTGTATATCTGGACGGCGTGATTCCATCTTTTGTTTCTCTTCGTCGATGGCTGCCAATACGGCATCGGTACATTTCTTATGAGTGCCATGAGGGTCTGCAAGATCTGCAGCCACATAGATCTGATGAGGCTGGATCTCGGCGAGCAGTTGCTGAATGGGCATAACATCACGTTCAGTCATCGGTAGCTTCTCAATTTTTCCTGACTCATAGAAGGGTAAATCGAGGAAGTGGATATGATCGCTGTCAATCCCATTATAGGCACAGGCGAGGCGCGCCTCACCACGTCGGATCAGTCCTTTCAGGCGCAGCACCGTCTCATTGTCGAGACCACCTTCTTGCTTATTCTTCAGGAAAGCTTTCACACTCTGATAGCTGTGCTTGATCACTTCATCGGAGCCATTAGCGAAGATCTTGTTGAACCCATTGATGAAATGCATGAAGCGTGACACCTCTTCGTCGCCAACGGCAATGTTGCCGCTGGTCTCGTAAACGATATGTACGTCGTGTCCTTGTTGCATCAAACGCCTGATGGTGCCACCCATCGAGATGACATCATCATCAGGATGTGGTGAAAACACAACGATACGTTTGGGGTAAGGCAACGCACGTTCAGGGCGATAAGTATCATCGGCACCGGGTTTGCCGCCTGGCCACCCCGTAATCGTATGCTGCAGTTCATTGAACACTTCGATGTTCACGAGTCCTGCCGAGCCGAATTCTTCTACCCAGTGTCCCATATCGTGTTCCAGATAATCTTTGGTAGACAGTTTCAGAATAGGTTTGCCTGTAGCGCGGCACAGGTTTACTACCTCCTGGCGCAGGCGATGTTCTGGCATTTTGATATTGACAGTAAGATTCAAGTTCATAGTGCTATGTTTTTTGAATTATAGATAATCTTTGTTATATTGTTCTGGTCGCTGTCAGCCAAAGGCCTGCGAAGGTAAGTGTCCCATTAAGCATCAGCAGCTCATAGCCGAAATGATAGCCGAAGAGGTGACCTGTCATACTGTCGAGTGCGTAGCAGAGCAGGGGAGAGACGATACAGATATATGGCACCAGACGGTCTTTGGGGTGTTTCGTTGTGAAGAGTCCGAACACAAACAGACCGAGCAAGGGACCATAGGTGTAGCTTGCCAGGATATAGATAGCATCAATCAGCGAGGTGGAGTTGAGCTGGCGGAATAAGAGAATGAAGAGAACGAAGAACAGACACATGATGATGTGCGTACGCTTCCGGAGCTTCTCGTCACCAGCTTTTCGTCGTATATCTACACAATAGCAGGTTGTCAGTGAGGTGAGGGCGGAGTCTGCACTTGAGAACGAGGCAGCCAAAATGCCGAGGATGAATAAATGCAGCGTGAATAGTGATGCATTAGAAGTGGTGCTCTGGATGAAGGTAGGTAATAGTTCATCACCCTTCATACCTGTACCAAGAACCATCGTGAGTAAGACGCCAAGTGTGAGAAACAACAGGTTGGCAGGCACAAAGGCCATACCATAAGTACACATATCTTTCTGGGCATCACGTAAAGTCTTGCATGTGAGGTTCTTCTGCATCATATCCTGATCAAGTCCTGTCATCACGATAGCTACAAACACACCACTCAGGAACTGTTTCCAGAAGTTGTGTGGCGATATCCAGTCATCGAAGACGAACACGTTGCTCATCGGACTATTGCTGATAACGCTTATGGCTTCTCCCACAGACAGATGCAACTGACTCATAGCCTCTAATATGATCAGTACGAGGGCAGTAAACAGACAGAGTGTCTGAAACGAGTCGGTAAACACCAGTGTGCCAATACCGCCACGACGGGTATAGAGCCAGATGAGCATCACCATCACTACCACATTCACTGCAAAGGGGATGCCGGCAGGGGTGAACACAAACTGTTGCAGGATGATGCAGACCACATAGAACCTGACTGCAGCTCCTGTCATCTTCGACAACAGGAAGAAGCTGGCGCCTGTCAGATAAGAACGCTCCCCTAACCGTTGACCTAAATAGGTGTAGATAGTGGTGAGGTTCAGACGATAATAGAGCGGCAGCAGTACGAAGGCAATGATAAAGTAACCCACGATGAAACCAAGACACATTTGCAGATAGGTCATTTGGGAAGTAAGTACCATTCCAGGCACAGAGACAAAGGTAACACCTGAGATAGAGGCTCCGATCATGCCAAAAGCCACCATATACCAGGGCGCCCGTCGGTTAGCCCGATAGAACGTGCTGTTATCAGCCTTCTTGCTTGTGAGATGGCTGATAGCAAAGAGTATGGCGAAGTAAACCAGAATGGTAATCAGTATGGTCATCTAACTATGATTTACATTCTGCCCGCAGGTCCTCAAGGGCTTTATAATCAGCAGGATAATATTTTACGATAGGAGCGATGGTCATTCTGGCTACCTTACCTAATCTTTGCTCGAGAAGTTTGTATTCCTCGTATTGAGAGAGAATTAATGCCTTATTCTCATCCGACAAAGGAAGATCTTTCACCAGACCAGATTCCCGAACCATCACTCGGCTCTTGGCAGCCACCGACAGCTCCACATGCAGTTGCACATAACAGATGATGTCGAAAAAGTCCTCTGGCGGAAATTTCTCTTTGACAGATAACAAGAACCTGCCTGTTGTGGTATTGTCCAGCTGACCGCTCTTGACGGAGTCCAGCAAGGCGAACTGCTTGTCGAGACCTTTGTCAATCCAACGATGAATCATGTCAACATCGTAGTAGTAAGTCCACATCAAGAGACCACCCAGGGTGCCGAGAACGAAAATGAACTGCACCAGTGGCGTGAAATGAAAGGTGTTGTGAAACACGTGCAGCACAGGTGCTTCAAACAAAAGAAATACCGACATTGCGACATCACTCTTTTTGAGGCCTAATCGGGAACGGGAACGTTCTACCATACGGACTGCCAGCATGAGACCTGCGGCTACAATCGCACTACAACCCATGTGGACGAGTGCCACTTCCAACCCGCGAAAGAGTACGGTACCCATGCCCAACTCATCACCAAGTAACAGGTAGAACAGGTTCTCGAGAATGGAGAATCCACCACCTACGGCTGCACCGCTGATAACGCTATCGATGAAAAACACCATCTTCTTGCGGGCGGCTAAAAACAAAAGTGGTATGGCTTTGACCATCTCTTCTATGATGGGGTTGACAGAATCCGATTGACTCTCGGAAAGAATCGGTCCTGTCAACTGGAACAGACCGAAGCAGACCAATGCTGTCAGCATGCCACTTAGAATTAGCAGGATAAGGCGTTTTACACTCATAAGCGAGAAGTTGTCGATCTGATAGACGATAAAGATATAGATGACTACTGGTAGAAGTGCTGCGACAAATGACATTATAGTAGCTTTAAAGAAATCATAAATTCATTACCATGTCTTCCGCTGGGGAATCCTTCTGGTGCAAACAGGTGACCATAACCCAGCGACAGGGTGGTTTTAAGATAGTTCATAAACACCAGTTCGGTGGTTAGCTGAATACCTGTGCTGTAATACATCTTATGCGATTCACCGGGGTTCCATGCAGACAGTCCTGTTCCGAACAGTGAGCACTGTATCCATGTAGGATAGCAGAACAGGGCACCGAAGTCGTTGAGGCGTAGGGGACGAAGGTTGAGCTCTGCCGTTGCTTTGGCATAGGAGTGCGCCTTGATGGCATCAATGTCGGCACCAGGCATCGCCATTGACGTGCGGTATTGGAAGGTATTGCGATTGTCAACACGGTTGTTTCGGAAACCACCGAAGTAGGTGTTGCCAAAGACGCTCTCTTCATCACCGAAGCTGTGTCCGGCAGCAGTGCGGAGCCAGAAAGAGGTGTTTCTGTCGAAAGGTACCAATGTGCCGAAGTCACCCATGGCCTCTATGGAAGGATAGAACCGCCCACCAGCCAGATAGCCGTAACCCTCGGCACCAAGTTCGTAGCCTTGTTCCTTCATCACACCACCTAACGAGGTGCGGGTCTTTGACCATTTTCCATAAATCGAGGCTGTCTGCATTGACGTAACATCCTTCACCTCAATCTCCTGAAATAACGGCAGCGCATCCATGTCGCCGTAGGTAGCCACAGAGAACCCCCATGATCTGGAATACGGCGTGATTAATGAATAGGTATAATCGTAGGCTAACGACACCACATAGCCTTTACGGCTTTTTCTCAACGGACCGAACAGGTCGTAGAAGTCGGTGTGGTTCCAGGCGGCCTTGAGGGTCCAGAAATAGTATTTCCAGTCGAAATCTATGTGGAATTTGTTTTTCCACTTGTTATTACTCCAAGGTGAAGTACCGACAGTCAATTTCATGGAGCTCAGTCCCACGGGGTCGTTGATGATAAAGCGGTAACCCAGCACTGGCGTCATATGATTCCATGAGTCGGCATCGGTGAAGCCGGTAAGGATCGGATAGGCTCCTCCAAACTTCATCTCCTTCATTACATTGTAGGAACTGATGTTGTTATAGACATCGCCGAACTCCGTCCTGGGCAGGGAGTCCCTGAGCAGACCTACCTGTTCCATCGCCTCCTTATTGTTCTCATAGGCGAGCTGGCCGTAGAGCTTCACGGCATTGGCATCCTTCACCACCTCACGGGAGAGTAAGACGGGTTGCAGTCCGTCGCGCTTGAACTGGAGTGCCAACAACTGACCAGGCGTAATCTCCAATGGTGCAAAGAGGCCGATATCGGTATTGGTAAGCATCTCCATCTCGCGTGTCTCCAGGTTGATCTGCCAGAGGTTGGAGACACCAGTATAATAAGAGCTGCCGATCAGATACTTGTCATCGAGCGAGAAGCGGAACTGTCCTAAGTTGCTGTCTTCCCAGGTAATCAGTTTCACGGGCTTGAAGATAGCCTTAGCCAGCTCTTCTGTATTGAACAGCAGAAGTGTGTGCTCACCGTTGTCTCCCTGGCTGGTGAACGACAGCCATTTGCCGTCGTGGCTGATATCCACGTCAAAGACACTCACGCCAAACGGGAAGGCATAAATCACTTCCGGGTTCTCCAAGTCGCGATCCAAACGCACAATCGACTGTGTTCCGCCGTTGGAGAACAAGCCGTAAAGGCAATCGTGGGTATTGTCATACACGATATTGTTGATGCGCTGGAACTTTTTCTTCTTAACAACCTTATTCTGTTGAATGTCGTAAATCTCCAAGCCACGCATCTTCGCATTGTTCGATGTATAGATGAGACGCTGTCCTTTGCAGTCGAGGGCTACAAAAGCTGGGTTATAGAGCTGGATGCCGTAGATATCTTTCAGTTTCTTCTGCTCACCAGTCTGCAAGTCGATCTCCGTCAGGTGTGCGAAGCCACCAGGGGCGTTCATGGCGGCATAGGCCTTTCCTGTATTTGGGTCATAGACAAAGGGTGACACTGAGCCCAACGGCTCTTTAGTCAGCGGTGTGGTCTCTGTGATGGGATATTGGCGGATGGCAGCAAGGTTCTCTTCCTGATGCTGCTTCTCGTCCTCCTTCCAGTCGTTCCATACTTTTCTGAGTGACTGTCCATAGACCTTCTTGAACTGTTTGCCGAAGAATGTGCGACTGTCAGCCGTTCTGTTATAGAACTGGATCATCTTCTCGTAGCCGTAGGTCTTGGTGAGGTAGTTCACGAAACGGGTACCATAGAGATAGGCGTTGGCACCCACCTGGAAGTCCATCGTCGAACCTTCCGTTTCCAGACCTACCACCGAGAAGAGCTTGTCACCGCCGTCGATGATGCTGCGGAAGTACATCTCGTCATAGCCGCCTAAGGCACGTCCTACACCACCGCCGAGCCAGGTCTCCATGAAACAGGCGATTCCCTCATGATACCAACGGGGCGCATACCAGCGTGGCACGCTCAGATAGCTCCACAGGGCTGAGATGGGCTGCGAATTGTCGGTGCCCACCTTCGTACCGAAGAAGCGGCGCCAGTTTAAGTCCCTTTTGTTGTACTTGTCAGTCATGACAATGTGCGTGTATTCGTGCTTGAACAGCTGACGGTATCGTTCACTCGACGGATTAATATAGTACGACATGTTCAGTGGCGCCATGCCGATCTGGATCAGAGAACGCGGCAATGGTGTCGCACCGCCGTTACCGTCGTCTTCCCAGTCTGTCAACAACAGCAGGGGTGCTTCAGGCCGATACACGGAGTCTGTGGTCCATATCTGCTTGTGAAGCGCCTTGCCATTCTGATACATACGTATCATGTGAGGAATGTAGCGCGAGAGATTCTTGTCGAAGAACACCAGCGTGGCTTCATCCGTCTTATACTGATAATAGGTTTGGGTCTGCCCCCTTGATATACAGGGGATCAGCAACAACAGAAGAATAGAAATCCATTTACGCATATACCTAATATTTTTATTTAGAGGAAAGAAAGTTTATTGCCTTCAGCAGTTGAGCTGATGATCTCAGTCATGAGACAAGGCACACGATAAATCGCAGTTTGGTTTTGCTTGATGACATTCGAAAGATTATTGGTGAAATGATTGTAGGCCCTCATCACTTCTGAGGCATTATACATAGTGTTTATTGCCATAACTAAATCATTCCCTTCTTTCTGCATAGCAGAAACATCCTTGAGGATCTCATCAGCCATAGCGTTCATCTTTTCGGGAGGTATGACACTAGTCAATCTGGTACTGATATTCAGTTCCTGGCTCAGATTGCAACTCTGCGTCTGGTAATCTACCCACTGGTCACGTACGAACTTCAGACGGTCATCACCCTCGGCTGTCTCCAGATACTTGTCGGTGATTTCGATGAAATGGTTGGCCAGCTTGTTCTGTCTTTGTAGGGTAGTGTAGGCCAGTGAGGCATTGATGATGTTCTGTGTCAGAGCGTTATTCACGTTGGTCACTGTCTTACGGGCTTCATTCATATCGTTTAGTACCTCTACGTAGGCCGTCACGATACCATCCTTATATGCAGAGTCGTTTTGGATGAGTTCTTCCATGTTGGTGAGCTTCTCCACAGATTGCCTGAGAGAGAAACGCTCTGATTTGGCAATGTCGCCGCTGGCATCGCTATAATTAACTGCCCAGTCTATATGCTGAGAGGCCATTAGACCCATGGTGCATAAGGCTGCCACTGAGCTTAGAATGATAATACTTTTAGTCTTCATAAATGGTTGGGTATGAATAATCTTTGTGAGGCACAAAGTTAATATGATTAACTTATCTGCACAAGAATAAGGCTACGTTTTTAACGTAGTTTCACTTTTTATTTGAATTCTTTCAACAGCTGAGTGCAACCTTCGAGGACATCGCGCCAGGTGGCTTCGAAGTCGCCAGTGTACCAAGGGTCAGCTACATCACCAGGACGATTCGTGTAGTCCATCAGTAAATGGATTTTACCATCCGGATCGCCGCCGCAGATGCGGTTCATGTTGCGCAGATTCCATGAGTCCATACCTATCAGCAGGTCGAAGCGCTGGTAGTCGTTGCGTGTCATCTGTCGGGCCGTCTTCCCTTTGCACGAGATGTCGTGTTCGGCCAACTTCCGTTTGGCTGGCGGATAGACCTCATTGCCGATCTCCTCTGTCGAAGTGGCTGCCGACTCGATATGGAACTGGTCGTCGAGACCTGCCTTGCTGACAAGATCTTTCATTACAAACTCTGCCATCGGACTGCGACAGATATTTCCATGACACACGAAGAGTATGCTATGTTTCATGTTTATACGAACGAATGCTGGCTTATTGCCTCATTTTCAGTATTCGGCGCACGCTCTGGTTGATACGCTCCTCACTGATGGTGCCCTTGTTGACGGCATCGATGACGGCATCGAAGGCCTCCACAAGATTCTTCGGACCCAACACAATGTCAACACCAGCCTGGATGCTCCTCACGGCAGCCTCGGCACTCGAGAACTGCTGGGTGATGGCACCCATCTCCATACCATCGGTGATGATGATGTTCTGGTAGCCCAGTTCGCCGCGCAGCTTGTCTTGCAGGATCACTGACGACATCGTGCTGGGGATATCTGAACCTGTGACATTCGGCGCACCGATATGAGCGGTCATAATCAACTGGCAGCCCCATTTGATGCCAGCCTTGAAGGTCACCATCTCACAATCCATCATCTCTTTCCACGTTTTCTGAGTCGATGCGTAACCGAAATGTGTGTCGGTCTTCGTGTCACCATGACCGGGGAAGTGCTTGATACAGCCTGTGATACCTGCATCCTTCAGACCTTGCAGATAGCTGGTCACCATCGGCGCAGCCACCTGAGGGTCGTCGCTGAAGGCACGGGGACCGATAATGATATTGTCAGGATTGGTGTTCACATCGGCTACAGGTGCGAAGTCGATGTCAAAACCGTAGTATTTCAGATAGGTGCCGATGGTGTTGCCGCACTCGTAGGCATTGTTCGGGTCGCCCGTAGCCCCGATGGCAGCCATCGACTCATACTTCTTGACGTCGAAGTTGGGGTTGTTGGCGAGGCGTGACACACGACCTCCCTCCTCGTCGATACAGAGCAGGGGATTGCCGTTCAGGGCCCGTATCTGAGGGATTAACTTCGCCAGTTGCGCCTCGTCGTCGATATTCCACGCATAGAGGATGAGTCCGCCGATGGGATAGTTTGCGTTCACATCGCGCATGGTCTTGTTCACCTCAAGGATAGGATTGTCCTGAAGGTCAGAATAGGCATTCCAGTGAATGGTAGTGTCAAGTGTTTCCATGCGTACGAAGAACATCTGTCCCACTTTCTCACGCAGTGTCATCTTTGAGAGTTGGGCTTCCACCTCATCCTGCGGCAAACTTGGCGTGTCATTGTTTGAGCAGGAAGTTATCGTCAGACCGCAAGTCAAGATGGCGGTCAGCATCCACAAGAATCTTTTTTCCATATCAGTTAATTTAAAATTGTGCAAATTTACGGTTTTTATTTGAATTAATCCGTTGAAATTACTTTTTTTTGCTTTATATGTTTCCTAAATACACATGCTTGATACCTTCTTCCTGTGCAATCTGCTTTGCTTCCTTTAATGTGTGGATAGGTGTTGGAGTAATGTCCCCCATCTTGTATCGAGGGAAGAAGCGGCTGAAATGCAAGGGATTCTCGGAAAGACCATTGCTGACAATCCATTGGCACATCTGGCGAATCATCTGCATGTCATCATTCACACCAGGGATGACGAGGTTCGTCAGTTCTATCCACACCCCTGCATCACGCATGGCGAGAATAGTGTCAAGGACAGGCTGAAGATGCCCACCGCTAACTTGCTTATAGATATCGTCGTTAAAACTCTTCAGGTCGATATTGGCTGCATCGAGATACGGCAACAGGTCTTTCAAAGGTTCCTGGCAGACATAACCTGCTGTGACGAGAATGTTCCATAGTCCTGCTTCATGAGCCATCCGAGCCGTGTCTGTGATATATTCAAGGTATGTCAGTGGTTCTGTATAAGTGTAGGCGATTCCTGGGCAATGGTACTGCTGGCATAGTTCTACGATGGCCTCAGGTGAGAGGTCATAGTGCCCTACCTCCGATGGCGCAACCTGCGAAATCTCATAGTTCTGACAGTTCAGGCATCGGAAGTTGCAGCCCGTACAGGCGATTGAGAGACACTTGGTGCCAGGATGGAAGTGGTAGAGCGGTTTCTTTTCAATGGGGTCGATGGCCAGAGAGCAAGGCTGTCCATACACCTCGCTGATGAGCACGCCATCCTGATTGCGTCGGTTTCTGCAGATGCCCGTCTTACCATTCATTATCTTGCAATGATGTGGACAGAGCTGACACTCTATCCTCCCATCGTCCAACTGCTTATAGTATCTGCACTCCATCAGAACACGATAGCTTCATAAACATATAGTTCTGCATCCTTCCAGCCATCCCATCCGATGCCTGCCTTGTCCTGGGCGCAGTGACAGACAAACTCCTCCTTTGTCCAGTTCACCTCATCGGCCACTTGTGGCAGATAGGTTCCGCTGCGATAGCCCTTACGGATATAGATGCCATGACGATGCAACTCAAACTCGTCCAGACTCTGAATGCGTCGCATGGGCGTGAGCACAGAAATCTCAATATCGATATCAGCCAGCTCGTCGTAAGTCACCGGCATGAACCGTGGGTCTTCGAAGGCAGCTGCACGCGCCATCTCTGCCACAATCTCATGCAAAGGCACATCTTCGCCAAAGTGCCCGATACAACCACGAAGCCGTCCATCTTTATGCAACGATACAAATGCACCACACTTCTGCTGGAGGGTAGCCGTCAGCGACGGATGTGCTACGATCGGCTTACCTCCAAGAGAGTCCTTGATACTTGTCAGCGCAATCTCCTTCAATAACCGCTTCTCGTCATTCGATAAAGAAAAGTCCGTATCCGTCAGTGCTTGTCCGTTGCGAATGATGGCAAACGCATGATAGCCGACCACACGACTATGATCAGACTCCTCGGCATCACCAGAGTTCTGATATATCAGATGCTTCACCTGATAGGTGCTGTCCATCATCATCATCAGCGTGGCAATAGCCAGTTCGCCACAGGCACTTGTGGCCAGACCAGGCACACCACTACGTGCGTTCTTCTCCAGCGTGGCAATAAACTGCTCCACATCGCCACTCTCAATGGCCTTGCCAGTTAGGGCATCCACTTTGCAGGCATCCTCATACTTCGGATAGTGTGCGAAGTCGCTGCTGACGACGAACAGGTTCTCTTCAGAAAAAAACGACTTCAGCATCTCTGCTATCCGTTTCAACTTCTGGAAATCGTTTGTAGAGATGATAATCGGCACGATGGCAGGCATGGAATCCTCTCCAAACCGCCTTTGCAGGAACGGCAGCTGCACCTCCAGGCAATGCTCTCTGTCGTGCGCCTTGGGTTCGTAGCGGAATACGCTATCCTTTTCCGTCAAAGCCATAGCCGTCTCATGATCCACTTTCACCTGACCCAATGGTGTTGCGTAATAGTCAGCATCCGTATTCACCGAAGCCCCGTCGAGCCATTCATGGTGACTCGGCCCCAACAGGAAAATCCGCTTATACTTCTTTTCCTGAGGAATCGACATATATGCCGCAGCCGCTACATTGCCTGAGAAATAATAGCCTGCATGGGGCACGATGACCGCCGCCACATTATTAAATATAGTTCTTCCACGATTCAATGCAAGAAAACTGTCCACCTCTTCGCGTAGTTCTCTGGCATCTCCCGTATAGAACAGGTTTGCCTGAGTAGCAGGCCTTACCACGGATTTCTTTTCCGTCTGTCCGTTACGCATATTCATCATCCTCTCTATTCTTTAAAGTATCGGAAGGATACGCTCCCACACGAGATTCAGTTCGCCCTGCAAGTCCTCGACATCTGAGGTGATGGCAATGACGGCATTCCTCTCTGGTAGCACGATGATATACTGCCCTCTGGCACCGTCTTCACACTGTCAGGGGTTTCTACACGTGGCAGATTTGTCACCTCTGCCCGTTCCTTCGCATTGCTCTTACCTGCCACGAGTGCCACCAGCACCACAGCGGTCAGCATCCATAAAGATCTTTTTTCCATATCAGTTAACTTTAAGTTGTGCAAATATACAGTTTTTATTTTGAATTAATCCGTTGAAATTACTTTTTTTTGCTTTTTATTTGGAAAATAATGCCTAATTTTGCATCATCATATTCAGTATTATTAAGGATGAAACAGATGGAGATACATTCTTGTCCAGAGTTGATGGCACTAATCCAGCAGGTGGGGTTCCTGCCTTTGCTCGATAGTGGCGTCAGGGGCTATTCGGCTGAGGATCTGGTGGATGATGACTGTCGGTATGTGGTCTTTCCTGATGGTGGTTGGGACTGGCCGTTGTGGAAGTGGAAGGGTCCGATCGTCACGGAGGGTAACTGTGTCTATGGCAAGTTCTTTGCAGGCAAGGCAGGCTTCGTCAGTCGTGCCTGGTGGCCTGATCTCTGTAATTATCGGCGCAGTCAGCATCCGATACCACAGGAGGGCTCCATTGAAGAAGCAATCCTGTTTACCTTGAATGAACAGGGCAGCATGATCACCCGTGAGCTGCGAGCAGCCTGCGGCTTCAATGGTCCGAAGATGCGTAGCCGTTTCGATGCGTATATCACCCGACTTCAGATGGCCTGCCGCATCATCACGGAGGATTTTGTCTATCCTCAGGATCGACATGGACATGAATACGGCTGGGGCTGGTCGCTGCTCACCACACCAGAGCGCCTGCTTGGGCGCGAGGCTTGTCAGTGTCCCCGTACACCCCAGGAGTCGTTCGAGCGTATGCTGGCCCACCTGAAGAAACTGCTCCCAGAAGCCTCCGAAAAGCAGATCGTGAAACTCATCAAGTAATATTGTCTTTATCGTGCCTGATTAACCAAAGTCCCAGTCTGTCACATAGTGGTCGAACCTGACGCCATCGATGGGACAGAACTTGGCGATGATTGCCAGAATGTCCGCCTGCTGTTTGGGCGATAGCTTGTTTTCGCCGTGATGGGCACGATAGTATGGTCCGTTGCCACTACTGAAGTAACTCCTTACACACTGGCGTGCCTCAGCCCTGTCACGATAGGGGATCTTATCATAGAGCTTAGAGAAGCCCCAGGCCTTCTTCACCAGTTTCTTCTCACTGAAACATCGGCACTCGCCGTCCTGCCAGGCGGTTGGAAACACAGCCTGACCGATATCACGCCCATCCGATTTCATCAGTCGGGCCAGATGGTGCAAGCACTTGTCCTTCAGACTGCATGCATCGTTAAAACACTTGGCATAACCCCAAGGAATGTCTTTCGCTTTCAGTTCTTTCTCTTCCATATTCTTATTTTTCATTTTTTTTCTGTGAAACACCTAACATCTAACATCGATGTCTGTTAACTACCTCATTTTGTGAATGTTAGCATCTGAAAAGGCGCTTAAACACCTAACAAACACCTAACATGTCATCTAACATCTCAGGCTGCTGTGATGGGTACGACTTTGTAGAAAGGAACATTGCTTTGGTCTGTCCACTCGTAGCCCAGCGACTTCATCGCCAGTCCCACCTTGATGCGGTTGCTGTGGTTGATCTCCACCGAAGGATAGTCCTTCTGCATGTACTTCAGCATCATCTTCGAGTTCATCGACTTGGCAGCTTCACCCTCATGAGGCTTGCGGAAGCAGATTTCCACCATCTCAGCAATGTCTTTCTGTTCCAGATAGTTCTGGTTCAGCTCCTGAATACGCGCCACCTCACTGTTGTCAAACCAATAAGGCGTCTTGGCAACTGTCAGCTCGTAAACCACCTGGGCATAAAGCTGCCCGTAGTCGATCTCCCCCGAGTTGTCGATATACTGCCCATTGGGAATCGTCAGGCAGATATAACGACGACTACCTGTGGCATCCGTCAGCGGATGGGGATTGTTTGTGGTAGCCACAAACGAGGCATAGCGAGGCCTGTCTTCCTGTGAGGCTCCATAGATGGGTCGCCCGTTGACTTTGCTCTTCGAGAGTGTCTGTTTCAGGGCTGCATGCTGAGAGCGACGGATGGCATCGAGCTCATCGAGGTTCACCAGCAGATTGTTCGTCAGCGCCATCTCCTTATCGAACTTGTTCGAGAGGTTCAGGTGGTCCAGATAATACTGTCGCAACGATGGTGGCAGCAGCCGATGGAAATAGGTGGTCTTGCCACAGCCCTGAGCGCCAATCAGCGTCGGCACACACTCATTGCCGTGCAGCTGGTCCATCTGAAGCCAGTGGGCCACGACGGATCGCAGCCAGATGGTCAGGAACCCCTGCTGTTCAGAAGTGATGCCAGGCAAGCGGTTGAAGAGCTTGGCGATGTGGTTCTGTCCGTCCCATTTGGGCAGGTTCGCCAGATAGTCGCCGATGGGATCATAAGTCTGCACATCCTCAGAATGTACAAACTCCATAATCTCCGTCTTCGGACTGCCTTTCTCGCACACCTGCTCCTTTTTGGCCCTGCGGATGATGCTGTTGAGGGCCTCCTGAGTCAGTGGACGGGAAACAGGCTCATGGTCTTCAGACTTGATAGCAAACTCCACCTTTCCGTTCAGCACATTGTGACGGAAGAGGTAGTTGTCATTAAGAAACAGCTCGATGGCGAGCGTTGTTTCGAGAGAGGCATTCATAACCTCTCCCATGATAAGATTTTTCTTACTCATAGAGATATGATTAAATAATAAGTTACTTCCTTAATTCCGTTTCCTTAGTACGATTTGCGCTTTCCACAGCGTTTTTCGTTTTTGTGAGCAGAATCGCTTCCGCTTTCGGTGTGCAAAGATACAAAATTTTTTTAGCAATTCCAAATATTTTGCCAATTATTTACCAGTTTTTTCGCGACAAATGTGCTTTTTTTATTAATAAGGTAAAAGGCCGATGTTAGATGTATGTTAGGTGTTTGTTAGGAGATTGTTAGGTGTTCTGTTAGGTGATACATTAGGTGTTGGGTGGCTTCTCTTCTTTTGCGAAAAACATTCCCATTAAGGGAACCAAATGTTCCCACGTTGGGAACATAATATTCCCATACTGGGAATCAAACATTCCCATACAGGGAACTTCCTTTAAAGCTTGTAGTTTAAGATTTTAGTTGACTACTTGGAGCCTTATTTGTGATAAGGGTTGACCTGGGGTTAAACTTATTTTTAATTCATGTTGACTCGACTTTGTTTGTCATGGGTGCAAAGATAATAAAAGTTGTCGGATTATGCAACTTTTTGAGAAACTTTAGTTTATAACGAGAAGAAAAACAATGAAAACTTCGATATTTTTGCCGAAAAACTTGGAGAAAATCTCAAAAAGGTGCAAGCGACATCGTTATGAAGCGAAAAATATATCAGCAACTCCTTGACTGGAAGGAGCAAAGGTATGGGGAAGTAGCAATCCTTGTTGAAGGTGTAACAGGAATGAAGATAATAATCAACTACACAAGCACACAAAAAGTGGGAAATATTGCAAAAAATTCATAGGTAATATTCAGAATTGGCTACAATTTGGGTGCAAATTTGAAATGTGAGAAAAAGAAAAGTCCCGTAAGTCATTGACCTACAGGACTCATTCTTTGGCGCTTCAGGATGGGCTTGAACCAACGACCCCCTGATTAACAGTCAGGTGCTCTAACCAACTGAGCTACTGAAGCAGGTT
>CADCFA010000010.1 GCA_902800595.1 uncultured Prevotellaceae bacterium | reverse complement strand
GAATAACAGTTTTTTAACACCATGTGCATAAGCTTCAGAGATGACATTGCACTGAATCTTCATGTTCATCATGATGAAGTCCGCCCGATAGAGTGAGTTAGCCATAATGCCACCAACAAAGGCTGCAGCCAGTACTACGGCGTCGGGCTGTTCCTCGTCGAAGAATTTCCTGACAGCTACTTGGTCTGTCAGATCCAGTTCCCGATGGCTCCGTCCTACCAGATTCGTATAGCCTCTCTGAAGGAGGTTGTTCCAAATAGCGGAACCCACAAGTCCGTGGTGTCCCGCTACATATATTTTACTATCCTTACTCAGCATCGTCCATGTGGGCTTTGAGGAAGAGTTTCTTGACGAACTTCATGTCGTGCTGAACCATAATCTTGACGAGTTCAGGGAAAGAGGTCTTCTGCGGGTTCCATCCTAGTTTTGCCTTTGCCTTTGCGGGGTTGCCCAACAGCTGATCTACCTCTGCAGGACGGAAATATTTGGGATCAACCTCAACGAGAGCCTTACCCGTTGCTTTGTCGTAACCCTTCTCATCGACACCGTCACCGCGCCATTCGAGTTCGATACCAACCTCCTTGAAGGCGAGGGTGGCAAACTCACGAACAGTATGATATTCGCCAGTAGCGATCACGAAGTCATCGGGCTCTGGTTGTTGTAGGATGAGCCACATACACTCGATGTAGTCCTTGGCATACCCCCAGTCGCGTAAAGAATTAAGGTTACCCAGATAGAGCTTATCCTGATACCCCTGGGCGATACGGGCTGCTGCTAGCGTGATCTTACGGGTGACGAAGGTCTCACCGCGACGCTCACTCTCGTGGTTGAAGAGAATACCATTACAGCAGAACATATTATAGGACTCACGATAGTTCTTCATGATCCAGAAACCATATAGTTTGGCTACTGCATAAGGGCTGCGAGGGTAGAACGGAGTTGTCTCGCTCTGAGGCACTTCCTGTACCTTACCATAAAGCTCAGATGTAGATGCTTGATAGATGCGGCAACTGTCAGCCAGTCCGCAGATACGAACAGCCTCCAACAGACGGAGTACACCATTCGCATCGGTATCTGCCGTATATTCTGGTACATCGAATGATACTTTTACATGACTCTGGGCAGCCAGATTGTAAATCTCTGTAGGACGTACCTTCGAGATGACACGGATCAGAGATGAGGAGTCAGTCATATCTGCCCAGTGCAGATTGACCAGACGGGCCTTTTTCATGTCGCGCACCCACTCGTCGAGATAGAGATGTTCGATACGAGCCGTATTGAAACTTGATGAACGGCGCATCAAACCATGCACCTCGTAACCTTTTTCGATGAGGAATTCTGCCAGGTAGGAACCATCCTGACCTGTGATTCCTGTAATAAGAGCAACTTTTTGATTCATATAATGATATTAATTGTTTCCTGAGAAATTTTTGATACGCTGTTCTTCTGATAACTTGCAGATCAGTAGTGTGTCATTGTTCTCTGCTATAATGTAACCATCAAGTCCTTGAATAACCACCTTTTTCTCTTGGGTGGTATGCACGATGCAGTTATGACTTTCAAAAATATTGATTTCCGGACCAATGCAGACATTCCCGTAGAGATCCTTCTTGCTTTGCTCGTGCAGGGAACCCCATGTGCCAAGGTCGCTCCAACCAAAGTCTGCCGGACAGACGAAGATCTCCTCAGCTTTTTCCATGATGGCATAGTCAACAGAGATATTGTCGCATTCAGGGAACAAACGGTTGATTTCTTCCTGTTCCTTGTCTGTGCCATAGATGGGAAGCATTGACTCAAAAATCCTGGCTAAAGAAGGCTGATAGACGCGGAATGCATTCACAATGGTACTGACATTCCAGATAAAGATACCTGCGTTCCAGAAATAATAATTCTTCTTAATATATTCCTTAGCAGTTTCAAGATTGGGCTTCTCGCGGAAAGAATCAACTCTGTAGATCTCCTTGTTGCGAAGCGAACTGATGCTGAGGTCTGCCTGGATATAGCCATAACCTGTCTCAGGACGATTGGGCTTCATGCCGAGGGTGACAATTGCATCTGTCTCGCTGGTAAACACCATGCACTCTTTGATAACGCGTTGGAATTCTGCTGTGTCAGTGACGATATGGTCGCTGGGCGTTACAACAATATTTGCTTTGGGATCCTTGGACTTGATACGCCAACTGACATAAGCTATACACGGTGCCGTGTTACGGCGACATGGCTCACAGAGGATATTGGTCTCTGGCATGTTGGGCAACTGCTCTTTGACGATTGCTGCATATTGTTGATTAGTAACAACCCATATATTTTCGGGCTTGATCAGATTGCCGAATCTCTCTACGGTTAATTGGAGTAATGATTTACCGACACCCAGAACATCAATGAACTGTTTGGGACGCTCGGTCGTACTCATCGGCCAAAAGCGGCTTCCAACGCCACCTGCCATGATAACCAGATGATTGTTTGTCTTTGCCATAAATCGAAAAGTGCTTGTTATGAACTGCAAAAATACACATTATTTATATAAAAAAAGAATTTTTAGCAGAAAAATCCCTTTTTTATGCATGTTTCTTGCCTTTTTTCTTCATCCAAGCCTTGATTCCAAAATAAATGGCCACCATGAGAAGTAAACCGAGAATAATGATTTTGATATATTCAGCATATTCACTGATCTTATCATTCAGCTGATCTTCGGGCACAATCGCATGTAAATACCAGCCGAGAAGTGCCAAGACACTATGCCATCCTCCGGCACCGATCGTCGTGAAAAGAATGAATTTGCCATAATGCATTCGTGCCAGTCCGGCAGGGATGGAGATGAGGTGGCGAATGACAGGGACAAAGCGTCCTGTGAGCGTGGCTGCTACACCATGATCGTCAAAGTATTTCTCACTTCTTTCTACCTTCTCCTGATTTAATAGACACATCTTTCCCCATTTGCTGTTGGCAAACTTATAGATGACAGGACGACCTACATACAATGCAACAAAGTAGTTAATGCTGGCGCCGACATCAGCACCCAATGTTGCAAAAAATATCACAAGAAATACATCCAAAGAACCACTGGCTGCATGATAGGCTGCTGGTGTTACCACAAACTCGGATGGCACAGGAACAACAGTGCTTTCTAAAAGCATTAGTACAAAAATGGTGGGATACCAACCGAGACTGTTAAGTATGCTTGTAATTAAATTCATGCACTATTGATTGTTTATTTCGTTTGACATATATTCGTAATACTCTTCAGGCTGCATACCTTCGGGGAATATGTCTTTCAGAACATCTCGGGCCTCTTTGGGATTACGCTCGACAGCCATCTTGAGATAAGATAGAAATTCGTCTTTCTTTTTCAAATTGAGGCAACAGAGTGCCATATAGGAATATCCTTCATTCCAGTCTTCATCCACAACCTTAAAGAAATTTTTCATAAGGGCATAGCTATATTGAACATAGTGATTCTCAAAGATGCACACAATGATTCTCAACATGGTCTTGGATACATTCCGAGAATGCAGAAGGGCGTTACTGAAAGCTTCTTCTGCCTCTTTCTTCATACCGTTTGACAGTAATATATGTCCTCTGATAATCTCTATGTCGGCTTGGTCGCAGTTATAATTCTTTGCCTTGTCTATATAGTATAGCGCCTTGTCAATTTTCTTCAGTTCATTATAGGCATAAGCCAGTTCCTGATAAATGCTTGACAGATGGGCAGAGTCCTTATCTGCCTCTTGCTCTGCTTTTTCCAAGATAGCAATGGCTTCTTCATATCGTCCAAGGTTAATCAGACATGTCCCCTGGTGTAAATAGCTGAAATCGTCATGGGGCATCAGTTCCGTATATTTCTTAAAGGTGGAGAGAGCTGATTCATAGTTCCCCAGATTAAAGAGACCATGAGCTTTTGATGATATGCTGTCTGCGTCTTTGGGGTTAATGGCTATAGCATACTCACTACTGGTAATTGCTGCGTTATAGTCCTCGTTCATAAATTGAACGGTGGCCAGCGCATTCCAGTATGAGCTGGAATATGGATTGTGATCTATCAGCTCATTGAAGATGCGCTCACTATCTTTGTATTTCCCTAATCCACATAAGGTGCGCCCCATCAGTTCTTTGAAATCGTCAGAGTTGTCACCTTGTGAACGAGCCATCCATTCAAATGATTTGTCGTAGATGTCATAATCATTAAAGATGCTTGCGACATCAAAGACATAATCCATTTGTTCATCAGGCATCATTTCCTTATAATTCTCTCTGAATAGATTGTCTGCTTCTTCTATCTTCTTCTGACAAATCAGTAGCTCTCCTTTAAGAAAGAGCGCTTCCAAACGGTCAATAGCTTCTAACCGATCAATGTATGATTGGGTCGTATCGAAATCATTCTGGTTGAGCGCTTCATGAGCTCTATAGAGTAGGGGACCAACTGCCTCCGGATTATATTCTAAAGCCAGTTTGATGGCTGCCTCTGCTTCTTCGGTGCGCCCATTCAATTGGTAATAATCAGCGATGTCGGCCAAATCATCGGCATCCATATAGGTGGCTTGCCCTGATTTGGCTGACTCTTCATATTCTTTTAGAATTTTCTGGAAGCGTTTACTCTCGAAATACTCTTTGTCTTCAGTCATGCTTTATTTGCTTTCGCCCAAGTGTCCTTTAGCCCAACTGTCTTATTGAATATAGGATGATCTGTTGTTGATTCGGTGTCAGGGGTAAAGTAACCAATACGCTGGAACTGTAAGTATGTAAGTGGCTTCATAGAGGCTGCGTATGGCTCGATATAGCAGTTGCTCAGAATACTTAGTGAGTTAGGATTTATCATCTGTTTCATCGCTGTTACAGCATCACAGCTCTGCTGCTCCCGGATGTCGGCCAGTGTGTCGCGGGGGTTCTCTACCTTCCACAGACGGTCGTAGAGACGTACCTCTGCTTTCACAGCATCATGACAACTTACCCAGTGAAGTGTCTTACCCTTAATCTTCCGATTAGAACCAGGCAGACCACTGCGTGATTCTGGATCGTAGGTGCAGTAGATGGTGGTTACATTGCCATTTTCATCTTCATCACAAGGATGTGCTTCATCGCACTTGATAATATAGGCATTCTTCAGGCGCACCTCCTTACCTGGCGCCAGGCGCATGAATTTCTTATCGGCTTCCTTCATGAAATCATCGCGCTCAATCCAAAGTTCACGGCTGAACTCTACCTCGTGCGTACCATCGGCTTCATTCTCAGGATTATTGATGGCTGTCAGATGCTCAATCTGATCCTCAGGATAGTTGGTGAGTACCACCTTGACTGGGTCCAGGACTGCACTGACGCGGATAGAACGACTGTTCAGGTCATCGCGTACGGCACTTTCCAATAATGCCATGTCGTTGAGGGCATCAATCTTCGTGTAACCGATCTTATCGATAAACTTAATAATACTCTCAGGGCTATAGCCACGACGGCGGAAACCGCAAATTGTCGGCATTCGGGGATCGTCCCAACCGTTCACCAGTTTCTCATTCACCAATGCCAGCAAGTTGCGCTTAGACATCAAGGTATAGTTCAGATTCAATTTGTTGAACTCTGTCTGACGAGGACGGTTGTCCTCGATATTGTCAGTTTCGCCCTTCCATTCTTTCATCCATGTTACGAACAGATCGTAAAGAGGACGATGTTCTACAAACTCCAGCGTACACCAAGAGTGGGTGACGCCTTCTAGATAGTCGCTCTGACCATGTGTAAAATCGTACATGGGGTAGGCATTCCATTTGTTGCCGGTACGGATATGTGGGATGTTCAGCACACGGTAGATCAGCGGATCGCGGAACAGCATGTTAGGATGTGCCATGTCAATCTTGGCGCGGAGTACAAGGGTACCAGGCTCACATTTACCGCTGTTCATGAAGTCGAAGAGTTTCAGGTTCTCCTCAACAGGACGGTCACGGAAGGGACTGTTAGTACCAGGGCTGGTTGTCGTACCTTTCTGCTGGGCAATCACCTCAGAACTCTGCTCATCCACATAAGCCCGACCTTGTTTAATCAGCCATACAGCAAAATCCCAAAGCTCCTGGAAATAATCGCTGGCATAATAGACATTGGCCCACTGGAATCCCAGCCACTTAATGTCGTTTTCAATACTCTCAATATATTCTGTATCTTCCTTAATGGGGTTTGTATCGTCGAAACGGAGGTTGCATACACCACCATATTTTTTGGCAAGTCCGAAGTCAATGGCAATGGCCTTGGCATGGCCGATATGCAGATAACCGTTGGGCTCTGGTGGAAAACGGGTCTGTAGTCTGCCACCGTTCTTTCCTGCTGCCAGATCATTGATGACTTTTTGCTCAATGAAACTAACGCTCTTTTTTTCCTCGCTCTCGTTCTTAATAATTTCTTCCATATTTTATTTTTTACTTTTTTACCTTTATTTAATTCCATGTTCGTTAAGTGCCTTCGCATATCGGGCTGCATTCTTCAGATGCTCTTGATAGGTCTTGGCAAAATTGTGCGTACCCGAAAAGTCTTCCTTGGCACACATATATAAATAAGGATGATCGACTCGGTTCAGCACCGCATCAATGCCGGCAATTGAGGCTATCTTGATGGGACCTGGGGGAAGTCCGACATTCTTATAGGTATTATATGGGCTACTGAACTCAAGCATGTCGTGGTAGATGCGCTTCAGAGCAAAGTCCTGCAAGGCAAACTTCACAGTCGGATCAGCCTGTAGAGGCATACCAGTCTTCAGGCGGTTCAGATACATTCCGGCTATCATCGGCTTTTCTGCATTATTGGCAGTTTCCTCATCGATGATACTTGCTATTGTACATACCTCATTGGGAGACAGTCCCAAAGCTTGTGCCTTATTGGTGCGCTCTCCTTCCCAAAAGCGGTCATGCTCTTTTTTCATGCGCTGCATAAAATGCTCCAATGTCACATCCCAATATACCTCGTAGGTGTTGGGCACAAACAGACAGGCAATGGTAGCTGTATCGTAACCTTGTTGCGCACAGAACGATGAGTCGCGTAACAGAATGGCTACAGCGGTACTGTCGAGCATAAGCTTTTTAGAAAGAGCGCCTGCAAGCCTGTCCATCGTACGACTTTCTGGGATGGTAATTCTAACGGGCTCCTGACGGCCGTTTTTGATATGTCTGAATATCGTCAGGACATTCTCATTAGCAGGGATGGCATATTTACCCGTTCTGATGTGATCGCCATAGCCCGTGAATCGTGCTAGAGTGCTGAATGCAAAGAGTGGACCTGCTTTTCCGTAAGGTTTAAGTTTCTCACGAACGGAGTCTGCAGTGTCGTTTTGATCAATATAGATGTACTGCGTGTCCTCGTAAGTTGAGAAACTTGCGAAGAAGCAATAATATATGATTCCCAAAAGGCAAAGCAGACACAAAACTGCCCCTGCTAAGTACGATTTTGATGGCACCTTTTTCATATAACTTATCAATGATCTTAAAATCGTGTGCAAAGTTACAACTTTTTGTGCTTATTTTCTTCGGTTACTCGAAAAAATTTTCTACCTTTGCATCAAATTGCTGAAATATGAAACTAAGATTCTCCATACAATATGGTACCCAATGGGGGGAAAACCTTCATGTGGTCATTCATTTCATTAGTGCTGACGGTACTGTCAAACGCAACAATCTGCTGATGACCACTGATGACGGTTCGTACTGGACATTGGAGACAACAGCTCTTGCATCCAGCCAGCATCCCATAGCCTCTTTTACCTATTTCTATCAGGTAGAAGATGGAGATGGACAGGTTATCCGTCGGGAGTGGACGCAAGTGCCTCGTTCTTATCCTTTTGATTCTTCTAAGAGCTATATCTTCCCCGATTTATGGCGAGACATCCCTCTTCAGCACCATCTTTATTCCCGTGCCTGTCGCGTCACCAATCACATGGAGCCACAAGAAGTGGTGCAACCCATACGTATGCCTTTATATAGGAAGACACTTCTGTTCCGTGTGTCTGCTCCTCAACTTATTAAAGGACAGTCTGTGGCTATCATCGGTAGTCATCCGTCATTAGGCGCTTGGAATCCTACGCGTTATCTCCGTATGGAATATATTGGGAAATGTGAGTGGATGCTCTCTGCTAATGTTGATTCCGTCTTGCTACCTTTAGAATACAAATATGTGATAATTAGCGATGAGACCAATGAACTGGTAACCTGGGAGGAAGGCGACAATCGTAAGGTGGAACTGAATGTCGGTTTGTCCACACCCGATTCCCAACTCAGGGACGGTTCCGTGATGGTACTTTATGGTGAGAGTCTCCGTGTGAAGGAGCATATCTGGCGGGCCGCCGGTGTGGTAGTGCCGGTATTTTCCTTGCGTAGCACACATTCTTTTGGAGTAGGTGACTTTGGAGATCTTCGACGTTTTGTGGATTGGGCAGAGGTTACTGGCATGAAGATGATCCAACTGCTGCCAGTCAATGATACGACCTCCTCGCACAACTGGAGTGATTCTTATCCTTATAATATTGTCTCTGTCTTTGCGCTTCATCCCCATTATCTCGACATCGAGGCTTTAGGCACTTTGAAGGATAAGTCAAAGATAACAGCGTATCATCGTCAGAAACAGGAACTTAACGCATTGCCTTATAGTGATTATGAGCTGGTGGAACGTGTCAAATCTGCCTATGTCCGTGAGCTTTTCTCAGAGCGTGGGCGGCAGACGCTTGACACTAAGGAGTTTAAAATCTGGTTTCGGCAAAATGAGTTTTGGTTGGTGCCCTATGCCAAATGGGTGTCAGAACAGGATGAGGCAGAATTGATTTACTATACCCAATATCAATTGCATGTCCAGTTGTTGGCAGCAGCCAACTATGCCCGTTCCAAAGGTATTGTTTTGAAGGGCGATGTGCCTATTGGTGTCAATAGAAATAGTGTGGAAACGGCCACTCATCCAGAATTATTCAATATGGATTGCTCAACGGGAGCACCACCTGATGCCTTCTCGCCAAATGGTCAGAACTGGGGTTTCCCGACTTATAACTGGCACGAAGAGAAAGAGGTTAAAAGAAGAAAAATAACCCTTTCGGAATGGTTCCGACAGCGTATGAGATGGATGGAACAGTATTTTGATGCTTTCCGCATTGATCATGTCCTGGGATTCTTTCGTATTTGGGAAATCCCACAGGATGCAGTTTTCGGTATCATGGGACATTTCTCGCCAGCCCTGCCTTTTGCAGTAAACGAAATAGAGTATTTTGGTCTTCCTTTCCGTCGTGATCTCTTCACTCGGCCTTTTATCAACAACCGCGTCTTGGAAAGATTGTTTGGCGTTCATGCCCAGTATGTGCGTGATAACTATCTGGTTTCCCGTGCTTATGGACTCTATGATCTTCGTGATGAATATGGCACCCAGCGGAAGGTGCAGACATATTTTGAGGGACGTAACGATGAAAACAGTCTGTGGATTCGTGACGGACTTTATCGTCTGATCAGTAATGTGCTGTTCGTTGAAGATCCGCACCAGCCAGAAATGTATCATCCCCGTATCGGTGCTTGGCAGGAACCTGTCTATGAGGCCTTGACGGCAGAAGAAAAAGATGCCTATATGCGGCTATACAACAATTTCTTCTATCAGCGTCATAACTTCTACTGGGGACAGAATGCCCTCCATCGTCTGACGGATACTGTTTGTCAGACACAGATGCTCTGCTGCGCTGAAGATCTTGGTATGTTGCCCGATTGTGTCTCCCATGTTCTGGATCATCTGCGTATCCTGACACTGGAGATTCAGTCTATGCCAAAACAAAACGGCTTCGAATTCACTCATTTGGATGGAAATCCCTATCGCAGTGTTGCCACATTCTCTACGCATGATATGTCACCACTTCGTCTGTGGTGGGAGGAAAGTCCTGAGCGCACTCAGCGGTATTATGCCACGATGCTTCAGAAACAGGGTAGGGCACCAGAGCATCTGCCTGTCCATTTGGCAGAGGAGATTATTGCCCGACATCTATATTGTCCTTCCATGCTTTGTCTTATGTCCCTGCAAGACTGGTTGTCTATGGATGGTGAACTGCGCTCCAAACATCTGCGTGAAGAGCGCATCAATGTGCCCAGCGATCCCTATAATCATTGGAAATATCGCATGCATATCACCATCGAAGAGCTGATGCAGGCTAATAGGTATAATAATAAGGTGCGTACGATGATAACGCGCAGTAAAAGATAACGAGGGAAAGTGTATTCTACTTATATATTCGATCTTGATGGGACGCTGCTTGATACGTTGGGTGATTTGGCAGCTTCAGTGAATTATGCTTTGTGTAGTTGCGATATGCCAGAACATTCTGTTGAGGATGTCCGATGTTTCGTGGGTAATGGTGTTAGGCTACTTATGGAACGCGCTGTTCCTGACGGTGCTTCCAATCCCCGTTTCGATGAGGCTTTCTCTGCATTCCGCCAGCATTATATGACTCATTCCCTTGATACGACGTGTCCTTATGACGGTATCCCTGAAATGCTTGCTGCCCTTAAGGCTAAAGGGTGCCATTTGGCAGTGGTCAGTAATAAGTTCTATGCTGCCACCCAAGAACTCTGCCGACATTTCTTTGCTGACACCATCGATGTGGCTATCGGTGAGCATGAAGCTGAGGGCATCCGTAAGAAGCCGGCGCCAGACACAGTCTATGAGGCCCTACGCCAGCTTGGAGTGGAGAAGAAAGGTGCCGTCTATGTGGGTGATAGTGATGTTGATATCCAGACAGCCAGAAATAGTGGTCTGCCTTGTATTAGTGTGCTATGGGGATTCCGAGACCGCGACTTCCTGATAAAAAATGGAGCAGAGACCTTTATCTCCGCTCCATCAGAACTCTTATCTATATAATTAAAGACTCTGCAATCTGGCAATATATTTGCCAAGGATGTCAAACTCCAGATTGACGACAGTTCCCACTTGGATGTCACAGAAGTTCGTGTGTTCAAAGGTGTAGGGGATAATCGCTACCTGGAAAGTGTTTGAGGTTGGATTGCAGACTGTAAGGGATACACCATTCACGGTAACACTGCCCTTATCTACTGTGAAATAGCCTTTCTTCGCCATTTCCCTGTTCTCGGGATATTCAAACGTGAAGTAGGCGCTGCCATCAGCATCCGCCATCGCAATACAGGTAGCTGTTTCATCCACATGGCCCTGTACGATATGCCCGTCCAAACGACCATTCATCAGCATCGAGCGTTCTACATTTACCTTGTCACCAACCTTCAGGAGTCCCAGATTCGTACGATCCAACGTCTCCTTCATGGCTGTCACGGTATAGGTGCCATCCTTGATCTCTACAACGGTGAGGCAGACACCATTGTGTGCCACACTCTGGTCAATGCTCAGTTCGTCAACGAATGAACACTTCAAGGTGAAATCAATATTCTCGCGATCTTTTTTTATCGCTACAACGGTAGCAAACTCCTCAATAATACCAGAAAACATATCTGAAATTTGATGTTTTAATGTTTAATCTTTAATGAAAACAAAAGCGGGTACGTGCCGATGATTTGGTGAAAACTCCTGTTTCACACGATATGAGTGCTCCCTGCTGTTGTAATCCACCGGCATTACTGCTCTCCCTTAGAGGGATGGACTGTGGCCCGCCATTGGCAAGGGAAACGGTCTCAATGAATTTTTTAATGTAGAGTATCCCGATCTATGCGGCACGACCCGTATGTGGGTGCAAAGATATGAAAAAAATCGCAATTATCACAGCAAAAACAAATATTTTCCGCCAAACAGTTAATAATTACGCAGAAAATCTCTAACTTTGCAGAAAAATAGAGGACTTATATGGAAAAGACTGTTTGTATCTTAGCTGGTGCCAGACCAAACTTTATCAAAGTGTCACCCTTGGTGCGTGCCATCGGAAAGAACCCAAAGGCCCGTTGCCTGTTAGTATATGCAGGTTGTGAGGATGATCCTACGCTTGAACCCTCACTCTTTGATGATCTGCAGATGCCCCGTCCACAGTATTATCTTGGTGTCAGCTCTACCAGTCTTAACGAGATTACCAGTCAGGTGATGGCTGCTTTTGATCGTTTCCTTGAGGAACATCCTGTAGAGGTGGTGATTGTGGTTGACGACCTCGCATCTACGATGGCAGCTGCCATCGTCACAAAGAAGCGTGGCATCCGTTTGGCGCATCTCGTTGCAGGCACCCGTTCTTTCAATATCAACATGCCGAAAGAGATCAATCGCCTTGTCATCGATGCGCTTAGCGACTATCTCTTTACTGCAGGTGTACGCAGCACGGGTATTGCTACTCGAGAACAGTCAGAGAACTCCCAGACTTATATGGTGGGCAATATCCTGATGGATACGCTCCGGTATAACTACAGCCGTTTCTGTCGTCCTGCATCTTTGTTTGATCTTCAGGAAGGTTCTTATCTGGTCTTTACCCTCAACCGCAAGGCACTGATAGCTGGTACAGATAATCTTGCCCTGATGCTGCAGGCCATGGTGGAGGCTGCTGATGGTATGCCGATTATTGCCCCTTTGCGTGGATTGGCTCGTGATACTGTTCTGAAACTGGAAACTCCTATTCAGATCATAGAACCTCTCAGTTATCTGGAGTTCGGTTGGCTAACGGCTCATGCCAAGGGCGTTATCACCGATTCTGGAAATGTGTCAGAGGAAGCTACTTTTAATGGGGTGCCCTGTATCACGCTGAATGATTATACAGAACATCAGGAGACTGTCAGTGTGGGTTCCAACGTGCTGGTGGGCGAAGATGCGGAGAAACTGCGTTCAGCAGTCGGTCAGATGGTTAGTGGAGAATGGAAAAAATGCGCCCTGCCTGACCGTTGGGATGGTCGCACAGCAGAGCGCATCGTTCAGATATTAATCAATTAATAATTCTCAGCCTTCACCTGGAAGTAAGCCTGTGGGTGGTTGCAAACGGGGCACTCCTCTGGGGCCTTCTTGCCAATCACGATATGGCCACAGTTGGCACACTGCCAGATCACGTCGCCATCCTTCGAGAACACACGCTCCTTCTTGATGTTGTCAAGCAGTTTACGATAGCGGGCCTCGTGCTCAGCCTCAATCTTAGCTACACCCTCAAACTTGTCGGCAATCTCGTCGAAACCCTCCTCACGGGCCTCCTTGGCCATACGGGCATACATGTCTGTCCACTCGAAATTCTCACCAGCAGCGGCAGCCTCTAAGTTCTCAGGGGTGCTCTTGATGCTACCACCCTCCAGGAGCTTGAACCACATCTTAGCGTGCTCCTTCTCGTTGTTGGCAGTCTCCTCAAAGATTGCTGCAATCTGTACGTAGCCGTCCTTCTTGGCCTTCGAAGCCCAGTAGCTGTACTTGTTACGTGCCTGACTCTCACCTGCAAAAGCCTCCTGCAGATTCTTCTCTGTCTTTGTTCCTTTCAATTCCTTCATAATCGTATTTGTTCTTAGTTAGAAAAATGATGATGCCGCAAAGATACGAACTATTTTTCTAAAATCATCATTTATGCCTCACTTTTTTTCTATCGTCAAAGGGCTTCTAGTCCGAAATGAGCGAACTTTCAGTCCGAAGGGAGCGGACTCGCAGTCCGACGAGACGGACTAATAGCTTGTTGTAGTGATTTCGCCCCGAAGGCTTTGGACCATGAGACGGCGGATGGTGTCGGGATCGTCGGGGTAGTGGCTCTGGAGAAACATCAGTTTGGTGACGGCACTCTCAACGGTCTGGTCGTAGCCGCTGATGACGCCTGCTTCTTGAAGATGATAGCCACAGTCGTATCGGCTCATTTCAACAGCTCCCTGCATACACTGACTGATATTGACGATAACCTTGCCGTTACGCGAACCTTCTTTTAATGCATTGAGAAGCCAAGGGCTCTGTGGGGCATTGCCAGAACCGAAGGTACGCATCACAATAGCCTTGAGGTTAGGTGTATGGATGATATGACGGATAAGGTCTTCGCGGATGCCTGGAAAGAGGGAGAAGATAATCACATTGTTGTCGAGTCGGAAGTGGGGGGCCATCGGTTTCGAGAAGTCGGGTTTCAAGATGCGCTCACGATGATAGGTGATATTCACGCCAGCCTCAACGAGATGCGGGTAGTTGAACGACTCGAAGGCATTAAACTCCTCTGCGCTCTGTTTGGTAGTACGATTGCCGCGCAGCAGATGTCCGCCAAAATAGATACCCACCTCTGGCACCAAGGCTCGCCCTTCTGCATCTTTGGCAGCAGCTATCTCTACGGCGGTAATGAGGTTCTCCTTTCCGTCAGTGCGCAACTGCCCGATAGGAAGTTGGGAACCTGTGAAGATGACCGGTTTGGTGAGGTTCTCAAGCATATAGGAGAGGGCAGAGGCGGTATAGGCCATTGTGTCGGTGCCATGAAGCACCACAAAGCCGTCATAGTCGTCGTAGTGGTCTGCGATGCAATGACTGATGTCTGTCCATCGGGCAGGTGTCATGTCGCTGGAGTCGATGGCAGGTGTGAACTGATAAGTAAAGATCTCTGTGTCGAACTGTTCGAGTTCTGGCACGTGTTGGAGCAGATGCTCGAAGTCGAAGGGCTCAAGGGCACCAGTCTGAGGATTGCGGTTCATGCCGATCGTACCGCCTGTATAGATGAGTAGAACTTTGCTTGACATGGGAAATAAAACGTTTACGTGAATATTTTCTGCAAAGATAGTACTTTTCTGCGAAAAAAGTCGTAACTTTGCGCAAAAATTTAAACAAAAGAATTATGAAGCAGTTCAATGACGATAACTTCGTTCTGGAGACTCAGGTAGCTCAGGACTTGTATCACAACCATGCGGCAAAGATGCCTATCATCGATTATCACTGTCATCTGATTCCTGAGATGGTGGCTAATGACCATCGTTTTAAGAGCATCACTGAGCTGTGGCTCGGTGGTGACCATTACAAGTGGCGTGCGATGCGTACGAATGGTGTGGAAGAGAAGTATATCACAGGTAAGGATACCAGCGACTGGGAAAAGTTCGAGAAATGGGCAGAGACAGTGCCCTACACTTTCCGTAACCCTCTGTATCACTGGACACATCTGGAGTTGAAGACTGCTTTTGGCATCACGAAACAACTGAGTCCCAAGACCGCTCGTGAGATTTTCGACGAGTGTAACGAGAAGTTGAAGCAGCCTGAGTTCTCAGCCCGTGGCCTGATGAGGCATTACAATGTGGAGTGTGTTTGTACAACAGATGATCCTGTGGATGATCTGCATAACCATATTGAATATGCCAAGCATAAAGCTGCCGACGATCCCATCATGCTTCCTGCATGGCGCCCTGACAAAGCTATGAACATTGAGAAACCCGGTTTCTCCAAGTATGTGGAGCAACTCGGCGAGGTGAGCGGCGTGACTATCACGAAGTTTGCCGATATGGTGGACGCCCTTCAGAAGCGTCATGAGTTCTTTGCGGCTCAGGGTTCTAAACTCTCAGATCATGGTCTTGAGGAGTTCTATGATGAGGAATATACCGACTCTCAGATTGAGACCATCTTCGAGAAGGCGATGAGAGGTCAGCAGTTGTCAAATCTGGAGATTCGTCAGTTCAAGAACTGTTTTCTGACTGTCATGGGGGAGATGGATGCTGATGCCGGCTGGACACAGCAGTATCACTATGGTACCATTCGAGACAACAATACAGTCATGTTTAATAAGATAGGTGCTGATACTGGCTTTGACTCTATTGGTGAGTTCAACACTGCCAAGGCCTTGTCGCATTTCCTGGATAAACTGAACACGAAGGGTAAACTCACACGTACCATATTATATACATTGAACCCCTGTGCCAATGAGATGATTGCCACGATGCTGGGTAACTTCCAAGGTGGTGAGCCTGGTAAGATCCAGTTTGGTTCTGGTTGGTGGTTCAACGATCAGATGGATGGTATGACACGCCAGATGAACGCCCTTTCTGTATTGGGGCTTCTGAGTCGATTCGTGGGTATGCTTACTGATAGCCGTTCCTTCCTCTCTTATCCGCGTCATGAGTACTTTCGCCGTATTCTCTGCAATCTCCTTGGTAATGATGTTGAGAAAGGTCTGTTGCCTTGCGATATGGAGATCCTGGGGCGCATGGTGGAGGATATCAGTTACAACAATGCACGCCGCTACTTTAAGTTCTATTAAAGTATTTGTTCTATCTTTGCACTCGCTATGAGATATAATACAGGATTAAACCGTGAGGGCGACTACGAACACTACACCGTAGAAGAACCCATGCCATTGCTGGAATGGCTGTTAGCAAACATTCAGCAGAGTCGTACGAAGATTAAGGCGACACTCCAGGGAAGAGGTGTCAAGGTAAACGGTAAGACTGTTTCGCAGTTTGACTTTCCACTGGAGCGTGGCATGAAGGTGGCGGTATCGAAAACCAAGCGTAATCAGCAAGGCTTTAAGAGTCGCTACGTGAAGATTGTGTATGAAGACAAATGGCTTATTGTGGTGGAGAAGGCTGTTGGTATCCTCTCAATGGCGGCAGGTCATTCCAGTCTGAATGTCAAGTCAGTGATGGATGACTACTTCAAGAAATCGCGCCAGAAATGTACGGCTCATGTGGTGCATCGTCTGGATCGTGATACCAGTGGCTTGATGGTCTATGCCAAGGATATGGAGACCGAACAGATACTGGAACACAACTGGCACGACATCGTATATGATCGCCGCTATGTGGCTGTCTGCTCAGGTGAGATAGAAAACGATGAAGGTACAATCGCCAATTGGCTGAAGGACAATAAGGCGTATGTCACTTATTCATCGCCGGTGGATAATGGTGGTAAGTATGCCGTAACCCATTATCATGTGATGGCGCGTACCACTGAGCACACGCTGGTAGAGTTTAAGTTGGAGACGGGCCGTAAGAATCAGATTCGTGTGCATTCAGCTGATATGGGACACCCCGTTTGTGGTGATCCGAAATACGGCAATGGCGACGATCCACTGCATCGTCTTTGCTTGCATGCATGGTTGTTGTGTTTCCATCATCCAGTTACGGGTGAACCCATGGAGTTTGAGACACCTGTTCCCACAGAATTTAGAAAAATGTTCAAATAAGGTTTATGGGAAACATTAGTTATTATATATTCGTACTGGTGGCACTGATAGTGGCCTTCCTCGTAGTGAAGAAGGTGGCCTCATGCATGATCAAGACAGTAGTGCTGCTGGCTATGGTGGTAGCGCTGGCTGCTATCTACTTCTTGTATTTCACGTAGTAGCAGCTATCTCTTCATCATAGAGACGGTTGAAGGCTTCACGCAACTTGGCAGGAGCCTCGATGATGGCACGAAGTTCTGTGAGCTTTGTGCCGTTGGGTGAGTTGGGAATCCACAAACGAATGTAACCGTCTTTAGAATATTTGCTGTGCATGTGCTCCTGGAAACGCTTCCAGTGCCCTTCCTTGTCATACTGCGGATAGTTGCTGAGTCCGAACTGTACTGTGCGTCGAAATACGGTTTCGCAGTCGAGGTCGCGATCTGCTTCTGCCACAATCTTGCCATAGATGCTGCGAGGAGCGTGACTGGCTGATGCACGGTGATCCTCTACGGCTTCTTTCATAATCTTCATCTGTTCTGGTGAGAACCATTTCTTAAGTCGGGCATCAGCCATCAGGATTTTACCCCCTCGGATATGATGGTCAGCTCGATGTCCGCTCATACCCAGATCGTGATAAGCTGCAATGGTATAGACCATGTTGATATCAGCTCCTGTGAGTCGTGAAAGCTCAAGGGAACTTCGGATGACACGAGTTACATGTTCCATGTTGTGGGCACGGTCAAATGCTGCATAACGGGGCAGGATCTGAGTCTCGATGAACTCTACCAAATCCAGACTGGGGGTGTTGTTAATCATAAAAAGTTGCGCAAATTTTTGCAAAATTACGAAATTCTATTTACTTTTGCAAGAAAAATAGGAGAAAATAATGATGGAAGAGACGAATATCAAGACGAATTCATTAAAAGCCTGGTTGCTGGCAGCCCGTCCGAAGACACTCTCTGGTGCAGCAGTACCTGTCATGATAGGGGTGGTATTGGCTTACTGTGATGCTGACTCTTATTTCAATGCCGATTTCAATTGGACGGCAGCACTTTTGTGCTTGTTTTTTGCGTTTGCCATGCAGATTGACGCGAACTTCATTAATGATTTCTTTGATTTCGTAAATGGTAGTGATGATGCAGAAACGCGTCTTGGGCCTCGTAGGGCTTGTGCTCAGGGGTGGGTGAAGCTGGATGCGATGAAACGGGCTATTGCCCTGACTACTTGCGTTGCCTGTGTCATCGGACTCCCATTGGCATATTATGGTGGTCTTGAGATGATTGGCGTGGGTATCATCTGTGTGGTGTTTGCCTTCCTTTATACAACCTTTTTCTCATATCAGGGTATGGGTGACCTGTTGGTGTTGGTGTTCTTCGGTCTTATACCTGTGTGTTGTACGTATTATGTGCAGCTGCATACTGTCAACTGGCAAGTATTTCTGGCTTCTATAGCTTGCGGTTTGGTGATTGACGCACTTTTGATAGTGAATAATTTCCGTGATAGGGACAATGATCGTTTGGCAGGTAAGAACACGATTATTGTGAAATTAGGTGCTGAAGCGGGCTTGCAGCTCTATCTCGGAGTTGGCATCGGTGCTGTTATTCTGGGTGTTACCTTCTGGCAGCATGGACATCCGTTGGCTTCTATCTTGCCTGTCATCTATCTGGTACTGCATATCTTCACCTATCTGAAGATGAAACATATCTATCAAGGAAAAGCGCTTAATCTCTGCTTAGGAGAAACAGCGCGTAATATCTTTATCTACGGACTCTGTGTGAGTCTGGGATTACTTCTGCTATAGTCGCTTAGTTGAAGAAAGGCCACGAGACACCGAGGTGTAGCACATTACTATTGGTGGGGTAGTGGGGTGCGAGGAAGCTCATGCGATTGCCTGAGCCACTGTTCACGTGACTCATCATCACAAAGAATCTCACTTTCTTCAGCTTCAAGTTTGCATAGACATCAATGAAAGGATAGCCACCCAGTTCCACACGACTGGCCTCATTCTTCTGGATAGCAAACTGGTTGATAGCCGGACAGTAGTCGGGGGCGTAGTATTTAGTGAAATAGATGGCATCGGCTCCTAATTCCACATTCAGCACCTTGGCAATGCGAAACTTCAGATAGAGATTGGTGAAAATGTTCAGAGCTGGTAATGGCAGTACATCCTTGTTGCTACTATTCTGATAGGTGATTACATTCTCCCAATTCAGAATTCCAACACGGAAGTTCTGATGCAGTTGAGCTGTGAAAACATTGATATTGCCTGACTCCTGATAGACACCTGCTGTCATGTTCGTACGGTTCTTGGTGGTGGCGTCATAGCTCATGCCGTAGTAGGTATAGTTCTGTATCTCATCGATGGCAATACGCAACATGGTGTTGGTCTTCTTATAGCTGAAACGCCCTTCGATGTGGGTACGTGTCTCCTTTGATTTGTCATCATCGTCCCACCAGATGTGCTTGGCATGATAATGTCTCTGCAGGAATACTGGCTCGATACGATGGAAATAAGCATTAGCAGCCAACTGAACGGTATCGCCGAAGAGCTTGAAGTTGACATCAGTGTTGAAATCGAGCTTCAGCTGGCCAGACAAAGCACCTCCAACCCAAGTCTCAGCACGGAGATTGAAATGGAGAGTCTTGCCCTGTGTCTTACTGATCTGACCACCGAAACTCACATTGCTCTCCGTCCATTTATTTCTATAAAGTACACCTTCAGCAGTGGAATCCGGCATCTGGTAGTTATTGTAATCAAAGGTGATGAAGCCTTTCAGACCAGCCTTCATGTATTTGTTGAAACCTTCCAGTAGACTGAGTCCGAGGGTGTTCTTTACCTGCATGTGCTTCACCTGATCGTAGATGGAGTCATTGCCATACTCGAGTCCTTTCTGATAATACCTTTTCAGATAATAATTGTCTGGTGTATTGTAGGCCTGATAGCGGTGGTTATAGTTGTTCCATTCTAAGGTGTGGATAATGCTTGTTACAGGCACGTATTCACGCTTCATCGTGGCGTCAATAGAGTCCTGGATAGCTTGGGCACGATTCAGACTGTCGAGTTTGGCTTGGTCTTCAATCTTAATGCGTCTGCTGATAGAATCTGTCATTAATGAGTCACGTTTGGGCTCTGCACCCATAATTCGGGCACCTTCTGGACGACCAGTGAACTGTTTCTGCTCTTTGCCTTTCTTTTTTGATGACTGTTCTTCTTCCTTATTACCTTTTTTCTTTTCTGCTTCCCTTCGCTCCTTGTCTTTCTTGGATGCTTCCGCAAAGGCACGAGCCTTCAACTCTGCCTCGGTCATCTTTACCTTACGATAGAAACCAATGTTATATCGGTGAGTCAGGAAGAGGTTTTGATGATCATTTCGGTTCCAGTTCTTTTCGAGGATGGTCGGAATCTCGTTTTCTGCCAGATTGTCTTGAAACGATTCTGGGTGGGTGATATGATTATCATCGTCAATACCACCGTTCTCCGTTATTTTATGGTGGCCTGTGTTGAAGAAGAAATGCATGTTATACTGGTCACCCGTATATGAGGAGAAAATTGAGCCGTTGAAGTGAGAGTTGCTCTGGTTGCTGAAATAACCGCGAGCATAGGCATAGTCGAGATCGAAACCTACGTTCAGGCGCTTGCCAGCATTCACGCCGAACTTGGCACTGATATGGTCCTCACCATTGGTCTTGTCACCGCAGTTGTCATAATTTAAACATGTGTATGGCGACAGCGTGTTCATGAAATGGAATAATTCCGGTCGTTTCTCCACATAGCTATAGGGCTGTGTGAAGATGAAATTGTCTGTCTCTGCACGATTGATGAAGATACGACTCAGACGTGAAGTATAGTTACTACCCGTAGAGTTGAACTCGCCAAGCATACCAGTATTGAACGTGGTGTTCTGAAAGAGGTGATGCACGGTGTCAGGCTGAACAGGGATCATATCACCAAACTTGCGGTCTATAGTCCAGGTATAAAGTCCCTTGGGAACCTCTTTGTTACGAGTTGTATCGTTATTGTGCTTGTTGAAATTCTGGTTGTCCCGTCGCTGGGTGATGTTGCCTGATGCATCTATCTGATTATAGACATCTTGAGCTCTGGCGCCTGTCAGCGACAGCAGAACCAAAAGAAGTGATGTAAGTTTTGTTTTCATTTAATCATTCTCATTGATGACTCTGCAATCTTGAAGCACATGGAAATCAAGATGATATACAGACCGAGATAATGTCGCTCTTCATTCTTTGAGAGGTATAATATCACGCCAACAACTGCACCAATCATGAAAATGATATTCAGTATGTTGCGGATTTGATCCTTGCTCATTTCTTCTCGTTGAGTAAATCGTTAAACTTCTTGAATATAAAATCCTTACGGTCGATGGTCTTTCTGCGGAACTTGCTGGAAATGGGGTAGAGCTTGGTATGCTTCTTGTTCACGGCATTCTTATCCGTAATCCATTCCTCAGCACTATAGTGTACTTTTTCGCGACCAATCTCATAATCGTAAGAAATACGGTTAATTGCAACCTCGGCCTTTTCGTCGAAACACTTCACCTCAACCACAAAGTTGAATTTTGTGCGATCAAGTGCGAGGGCAGCGCTCCTGAAAACCAGCCACTCATGGAAAACAGTTCCCAGTTCGTACTTCACAGAATCATCCACCACAATGGCACTGCCTTCCAACTGATTAGGTTCTTTAATCATCTTATCCAGTTGCTTATGCAAGATCGTGAAGATTTGTTGAGCAGACTTGCCTGGGGCAGAGATGGTTGTTGTCCAACAAACTTTTCCGTCAACGACAGGCACAGCATCTTTTGCCAGATACTTAGCATCTGGGTTGGTTGGTTCCACAGGTTCTTGTTCTATTCTTTCCCAAGTGTTGTCCTGGGCTATTGCCATTAGAGGCATCAATGCCAAAATCGCTATTAGTATTCTTTTCATATCAACAAAATTATTAATTTTGGGCAAAATTACGAAGAATAATTAAAAAAATAGCACAGAACACGTGGAATTAACACGTATTTTGTTATTTTTCACGTTTTCAGTTCCAGTTCTTTCTGTAGCCTGACGATTTCATCACGATATTGGGCAGCCTGCAGGAAGTCGAGATTCTTTGCTGCTTCCTTCATCAGACGGGTGGTTTCCGCAATGCTCTTCTCAAGTTGAGGCCTGGTCATACGCTCCACGATCGGATCTGCTGCCATATCTGTTTGAGTTGCCGGAATCTGCATGACGCGTCGCAGTTCTCTCACATCTGCACGCTCTTCCTTTTGGAGGGCACCGGCGCTGATGTTCTTGACAATCTGCTTTGGAGTGATGCCATGTGTCTCATTATAATGTATCTGCTTCTCTCTGCGCCTTCGGGTCTCGTCGATAGTCAGTTGCATAGAGGCTGTAATACTATCTGCATACATAATCACCTTGCCGTTCACGTTTCTTGCAGCACGTCCTGCCGTTTGCGTCAGGCTGCGATGGTTACGCAAGAAACCTTCCTTGTCAGCATCGAGGATGGCTACTAATGATACTTCTGGTAAATCGAGGCCTTCACGCAGAAGGTTCACACCCACCAGCACATCATAGGTTCCTTGTCGCAGATCGTTGAGGATCTTTACGCGTTCCAAGGTCTTCACTTCGCTGTGGATATAGTTGGTTCTTACGCCGTGATCTAAAAGATAGGCTGTTAGCTCTTCTGCCATACGTTTCGTCAGGGTTGTTACCAGCACACGCTCGTTTCGATGACTACGTGTCAGGATCTCATCCATCAAGTCGTCAATCTGGTTCTGGCTGGGGCGTACTTCAATTTCAGGATCCAATAATCCTGTAGGACGAATCACCTGTTCTACAACCACACCCTCAGCCTCTTCCAGTTCGTAATCGGCAGGTGTGGCACTTACGTAGATTACCTGATTTACCATCTCCTGGAACTCCTCAAATCTGAGCGGACGATTGTCGAAGGCTGCAGGTAATCGGAAACCGTATTCCACGAGGTTGCGCTTGCGACTGCGGTCACCTCCGTACATAGCACTCAGCTGGGGTACAGACACATGACTCTCATCGATAAAAAGAATAAAGTCGTCAGGAAAGAAATCGAGCAGACAATAGGGGCGTTCTCCAGCTTTTCGTCCGTCAAAATAGCGGCTGTAGTTTTCGATGCCCGAACAGTGCCCCAGTTCCTTTATCATCTCCATATCATATTCTATACGCTCCTTGATGCGTTGTGCCTTTATAGGGTCGCCTGCTTCCTGGAAGAATGCTATCTGCTGCATAAGGTCGTCCTGTATCTGGTGGATTGCAATATTGGTCTGTTCCTGTGAAGTCATGAAGAGGTTGGCTGGATAGAGCTTGTATTCTTCAAAACGTGCCAGGCGATCGAAGGTGACAGCATCTACTTCTTCAAGTGCATCTATCTCATCATCCCAGAAAGTAACACGAAGCACCACCTCACTATAAGCCATTGCAATGTCCACCGTGTCGCCCTTCACTCTGAAGTTGCCGCGCTGAAGGTCAAGGTCGTTTCTGACATAGAGAGACTGAACTAATTTCCTTAACAAAGCGTTGCGATCCAACTTCTGACCTACGTGTAATTCGATAACATTCTCCTGTAGAGCTACAGGACTACCCATGCCGTAGATACATGAAACTGACGCTACAACAACAACGTCTTTTCTTCCTGATAATAAATTAGATACGGCAGAAAGTCTCAGACGGTCTATTTCGTCATTAATCGAAAGGTCCTTCTCAATATAAGTGTCTGTGGTGGGCAGATATGCCTCTGGCTGGTAGTAGTCGTAATAACTGACATAATACTCAACGGCATTCTGGGGGAAAAATTCTTTCATCTCCATATACAATTGATGAGCCAGTGTCTTATTGTGGCTCAGAATAAGGGTAGGGCGATTGCAGTTGGCGATGACATTCGCCATCGTGAAAGTCTTGCCTGAACCTGTTACGCCCAGCAATACTTGTGCCTTATCGCCACGCTCGATACCATCTGTCAGTTCTCTGATGGCTTCTGGCTGGTCGCCTGTTGGCTTGTAGTCTGATGTAAGTATGAAATTTCCCATAACAAGTTGCAAAGATAGTAAAATTGCTGCAGATTATGCCTTTTATTATTAATTTTTTGAAAAAAAGTGCGTCTTACGCGTTGTACGTACCAAAAATTATGTAACTTTGCACCCCGATATGAAGAAAAGTATCATTATCCTCGCATGTATGGCGCTCCTGCTGACCAGTTGTAAGTCGGAGTACAATGCCGTTTATAAGTATGGCGACAATGAAGCCAAATACGAACAAGCCAAGGAGTGTTTCGCTAATGGTAAATTCCAGCAGGCAGTATCTTTGCTTGAGGAACTGGTAACCATCAAGAAGGGTTCCGATGAGGCGCAAGAGTGTTTGTATATGTTGGCTATGGCGCAGTACAACAACCAAGATTATCAGGCTGCTTCAGAGACATTCAAGAAATACGGATCCAGTTATCCGCGTGGTATCTTCGCAGAGCAAGCTGCCTTCTATGTAGGTGAAGCACTTTATGAAAGCTCTCCAGAACCACGTCTAGACCAGTCGCCTACAAATGGTTCCATCACGGCATATCAGCAGTTTATGGACCTATACCCTGATTCTAAATATCGTTCTCGTGCTCAAGACCGACTTTATGAACTTTACGATAAACTGATTCGTAAAGAGTATCTGGCAGCAGAGCTCTATTACAATCTGGGTGGCTATTTCGGTAATATCAATTCCAATGAAGAGAGTAACTATACAGCTTGTATCATCACATCTCAGAATGCTCTGAAGACTTATCCCTATTGCAGTCTGCGAGAGGAGTTTATGCTGCTTATCATGAAGAGTAAGTTCCAGTTGGCAGAGAACAGTACTCATCAGAAGCGTGTAGAGCGTTATCGTGATGCTGAGGATGAATGCTATGGCTTCATCAACGAGTTCCCTGAGTCAAAGAATGTGAGTCTTGCAGAGAAGTATATTGCCAAATGCAAGAAGGTTGTGAAGGATTAAAATATAAAAGTTCAAAATAAAAGTATGGATTACAAGAAATCAAAAGCACCGGTTAATACCGTAACCCGTAACATTATGGATCTTTGCGATGATACGGGCAACATTTACGAAAGTGTTGCAATTATCGCAAAGCGCGCTAATCAGATCAGTGTTCAGATCAAGGAAGACCTGAGCAAGAAGTTGGCAGAGTTCGCCTCTTACAATGATAGTCTTGAAGAAGTGTTTGAGAACCGCGAGCAGATAGAGATCTCACGTTATTATGAGAAGCTGCCGAAGCCCACGCTCCTCGCCACTCAGGAGTTTATTGAGGATAAGGTTTATTGGCGTGATCCCAGCCGTGACATCTCTTCTGAAGAGAATTAATAATTTTAGGTGTCATGATTCAGCGTAAACAGACACTTTTCCTATTGGCGGCCATCGTGATGACCGTCATTTGTCTTTGTATGCAGATCGGTTCCTTTAAGGCTGCTGGTCTTGAGGTGGCACGGGTGTATAACCTGTGGTTTACCGATCCGCTTGGCAAGCATCATTTTGACACATGGCCGTTGTTTGCAGTGTTGCTGCCAACGACGGTGATTGCCACCTACACCATCTTCCTCTACCGCAACCGCAAGCTGCAGGCTCTCTTCTGCCTGTTCAATGCCTTGCTCGTTGTAGGATGGTATGTGTGTTACTTTGTCGTCAGCCAGACGGTAGCCGATAAGTCTTGGGGCACTGTTGATTTCCGCCCCACATGGCCCGCTGTGTTCCCTGCCATCGCGTTCATATTCTATTTAATGGCGCGTCGCGCTATCAATGCTGATGAGAAGCTAGTCCGTTCGATGGATCGAATCCGATAGATAACAATAATAAAGCCTCGCTAATTTGCGAGGCTTTATTATTGATGATACTACCCGAAGTTATCCTTTCAGAGCTGCGATGCTTTCTTTGAGTGCTGCAATCTTCTCTTCTGAATCGCTCTGTTTCTTACGCTCAAGGGCTACGACAGCCTCAGGTGCATTGGCTACGAAACGCTCGTTAGAGAGCTTCTTCTTTACACCTGCCAGGAAACCTTCGAGGTGTTGAAGCTGTGCCTCCATCTTGGCAATCTCAGCCTCGACATCAATCATATTGCCCAGAGGTACGGCAAACTCATCAGTACCTACCATGAAGGCTGATGCTGTCGCATCCTTCTCTGCCACCACGTTAATGGCACTGAGGTTGGCCATCTTGGAGATGACAGTGTTGAAAGCCTCGTAATTGTTGCTGCCAACAGCTTGCAGGTCAAGCTGTTCCTTGGGGGCAATGTTCTTGGAGCTGCGAACCATACGAACACCAGATACAATCTGCTTCACACTCTCAATCTGAGCAGCGAGCTTTTCGTCAGCCTCAGAAGGAGCGGGGAGCTTCAAGCTGTCACGCATGATACTCTCACCATCCTTGCGGTCATAGAGGTGCTGCCATAATTCTTCTGTGATAAACGGCATGAAGGGATGCAGCATCTTCAACAGGATCTCGAAGAACTCAAGCGTCTTGTTGTAGGTCTGCTGATCAATGGGTTGAGCCTCACCATTGATATAAGCGGGTTTCACCATCTCCAGATACCAGCTTGAGAACTCATCCCAAAAGAGTTTATAGACAGCCATCAGTGCCTCAGAGATACGATACTTCTTAAAGAGGTCATCTACCTCAGCGTTGGTCTGCTTCAGTTTGGCTTCGAACCAGGCTGTGGCAATCTCTCCTGCCTCAGACTGCTCGATATCTGCAACCTTCCAACCCTTCACCAGACGGAAAGCGTTCCAGATTTTATTGTTGAAGTTACGTCCCTGTTCGCAAAGTGCCTCGTCGAAGAGGATATCGTTACCAGCAGGTGCAGAGAGCATCATACCCATACGAACACCGTCGGCACCGAACTTCTCAATCAGTTCGATAGGATCAGGTGAGTTGCCCAGTGACTTCGACATCTTACGTCCCAGCTTATCGCGGACGATACCTGTGAAATATACGTTCTTGAAAGGCATGTCGCCAATATACTCATAGCCAGCCATGATCATACGGGCTACCCAGAAGAAGATGATATCCGGACCTGTTACCAAGTCGGAAGTGGGGTAGTAGTACTTGATCTCCTCGTTGCCGGGATTGTTGATACCGTCGAAGAGAGAGATAGGCCAGAGCCATGAAGAGAACCATGTGTCGAGGGCATCCTCATCCTGGCGCAAGTCGGCATCCGTAATCTTCGGATCCTTCTGCTGAGCCAGTTTCAGGGCTTCCTCGCGCGTCTCGGCTACCACGTAGTCATCGTTCTCATTATAATAATAGGCAGGAATGCGATGACCCCACCACAACTGACGAGAGATACACCAGTCCTGAATATTCTCCAACCAGTTCTTATAGGTATTCTTGTACTTGGCAGGATAGAACTTCAGTTCATCGTTGAGCACTGGAGGCAGGGCGATGTCGGCAAAATGCTTCATCTTCAGGAACCACTGCAGCGAGAGACGTGGCTCAATAGCCGTATCAGGGTTACGCTCAGAGTAGCCCACCTTGTTGACGTAGTCCTCAATCTTCTCCATCAGACCTGCTTCTTGCAGATCTTTGGCAATCTGCTTACGACAGTCCATACGGTCCATGCCCACATAAAGCGGACTCTGTTCAGAGATAGTACCGTCGGCATTGAAGATGTCGATAGTCTCCAGATTGTGAGTCTTACCCAGCATATAGTCGTTGGTATCGTGAGCGGGTGTCACCTTCAGACAACCTGTACCAAACTCGATTTCCACATAACGGTCTTCGATGATAGGAATCACGCGACCTACCAGCGGCACAATCACTTTGCGGCCTTTCAGCCATTGGTTCTTCGGATCCTTGGGGTTGATACACATGGCGGTATCACCCATGATGGTCTCAGGACGGGTGGTAGCCACTACAGCGTAATAACCCTTTTCGTCCTTGTGGATGATATTGCCTTCGGCTTCGAGGGCTTCTAGATTATCTAGGACTTCTAGATCAGCCACATAGTATTTCAGGTGGAACAGATGACTCTGCTCCTCTTTATAGATAACCTCTTCGGTAGAAAGGGCTGTGAGTGCTTTTGGATCCCAGTTCACCATACGGAGTCCGCGATAGATGAGGCCTTTGTTATAGAGATCGACAAACACCTTGATCACACTCTCACTGCGCTTTTCGTCCATGGTGAAGGCTGTACGGTCCCAGTCGCAACTGGCACCCAAGCGGCGCAACTGTTTCAGGATAATGCCACCGTGCTCGTGCGTCCAGTCCCAGGCGTGTTCCAAGAACTGCTCACGTGTCAGGTCACGCTTCTTGATGCCTTCGCCTGCGAGCTTCTTCACAACCTTTGCCTCAGTAGCAATCGAAGCATGGTCGGTACCAGGCACCCAGAGTGCGTTCTTCCCCTCCATACGGGCACGACGTACCAGGATATCCTGAATGGTATTGTTCAGCATGTGGCCCATATGTAACACACCAGTCACATTTGGCGGCGGAATCACGATGGTATAAGGCTCGCGTCCGTCGGGCTTACTTGAGAATAGTTTGTGGTCCAGCCAATACTGATACCACTTTCCTTCGACCTCTTTTGGGTCGTATTTACTTGCTAATTCCATATATATATGATGTTTATTCTCTAAAATCGGTGCAAAATTATAAAAAAATCCCAAATCTCGATTCCCAATTCTCAATTATTTTGTATCTTTGCCACATTAATTAATGATTTATGCACACAAAAGAGGAAAAAATGCAAGCTTTTGGCCGTTTTCTCGATGTCTTGGATGCGTTGAGAGCCAATTGTCCCTGGGATAAGAAACAGACCAACGAGAGCTTGCGTCCTAATACCATCGAAGAGACGTATGAGCTCTGCGATGCCCTGATTAAGAACGACATACCCGATATCTGTAAGGAGTTGGGTGATGTGCTGCTTCATATCTGTTTCTATGCGAAGATTGCAGAAGAGCAGTCGCAGTTTGATATGGCTGATGTCTGTAACGCCCTGACGCGCAAGATGATCACCCGCCATCCGCATGTGTATCATCCTTCGCAGATTGACGCAGAGGATCCCAAACCCCTGCCGTATGTGCCTAGTTCGGCTAGTTCTACTAGGCAAACTAGTCAGGCTAGTATTACTAGTGTTACCCAGGTTTTGGAAAACTGGGAGCAGATCAAGCTTAAGGAGAAAGATGGCAATAAGAGTGTCCTCTCTGGCGTGCCTGAGGCTCTGCCTTCACTCATCAAAGCCTATCGCATTCAGGATAAGGCTCGTAATGTCGGCTTCGACTGGGAGGATCGTCAGGATGTGTGGAAGAAGGTGCGTGAAGAACTTGGTGAACTAGAGGTTGAGTTGAATAAAGAGGATAAGGAACGCTCTACTGCGGAATTGGGCGATTTCCTTTTCAGTGTCATCAATGCGGCACGTCTCTATAAGTTGAACCCCGACAATGCCTTAGAGAAGACCAATCGTAAGTTCATCAATCGTTTTAACTATATTGAGGCCCATAGCATCAAGATAGGGAAACCTCTCAAGGATATGACTCTCGAAGAGATGGATCAGCTATGGAATGAAGCGAAACAAGAGGAGAAGAATTGATTATAAAATATATAAGGTATGAAGAAAAGCGTATTTTTAGGAGTATTTGTGGCTGGCATATTGTTTTTTGCCAGCTGTGGTGGCAACAAAAACCAGCAATATGCTGAAGAAGAGGATTCTACTGCTGTGAAAGAACTTGAATCACACGACCGTACTGTGTATGGTATCTGTACGGCAAACTCAGCAATGAACACATTGGAGATGATTACCGATAATGGTGACACGTTGAAGCTGAGTATCGCCCGTGCCCGTGAGACTGGCAAGGTGTTTGGAGGCTTAGAGCCATCCGATCGTCTGGCTGTCATTCCCGATAGTGCAGGTCATGTAGCTCTTCAGGTTATCAACCTGAATGCGCTGATGGGCGACTGGGTGATGCCTGATCCTATTGATGGCAGTGCTGAGGTTGGTATCCGTATCAAGGAAGGTGGTATCGCAGAGAGTATCGAACAGAGTGTGATTGTCTATCGTACCTGGAAGATTATCAATGGCGAATTGGAAATCCTGCTTGTTCGTGAAGGTGGCGGTGATGAACAAGAGACTAACCGTTACGAGCTTCTGATGCTTGGTCCTGACACCTTGGCTTACCGTACCGTCGGCAAGCCCCGTGACGAGACGGAGACTTTCGAGTATAACCGTTGGAAGGAAAAACCGAAAGTAGATCTCCACGGATTGGAATTGGAGGATACTGGCGACGAGTTCAATAAGATTTAATTCCTCTTGCAGGTGGAACCGTTCAAAGTACATATCTTAGGGTGTGGAAGTGCGCTTCCCACCCTTCGTCATTACGCATCGTCACAGGTGGTGGAGGTACGCGACAAGGTACTGATGCTTGATTGTGCGGAAGGCACGCAGATGCAACTTCGTAAATGCAGGGTGCGCTTCACGAAACTCAGTCATGTGTTTATCACCCATCTGCATGGCGATCACTGCTTTGGTCTTATCGGTATGATCTCCACCTTTGGACTGCTGGGGCGTACGGCTCGTCTGCATGTTCATGCACCAGAGGCCTTGGGACCAGAACTCGAACGGCAGATTCAGTTCTTTACCCATGACTTAGGCTTCGAAGTGGTGTTCTATCCTGTTGATACCACCGTCCGCAGTGTGGTCTATGAAGATCGTAGTATCATGGTCGAGAATATTCCCTTGGAGCATCGCTTGCCCTGTTGCGGTTATATCATCAGTGAGAAACCCACCTTGCCTCATATCCGTCGTGAGATGATGGAGTGTTACCAGATACCTGTCAGTCAGGCTGGTAATATCAAGAACGGTGCAGACTGGACTATGCCTGATGGTGAGGTCATCCCCAATAGCAGACTCGTCGTCCCTGCCGATCCACCCCGTAGCTATGCCTATATCAGTGATACACGCTATATGCCCAAGTTGCATGAGCAGCTTCGTGGCGTGAATACCCTCTATCATGAGAGTACCTATGGCGATGATCACCTGCCGCAGTCTGAGAAATATTTCCACTCAACAGCTCGTCAGGCAGCTACGGTGGCCCGTGATGCAGGGGTAGGGCGCTTGTTGTTAGGTCATTACAGCTCCCGTTATGAGGATGAAACCGTGTTGCTCAACGAGGCCAAAGAAGTGTTCCCCCAGTCGTTTTTGACGAATGAAATGGAAGTTTTCGACATCTGAATGGACTAAAAAGCCATTTTTTGCCATAAAAATTTGGAACATTCAAGCATAATCCCTAAATTTGCAGCACATAATGAATGCGTATGGTTAGATTTCTACTCTTATTGATGACCATCTCAACCCTCTGTTTCACTGCGCCGGCATCAGTCTGTGCAGCAATGGTGTATGAGGCAGGTCTGACAACTTTTCCTGAGGGAGAAATCACCATTACCTATTCACAAGGATTCCTTTATGTCAATGGTGGAGAGGGTAAGGTGCTTGAGGTCGTATCGCTCACAGGGCGACGCGTGCTCGAACAGCAGATTGACAGTCCGGCACAGAAGATTGAACTAAGTATTCCCAAAGGCTGCTATATCGTAAAGGTAGGATCGGTAGTCCGTAAGATTGCGGTACGCTGATGACAGATGAACGCGAACTCTATGCTCAATTAAAAGACCCGAAGACGCAGCGTGCTGCTTTCGGAGTCATTGTGCGCCAGTATAGTGAACAGCTCTATTGGCAGATTCGTCGTATTGTGCTTACTCACGAAGATGCCAATGATGTGATGCAGAACACGTTTCTGAAAGCCTGGAACCATATCGACAGCTTTCAGGGCGAGTCGAAGATCATCACCTGGCTCTCACGCATTGCCATCAATGAGAGCTTAGACTATCTGCGTCGCAACAGCCATCCCACCGTCAGTACTGAGGATGATCTCTCCTTAGTCAATATGCTTCAGTCCGATCCTTATTTCGACGGCTCAGAGGTGGAAGCAATGCTGCAACAGGCAGTTGCCTCCTTGCCCGATGTGCAGCGAACCGTTTTCCAACTGCGCTATTTCGATGAGATGAAGTATAGTGAGATGTCACAGGTGCTTAACACCTCAGAGGGCTCCCTCAAGGCCTCCTATCATATTGCGGTGAAAAAGATTGCAGAATTTTTTAAGTCGCGTGATTAAACTTTCTGAATAATGATACGTCATATATACGATGAATGAAGAGAAGTACATAGAAGAGAAGGTAGGTCGCAGAAATCCGTTTGTGGTTCCTGAAGGTTATTTTGATACCTTTGCCGACCAGATGATGGCTTCATTGCCTGAACGCCAGCCGCAAGCCAAACGCCTTTGGTTGCGCCCGTTGCGTTATGCCGCAGCAGTGGTGTGCATCTTAGCACTGGGTGCTTTGGCATGGTTCGCCCTGTCGCCTGTTTCCCAGCAGCCTCTGCAGGCTGAAGCCGTCAAGGTGTCAACCGATGTGGCATTCGATGAGGCTGCCGATTATGTCATGCTCGACAATTCAGATATTTATGCTTGTCTGTCAGATGAATAAAATGATGAAAGCTATGAAGAGACTGTTGTTTACCCTGAGTGTTGCATTCCTGCTGAGTGTTTCGGCTTTCGCTGATGAGCCTCAGAAGTTCTCCCCTGAGAAGTTTCAGGCGGAGATGGAGCAGTTTATCACTAAGGAAGCATGTCTCACCCCCGAAGAAGCAGCCAAGTTCTTCCCTTTGCTCCGTGAGATGCACAAGAAACAGCGTGCGATCCACCAGCAGATAAAAAAGGAGTGCAAGATAAAGCCCGTTGATGAGTGCGATTGCAAGAAGGTGGTGCAGCAGCGTGATGTCTATGAGTTGGAGCTGAAGAATATTCAGCAGACCTATCACAACAAGTTCTTCAGTGTGCTGCCAGCATCAAAGGTCTATGATGTCATCAAGGCAGAAGACCGTTTCCATCGCCGTGCCTTCAAGAACTGGAGCAAGAACAAAGACGATAATCATCATAAGCATCAGCCTAAGAAATAGGCTGATTTTTTTTTCTCAGTGCTTTTTCCTCTCGAAAAAATACGTAAGTTTTTCTGCTTTTATTTGTTTACTTAGAAATTTAATCTAAAAATCCCTGCTATTTTCTTTTCTGTTTCAGAAACTTTTCTTATCTTTGCCCTCGATATATATAACACTTATGTTAGACAGAGCACAAACAATAGAAAAACTAAAATCCACCCGCGAGTATCTTAGCGAGCACTACGGCGTGAGTTCTATGCTTCTTTTTGGTTCCGTTGCCAGAAACGAACAAAAAGAAAATAGCGATGTTGATGTGTGCGTAGAAATGAAACCTAACCTGTTTAAACAAGCAGGAGTAAAATGCTACCTTCAGGAGTTATTAGGTTGCTCTGTTGATGTCGTCCGAATGAGAGAAAACATGAATCAATTGTTTAAGCACCAAATACTTAAATATGGAGTTAGAGTCTACTGATAATATCGCTATGGTCTATGAGACCCTCAAAAATATTGATATAGCAATCAATAGATTACAAGAACGTTCTATGGAAATCCATTCTGTCAAAGACTACTTGGTATCACCTACAGGAATGGAGAAACTTGATGCGGCATGTATGGTATTGATAGCTCTTGGAGAAAGCGTAAAGACTCTTGATAAACTCACAAAAAAGCAACTTCTTCCAACCTATCCATCAATAGACTGGAAAGGAGTCATGGGTGTTAGAGACATTATCGCACACCATTATTTCGAAGTTGACCCTGATGTACAGATGAACAAGACAGAGTGATACCCACGCCGTTGGTATATATTGTACGCCCCAAAAGGTGTGCTTGATGGCATGGTTAGCCATCTGCACACCAACGGGAACGGTATATACCTACCCGTAGCATCAACCTCTACTATGTTCTTGACATTCTAATTTTGAGAGTGGTAGTTTCAAAACGGCCAAAAACAAAGCGTCAGCGACGCATTTCAAAATGTAGTGCAAGATCATAAGATCAAGCGGGTGCAAAGATAATCAAATTTCTCGAATTAAGTTACTGAAATTGCAATTTTTGCAATTATGCCATCAAATTGGTAACGAACTTTTTGGGGGAAAATGTCGTAACGAGACACCATAATTACCTCCTCAAGACCTCAGGCTTTTAGTTTGAAGTATCTGAGGAGATCTTTATATTGGTCTTGGGCTGTGAGGCAGGTGTCTGTGAGGTAGCCATCAATGTGGCCCCATTCTTGGAGACCTCGATAATAGAACATCTTGAGTTCGTCTGTGATGATAAAGGGGATTATGCCGTTTGCGAGACATTCCTTGAACATCACGAGGCGTCCGACTCTGCCATTACCATCTTGGAAAGGATGAATCTGCTCGAAACGTACGTGAAAGTCGAGGATGTCCTCAAATGATTTTGGACGCTTTTGACGGTATTCAGCCAGCAAAGCCTTCAGTCTTTTATGCACTTCTTCCGGAGGACAGGTATCAATGCCTCCTACCTCATTGGGAAGACGCTTGTAATCACCTACGGCAAACCAGTCTTTGCGGCTATCTGAGGTTCCTGTCTTCAATAGCAGATGAAGGTGCTTGATTGAATCTTCAGTGAGTCGTTCCTCAGCGTGATCGATGATGTAGTCGATACAACGGAAATGGTTGACAGTCTCAACGATATCATCCACATTCACAGCACTATCCGTTATACCTATGGTATTCGTCTCAAAGATGTAGCGCGTCTGATCGTGTGTCAGTTTGCTTCCTTCCATATGATTGGAGTTATACGTCAGATCGATTTGGGTGCGATGGTAGATGCTGCCTTTCAGTTTTGATGCTTTCTGTTCTCTCAGCACTTTCAACAAAGGCATTATTTTCTCTTTGACTTTGCCTCGTTTTGGTAATGTGGCATCAGCAGGGATGTTCCAAGTCTTACCTGTCAGGAAGGCACCTTCAATCTTTCCCTGGGCACAATAGTTGCGGGCTGTGCGCTCAGAGATACCATATTTCTCTGCAAACTGAATAACTGATATATACTCCATACTTTCTGTCTATCGGCAAGTTTTGGGGCCGATTCTTGCTGCAAAGATAGTGATTTTTGCCGATATCGGCAAGTTTATTCGTGGTTTTTTTGTTTGGGATGATGGTGTAGTGTAAAGGAATTATGCCTAAATTTAACACCTCGGAATGGGGCGTTCTAGGAGAAGGTATTGGCGAAAAGTAAGCAAAAGGGGCGTTCCCTGCAAGGGAACATGCGGTTAGGTTATGGAAATTTTACTGCATAGTTATTGAAAAATTGTTCCCATTAATGGGAAAAAGTGCTAGATTTAAAGGTAAAAAGTGCCAGAATTAATAGTAAAAAGTAACTTTTTGAGGTGTAAAAAGCTACTTTTCGGGTTGTTTTTTCTTGTTTGAAGATGTGCCGATTTTGTAAGCCTCAGATATTCAAAGGTTTACGAAATGGCTCAAAATTCGCGTATTTTAGCCCCAAGTTTGGATTGGTGAATTTTGCGCGATTCTCAGAGGCTGGTTTGTAAAGTTTGTTAAAAAAGCAAATTAGTGGTCTAATTTCGAGCCCTCTATTTGTTTTGCACAATATTTTTCTATCTCGCACTTCTCACAATGCGGCTTTCTTGATGTGCAGACGTAGCGTCCGTGCAGCAACAGCCAGTGGTGCGCATTGGGGATGTCTTCTGCAGGTATGTGCTTCACCAGTTCCTGTTCTACCTTGAACGGCGTGTTGTCACGCTTGCCGACCAGTCCGAGTCTGTGAGCCACCCGATACACATGGGTGTCAACGGCTAACGTCGATTTGCCAAAAGCCACACTCTGAATCACGTTTGCCGTCTTGCGTCCCACGCCAGGCAAGTCGAGTAGGGCGTTCATGTCAGACGGCACCTCACCTGCATGATGCTCCACCAGTGCTTTAGCCATCTTCACCAGATGGTCGGCTTTGGCATTAGGGTAGGAGACGCTGCTGATATACTCCAACACCTCTTCGGGCTCTGCCTGTGCCATCGTCTTTGCATCAGAGAAATGTCTGAACAACTCTGGAGTCACCTGATTGATGCGCTTGTCAGTACACTGTGCACTCAGAATCACCGCCACCAGCAACTGAAACACGCTATCAAACTCCAGTTCGGTGGTCACCTCTGGCATCTGTGCCCTGAAGTGCGCCAAAATCCGTTCGTATCTTTCTGCCTTTCTCATATCGTTATCTTCAAATACGTCTGCAAAGATACAACATTTTAATGTCGATGCCATACGAGGGATGAAAAAATAGGGGAAAAGTTTGGAATTTGGGTGTTTTTTCGTAAATTTGCAGTCTAAAATGTAAAAGCAATGAACGCAAAGCGAATACTGAAATACCTGAGGCAGATTGCTGCAAATAACAATCGAGCCTGGTATCTGGAACATAAGGCTGAATACGATGCCATCAGAGCTGACTTTGAGCAGGGGGTGGCTCAGGCACTGGAGCGGATCGTGTCGTTTGATCCTGAGGTGGCGCATCTGAAGGTGAAGGACTGTACCTATCGCTTCAACCGTGACACACGGTTCTCGCCTGACAAATCGCCGTATAAGAATCACTTAGGTGCCTATATCTGTGCGAAGGGCAAGAAAGCACTGCGAGGCGGTTATTACCTGCATCTGGAACCAGGGCACTGTCTGGTGGCGGTAGGTAACTACTGGCTTCCTACGAATATCCTCACCTCGTGCCGTAATGAGATGATGGGCAATACGGAGGCGTGGCTCAAGTGTGTGGAGAGCGAGGCGTTTCTGAAGTATTTTGCCGACTCGGGCTCTACCTCGATGAATGAGAGTTGGGACCAACCGCAGGGCTTCGGACTGGAGAAGTTGAAGACCTGTCCATCGGGTTTCCCTCGTGACTGGCCTTACGTGCGCTATCTGCGCCTGAAGGACTATTGTGCGTGGCATGCGGTGCCCGACAGTTTCTTTGAGGGTGACGGCTGGCTCGATGAGATGGAGGAGATATTCCTGGCGGCAAAGCCTATGATGGACTTCATGAATGCGGTGATTGACGATTACGAGTAAAAACTAAATTATAAATGATGAAAAAACTTATTCTATCAATGGCATGTCTGGCTGCATGGACTGTGTATGCTGCCGACATGACACCTGTGTGGCAGAATCCTAACGTGAACCAGCAGAACCGTGAACCACGCAGGGCTGACTTCTTTGCCTTCGAGAGTATCGACAAGGCACATGGTGACAAAGCGGCCTCTACTCGCTACCAGTCGATGGAGGGCATGTGGAAGTTCTGTTTCGTGAAGAACCATCAGGATGCGCCGAAAGACTTCTTCAGTCTGAAGTACGACGACTCGAGGTGGGTGGACTTCCCTGTACCAGGACTTTTCGAACTGAATGGCTACGGTGACAAGATCTATAAGAATATCGGCTATGCCTGGTGTACGACGTTTGAGACGAATCCGCCCTATATCGGTGAGACGAACAACTATACCGGTTCTTATCGTCGCACGTTTGATTTACCTGCCGACTGGAAAGGTATGGAGATATTCTTCCATGTAGGCTCTGCCACGAGCAACCTCTCGCTCTGGGTAAACGGAAAATATGTGGGTTACTCGGAGGATTCGAAGGTGGCTGCAGAGTTTAATATCACCAAATATCTGAAGCCAGGTAAGAACCTCATTGCGATGCAGGTGATGCGCTGGTGCGACGGCTCGTATCTTGAGGATCAGGACTTCTGGCGCTTTACGGGTATCGCCCGTGAGGTGTATCTCTATGCCACGCCGAAGACACATCTGCAGGATATCACCATCGGACAGGACTATCAGGACGGCAACGGACTGCTACAGGTGGAAGCCAAGGTGACTAACGGCAACGGAACCACTCTTGAGGCCCGACTGCTGGATGCTGAGGGCAGGCAGGTGGCTGAGGGACTCACGGCTACCATTCCTAATGTAAAGCCTTGGACGGCTGAGACACCTTATTTATATATATTAGAGCTTCAGCTGAAGAAAGGTGATCAGGTGCTGGAGGCTGTGCGGAAGCAAGTCGGTTTCCGTCATATTGAGATCAAGGGAGGTCAGTTGCTCGTGAACGGTCAGCCTATATTAATAAAAGGTGTGGATCGTCACGAACTGGATCCTGATGGGGGCTATAATGTGAGTGTGGAGCGTATGATTCAGGATATCAAGATTATGAAACAGTTGAATATCAACGCGGTACGCACTTGTCACTATCCTGACGATCCCCGTTGGTATGATCTCTGCGACCAGTATGGTATCTATCTCACGGCAGAATCCAACCTTGAGAGTCACGGTATGGGCTACGGTGAGAAGACGCTTGCCAAGAATCCCGCCTTTGAGCAGATGCACATCGAGCGCCAGGAGGGTAATATGATCAGTTTCAAGAACCATCCCAGTATCATTGTGTGGAGTTTGGGTAATGAGGCAGGCTATGGTCCTAACTTCGAGAAGGCCTACGACTGGGTGAAGGCCTACGACAAGACACGTCCCGTGCAGTATGAACAGGCACGTCATGATGGCAAGACAGATATTTTCTGTCCGATGTATTTTGACTATAAGGACTGTGAGAAGTATGACCAGACGGATAATCCGCGTCCGCTGATCCAGTGTGAGTATGCCCATGCGATGGGTAACTCGATGGGTGGCTTCAAGGAGTATTGGGAGATCATCCGCAAATATCCGAAGTATCAGGGTGGTTACATCTGGGACTTCGTGGATCAGGGTCTGCGCGACAAGAGCAAGCTGACAGGTAAGGAGATCTTTACCTATGGCGGAGACTACGGACGCTATCCTGCCAGTGACCATAACTTCAACTGTAACGGTATTATTGCACCAGACCGCCGGCTGAACCCGCATGCTCATGAGGTGGGCTATTACTATCAGAGTGCTTGGATCACACCAAAGGATCTTGCCAATGGTGAGCTGGAAATCTATAATGAGAACTTCTTCAAGAGTCTCGATGATCTGGAGCTCGTATGGACCATCCGTAAGCATAGCGGTACCATCAACATCAGCGGTATTGCGCCACAGCAGCGTAAGGTGATTGCCGATGCAGAACTGAAAGCAACAATTGCCCGCGTCTTGGAGCATCATCCTGACGCAGAGTCGTTTGTGAACTTCGAGTTCCGTAGCCGTGAGGCTCAGCCTCTTATCGACAAAGGGCAGGTACTGGCGCGTCAGCAGTTCTCACTCAAAGCCTATCAGTTTCCAACCCTTGATACAGCTTCAGCCAAGGCGAGTCTGAAAGTAGAAGAGACCGTCAGCTATGTGCGCTTCGAGACTGCAGGTACGGCACTTACCATTGGCAAACAGAGTGGTTGGATAGACTATCTCGACGTGAACGGTACACCAATGCTGATAGACCGTGAGTCAGTGACACCAATGTTCTGGCGTGCTCCTACAGACAACGACTATGGTGCTTGGCTGCAGCAGCGCTTTGCTGTATGGCATCAGCCTGAGATGAAACTGCAGGGTGTCGAGGTGAAGGCTGATGGTGCTGTGGCTACCTTCCAGTTGCCTGATGTAAAGGCCACGCTGACAATGACTTATACGTTGAAGGCAGATGGTCAGGTGGTTGTGCGTGAGCAACTCTCTACCGAGAAAGGTGCAGACATATCACCGATGTTCCGTTATGGTATGCAGCTTCAGATGCCTAAAGAGTTTGCTCAGGTGGAGTATTGCGGACGTGGACCGATTGAGAACTATATAGACCGCAACAGTTCAGAGTTTATCGGCATCTATCAGAACAGCGTGGCTGATGAGTATTTCCCCTATGTGCGTCCTCAGGAGAGCGGTAACCACACTGATGTGCGCTGGTTCCGCGTGAAGGATGAACAGGGTAGGGGCCTTGAGTTCTATGCCAGCCAGCCGATAGAGGTCAGTGCCCTGAATTATAGTGTGGCAGATCTTGACGATGGTGTGACGAAGGATAAGGTATGGGGGCGCCATAGTGGTGACCTTGAACCGAGTCCGTTCACTCAGGTGCTCATCCAACAGCGTCAGATGGGATTAGGCTGTGTGAACTCCTGGGGAGCATGGCCTCGTAAGGAGTATCTCGTACCTTATCAGGATTACGATTTCACCTTCGCCATTCGTCCCTTGCAATCAAAATAGCATCGAAAAGCTCCTCATAGATTGCAATTTGATACCATCTGCGGTTGACTTTTATCAAAAAGAACGCCGCAGATGGTTATTTTATGAATTTTTTTCCAAAAAGAGTTGGATAATAACTTATAAATTGTTAACTTTGCACCCGAAAAAGAGATGATTTGTTACAAATCAGGTTTTGAGATAACGAATTTAAAGATGAAAGAGATGAAAAAGATGATGAAAATGGCACTTGCATGTATGCTGATGCTTGCAGGTACAACAACGATGAACGCAGAAGAAAACAATGTCACCAGCGAAGTTGACACCACTTATATTAAGCTCGACGAGAATCGCGAGCCTATCAATCATGTTAATCTCACCTTTGAGGAACTGAAAGAGAAGGTTGGTGAGCTGGAAACGATTCTTGAGACTGAGGATTTCCAACTTTATGCTTGTGGTGACTATACCTATAAGGTGGAGAACGGTTATGTGACCTCTATGGCTATCCAGATCGCTGATGAAAGCAACGATAAGGTGGTATATAACAAGATCCTGAATGCCCTTGCTCAGAGCAATTCCATCAAGGATACGCACAATACTGGCGGTAACTACTATCAGTATGCCAACTTCCAGGTGCAGTTCGACGACTTTGAGGGTTATGAGAAGCTGACCTTCTCAGTCATCCCCAGCGATATGGCTGAATAAGAATAATTATTGAAGGCTGAGATAATAGCCCAAACGATATAGTTTGAAAACCAATAGTGAGGGACGGGATCCGCAAAGGTTCCGTCTCTCTGCTTTTCCAAAGAGCCGGTGCCATAGCCGAATCAGGTCCCTTACAATAGAAAGATGAATGCCTGATACGAAGGTGAGCATTCGGGAATAGCCTCGCAAGTCATTCTGGAAAGTGTGGAGCGTGCGCAGACTGCGCTCAATCTTTGACACGTAATCAGGATTGCTTTCGAATTTGGTCATCAGAACGGGATTGTCGATATGCATCACGTTGATGTGCTTCTGCTTTAATAGTTTGCCATAAAGAACATCTTCATAACCGCTGTGAGTAAACCGTTCATCGAAAGAGCAACGCTCAAAGGCATCACGAGTTATCATGAAGTTGGTAGAGCGGAAATGTTGGTATCTGTTAGCCTGACGCTTGTCTGCCGTGTGGGCTGCAGCTTCAGCATGCTCGTAGCAATATCGGAGATTGTGCCTTAGTTGCTCATCGTTGACGATGCTGATACCACCATTCACAACACCATCGATGGGTGTAGCGACGAGGTATTGCCTAATAAATTGCTCGTTGGTGACAGAGATGTCACAGTCAAGAAACAGCAGCAAAGGATATTGGCTGATAGCTCCCAGATAGTTGCGATTGGCAGCACTGCCAGTGTTCTTCGGTTTCAGAATATAACGACAGCCAGGCAACTGGTTGATGGCTTCATTGGCTTTCGTGATTTCAGGATTAGCAGTTGCATCGTCGGACACAATCACCTCGTAAGCCTCAAGATTGTTCTGCAACATCGGCAATAACTGCTCTACCAAAGGCAGACAGTTACAATTATAGGCCGCTATGAGTACGGAGAGGCTTTGCATGAATGATTCTACATTTAAATTTGTGCACAAAGTTACAAATTTTTAGGAAAAGTCGTAAGTTCATTGGGTATTTTTTTGTATCTTTGCCACAGAATTCTATAATTATAGCTTATGAAATCAATGAGAATATTGGGTCTTGCCCTGATGATGCTGATGGCTGGTAGCACACAAGCTCAGACGGTCAGGGAAACAGCTGACAGTGTGAAGGCTGGTGTGAAGTCGGGTAACGTGAAGGATGCTTATTCGAAAATATCGGAATCGTTTAAGACGAAAAAGGAGCATGCCGATACGCTGATTGGCACTTGGGCCTATAAGGAACCTGCCATCTATGCCACAAAGGGTAATGTGCTGTTGAAGTTTGCAGAAAACGCTGTGGCAAACCAGTTGGAGAAACTGTTGCAGGACTATATCGACAAGAGTAACATTACATCTGAGAATACCCACTTTACGTTCTACAAGGACAGTCACTTCGATCGTGTCATTGCCGGTCATGCGAAAAGAGGCCTGTGGCTTCTGAATGGTGATAAACTTATTATGGGCATGGATTGTATAGTGACAGCAGAAGTCACCCTCCATCATGAGAAAGACGCGATGATGATGTTGATAGATGTGGATAAGTTGCTGACAGGCCTGAAGGCACTAGGTGCGATGAAGGATACAAAGGCCAATAAACGTCTGATTAAGATGTCAAAACGCATCCCAGGTCTTCAGGCAGGTATCTCAGTTGTTAAAAAACAATAAAATATGGTACGTGCTATGTGTGTGATCGCTTAAAAAGTAGTACCTTTGCAGCCGCTATTACGAGATAATGGCATTGAAATTCAATTTATAACAACAAAATTACAACAAAATGGCAACAAAAATCTCGTGCACCACGTGATGGTAGATTTACTGAGAAGATTGGTACTTACAATCCTAACACCAATCCTGCCACAGTAGATTTGAATTTCGAGCGTGCACTGTACTGGGTAGAGACAGGTGCTCAGCCCACAGACACAGTACGTAACATCCTCAGCCGTGAGGGCGTTTACCTGATGAAGCATCTGAAAGGTGGCGTTAAGAAGGGCGCTTTCGATGAGGCTGCATGTCAGAAGAAGTTCGACGCTTGGAAGGCTGATAAGCAGAATGGTCTGACCAAGATCGCTGAGGCTGAGGCTAAGGCTAAGAAGGATGCTGCTGCTAACGCACTGAAGGCAGAGAAGGCTGTTAACGAGGCTATTGCTAAGAAGGTAGCTGACAAGAAAGCTGCTGAGGCTGCTGCTAAGGCAGAGGCAGAGGCTGCAAAGGCTGCTGAGGAAGCTGCTGCAGAGGCTCCTGCAGAGGAGGCTGCTCCAGCTGAGGCATAAAGCTTCGACAAAAAGAAAAATGGAGCCGGGTATCTCAAAAGGTATCCGGCTATTTTTTTTAAGCACCTAAAACGATGCATATACTCGAGATACCCTCTTTCTTTACTCCCTATGGCGGCGAATTCTGTTTGGAGCAAGCTAAGGCTTTGAAGGCTTTAGGGCATGAGGTGCGTATCCTGAGTTGTGTGCAGTTAGGAGTTACCATCGGACTGAAAGATTATCTATTACTGCCTTATCATCGTTACGAGCATCAGCGTGATGATGTAACTATCTATCAGTCGTTTCAACGTGGCTTGCCGAAGATGGTGCATCATAACGTGATGCGCTGGGTAAGTATCGTGGAATCGATGTTCTGCGATTATATCAAGAAATATGGAAAACCAGATATTCTGCATGCTCATTGTGCAAAATGGGCTGGTTATGTTGCAATGCAGCTCAGTAAGGCATATGGCTTGCCTTATGTGATCACAGAGCATCTGTCGCTGATGAGTCTGGAGGAAGAGTTTGGAAAGGCACCTAGTGATGCCTGGCAGATTCCCTTTTTAAAGCAGGCCTACGAACAGGCGGCAATGGTGCTACCTGTGGCTGAGGAGCTGGTTGAGGAGATTGCCTGCTATTTTGGTAAAGAATATCGTTGGCAGTATCTTTCAAATGTGATTGATACCGATTTCTTTCACTATCATAAACGTCCTTCTCGTAACGGTAGGCCATTTCGATTCTGCTGTGTTGCTGACTATTCCTATCGCAAGGGATATGATGTGCTGATACCTGCATATAAACAGCTTCATGATAGTGGGGCAAATGTAGAACTTATTATCGCAGGCAGAGGTACTGATACTGTAAAATTCCGAAATCTGTTGTCAGAAGGGATGACCTCGTATGGTCTGATAGATAAAGCGGCAGTTCGTGAGTTACTCTATGAGAGCGATGCACTGGTATTGGCAAGTAGGAGCGAGGTGCAGCCTTTGGTGTTGCTCGAAGCAATGGCTACAGGTATCCCTGTGATCGCCACTTCCTGCATTCCTCAGAGTTTAAGAATCGAAGGGGGAAGCACCATTGTGCCCATAGATGATATTAAGGGGTTATCGCTGGCAATGGGTCAAATGATAGGGCAGGATACAGACAGTAAAACCATTTCTGAATCCATCAGGCATTTTGCTTCTCCAGAAGCTGTAGGAATGAAATTGGCACAATTGTTTAGGGACATAATTGCTTTGCGTTGACCACACATCTTCGAAGTATCAGGCCTAAACGCCACAACCAATCATGTTGCATAACAAAAAAGAGCCAGGTGATCTTCCTTGTTTCTGGTACATGCCATTCCTCTTTGTATTTCTGTGTTTTCTGAAAGAGTTCTTGTTGATGTGAGCGGAAGGCATGCATTCCCAATACGAAAATACGGCCAATGAGAAAGTCTAGAATATCAATGTTTGCTTTATAGGCCATATATTGTATCTGCCGGGTTGTCATTTGCACAAAATCAAAGAGTTTGATGTCGTCAGTGGTGTTAGACACACCTTCGCAGCTGTAATTGAGCGTAATATCAGGTAGATAAGCTATATTACCATGTTGAGCCATCGTAAAGGCTATCTGCATATCTTCGCTTACATAATATTTGTGGCGGAAGAGGTTCAAATCTTCCTCATAGGCTTTTCTAAACACATCGGATCTGTAAAGTGATGTACAAAGATGAAAGACACTCATATACTGTTGGGTAATCATTGCTTTCAGTAATTGTCGACCTGGGGTTATGGGCGCATGATGCTGTTGTCGGCTGGGGGTAGTCTTGTGTGATTTTTCGTCATAATATTGCCAGTTGGTAATGACCATCGTGACGTTTGGGTTTTTCTCCATCACCTTGACTTCCTTTTCCAGTTTCTCAGGGTCTATCCAAAAATCATCACCGGCACAATCGGCAATGTATCTACCTCTACATTGCAACAGACAGTCGAAATAGTTATCTACAATCCCTTTGTTATGTTGGTTACAAAACAGTCTGATGACATTAGGGTGTCTGGTGGCATACGCCTGACAGATATGACGGGTGTGATCCTGTGAGCAGTCTTCGCCAATCACTATTTCTATAGGAAGGTGGCATTTCTGCATCAGGATGGAGTCCAGCGTACGTGCAATAGTCTTCTCCTGATTATAGGTAATCACAACGACTGATATCATCTCTTCCATCATCTTTCCCTTTTGGTCAGTGGCAATGTGCTCATCAGAATCCTACGTCCCAGCTTACTGTTAGTCAGTTTGCGGAACCATGTGTATTTAGTTGTGTAATCACGATCGGGGAGAGGAAACAGACCTTCTGCACGCAATGTCTGTACCGTTTCTTCAAGTCGCTCTGTGGAGGGGGACTGCATCATCATGTTGTAGAGATAGTCCATCGTAAGCTGAGCCACTCGGCGTTCCATTGCCAATTGATTGTTGTGTGACATTCTGCCAGCTATGTATTGTAAATGCTTGATAACCTGTAATATATCATGAGATCGTTTCACTAAATGTTTGCCATTTTGGTTGGTGGTAATTGAGGTAGCACGTTGATTGTAATAGTAGGCTTTAACTTGAGTAGGATATATTATCTCTGCGCGCATCAGTAGTTGAGGCGTGAACTCCTCGTCCTCATGATAGATGCCTGGTGTGAATCTGAGATCACCCAAGATAGTTCGCTTGAACAGATAGCCGCAAGCCATACCATGAATGTTATAGTGGCGCATATAATCGCTCCCACTTAAGGGAGAGACTTCTTTTGTTGAGGGGATTGGTGATTTTAGATTATGCTTTGAGAAATCGAATAAAACCATGTCGGCATTCTGATGGCGACGGATGAGGTCAAGGCAATAATCATAAGATAGCTTTATTAAACTGTCATCGCCATCAATAAATTGCAGGTACTTACCTTTGGCTATCTGGATGCCTGTATTTCGGGCAATGCTTAATCCTGCATGCTTCTGACGAACGTAGATGATGTTGTCGCCATAAGTCATGAGGTCATCCATCAGACTAACGTCGGAGCCGTCATCCACTACAATGATCTCTCGCTCATTGGAGGATAATGAAAGTGCCAGTATGCTGTCGATACATCCGCTAAGCAGCTTTACAGGCAGATTATAACAGGCGATGATAAAGCTCACCAGTGGGGCTGTTTCTTGTTGCTTGCTATCCATACGCCTGCAAAATTACAAAATTATTTGGAAATTCGTAATATATTCCGTACTTTTGCGTTTGAAAATTGTCTATATGGGTAAAACGCAAGATCAAGATTATCGGCATATTCTGAAATACACGGGTATCTTCGGAGGGGTGCAGGGATTCCAATTGGTGTTGGGATTGCTGCGCACCAAGTTGATGGCGCTTCTATTGGGACCCTCAGGTATGGGCTTGGCTTCACTTTTCCAGTCTGCATCTCAGTTTCTCTCACAAGCCACCAATCTTGGTGTTGCTGTGAGTGCGGTACGACAGCTGTCAGAAGATCATGATGCCGAAGATAAGGCACTTCAGGGGTCGTCGATACAGACAGTTAGAAGTTGGAGCCTGTTTACGGCATTATTGGGCTTGCTGATAGCGTTGGTATCGGGACCTGTCATTAGTCATGCCACCTTCGATTCTGGCAATCATACGCTGCACTTGGTATGGTTGGGTCCTGCAGTTGCAATGATGGCACTTACTGGAGGGGAGACTGCTATTTTGAAAGCCACCAGACAATTGGGAAGACTTGCACTGATTCAACTGCTTTGTGCATTGATGGCATTATTTATCTCCATTCCGATTTACTATATGTTTGGTGAAACAGGCATTGTACCTGTCATTAACCTGATGGCCTTCTCCACTTTACTGCTTACATCGTATCATTCTCTGCGGCTCTATCCCGTTCGTTGGATTGCTTTTTCGCTGGGGAGGGGTTCTGGAATACTTCGCTTAGGTATAGCCTTTACGTTGGCTGGTATTGTGGGGAGTGGGGCAGAGATGTTCATCCGTTCATTCCTGAATGTCTCAGGCTCCCTTGACACTGTTGGCCTCTATAATGCGGGCTATATGATTACCATTACCTATGCGGGACTGGTGTTTGCGGCTATGGAGAGTGACTATTACCCACGACTATCGTCAGTGAATCAGAATGTTGAAGCCACCAACAAGATGGTGAACAAGCAGATGGAAGTATCGATACTCACAATGGCTCCTTTGCTGACTGCACTCATCATTCTGCTGCCTGTACTTATCCCTTTGCTGTTTAGCAGCCAGTTTCTGCCTATCGTTGCGATGACACAGGTAGCTGCTTTGGCTATGTTCTTCAAGGCAATGACGCTACCTGTGGCTTATATCACTTTGGCACGTGGTTTGTCACTGACTTATCTTGTACTAGAGTCTTCTTATTATGTGGCGTTAGTGTTGTTTGTCATAGTCGGCTATCGTTACTGGGGAATCTGGGGTACAGGTCTGGCAATCATGCTGGCCCATCTGGCGGAGTTCCTTATCATCAATGGCTATGCCCGTTGGCGATATGAATATAAACAATCATCGACCGTTATGAAGTATGGCGCTATCCATCTGTTGATAGGATTATCTGCTTACATACTCACCATAACGGTCGATAAAGTGGTCTATTGGCTGTTGGGAGGCATACTGGTGATTGTCAGTCTGCTATTCTCCCTTTGGGTTCTGAATCAAAAGCGGAAGTCAAGTTCTACATCCACGAGGTTGTAGTTGTGCTTGTCGTCTGGGAGGTTGCGATCATTCACATGCGAGTATTCTGCATGTACCTCTATGTTCTTGGTGAAGCGGTAGTTCAAACCGCATTCCACTTGATTGACAGACGTAGCCCAGTCCTTCTGGTTTCTATAGGTCTGATAACGAGCTTTAGCAAATAGCTTGCCTTTGATCAGAGGTACGATGCCGAATACGTACCAGCCATCGGCCTTATCACCCTTGGAGTAGTCGATTTCGCGAACGTTGTTGCCTGGAGAGGCAGCGCCCCAACCCTGACTATGTATATACTCGGAACGGAAGGTGTATTCGTTCAGATCGTATTCGATAGAAAGGGCATAACGGTTTTTCTCCACACTACGGGTCTTTGGCAGCCCTGTAACTGGGTCGAGCAGGTTGGGGTCGAGCATCTGACCACGTGAGCCAGTCCATCCGAAGGCACCGATGCGGAGGCCTTTGATAGGCATTACCCATATACCACCGATGATATCTTTACGGTTATCCTGATCCTTGGTGTTTACACCTTCACCATTGTATGCGCCAATCTGATAGTGTAATATACGACGTCCGTTGGCATTTGGGAAGAGATCACCTGAGAATTGAATACCGATATCACGACCACCTGATGAACGTTCACCTGTACGATCGCCAAATCCTGAGAGTTTGTTGATTGCATCAGCATAACCGCGCCAACCTTGAGTAATAGGGTGGGTGGGATTCTCAAAGGTGAAAGCACGCTTAAACTCACCAGCGCGAATCTTGAATTCTGGGAATCTGCGCCACTCTGCATAGAGGTCAACCAGCTGAACGGTTGGCTGACCGGGACCAGTGGCGTTGGTACCTTGAATCTGAACACGCCAATCAAAATCACCAATCTTACCATCAAGGATAAGACGTGCCAATCGCAAATTGAAAGTGTTGGTGTGATTACCTTCTTTGTCCTCTCCGATATACTGGAGCATACCGTAGCCACTGAATTTGATGTTCTTCACCCACTGTGGAAGTTCGATGGTTTTCTTCTCTTTTTCCTGCTGTGTGTTCTGAACTTCCTGCTCTTCAGCAGAAATGGTGCTGGTGAATAGCGTCATCAGCGCAACCAATAATAATGATTTTTTTAACATAATACTTTATAGTTATTAGGAGTTATGGGCACAAATATAAGGAAAAAATCCAGTTTTTCCAAATTTTTTCCTTAATATTTTCATTTTGTGTCTATTTATTCCTGTTTTCAAGCAATACAACATTCTCTACATGGGGCGTATGAGGGAACATATCTACAGGCTGAACTGCCACAACGTGATATTGAGCATCGAGATCCTGTAAGTCACGTGCCTGAGTTGCTGGATTGCAGCTTACATACACGATACGCTGGGGAGCTGTTCTCAAAATGGTTTTCACCACATCAGGATGCATACCGGCACGTGGAGGGTCGGTGATGATGACATCAGGTCGTCCGTGCTCGGCAATAAACTCGTCAGTCAGAATGTCCTTCATATCACCAGCAAAGAACTGGGTGTTTTTGATGCCATTGATCTCGGAGTTGATCTTAGCGTCCTCAATAGCCTCAGGCACGTATTCGATACCAATCACCTTACTTGCCTTCTTCGCCACAAAGTTGGCGATGGTGCCAGTTCCGGTATAGAGATCGTAGATGAGAGGTAAGTGGTTAGGGGCGAGAGATGAGAAAGCAAAGTCGCGAGCTACACTATACAGATGGTATGCCTGCTCCGTATTCGTCTGATAGAAACTTTTGGGACCAACCTTGAACTTCAAGTCTTCCATCGTCTCAAAGATATGGTCTTTTCCCTTAAAAACTATAATCTCCTGATCGCCTATAGTATCGTTACACTTCTGGTTGTTTAGGTATAATAAAGATGTGATACTCAGGAATTTATCAGCAATATGCTGAAGTAATGATAAGGCTTCTCTTTCGCCACCGGTCTCATCGTAGTGGAACTGGAAAATCACCATCCATTCACCTGTAGCCGAGTTGCGGATAATGATGTCTCGAAGCAGTCCCTTCTGTTCACGGAGGTCGAAGAACGACAGTCCGTTTTTGATGGCATAATCGCGTACCTCATTGCGGATTTGGTTATGCAGATCGTCCATCAGCCAGCACTTCTCGATAGGCAGAATCTTATCAAAGGCACCAGTGATATGGAAACCAATAGCGGGTACATCCTTCAGACTCTGACTCTCATTGTTGGGCAGCGTCTGAATCTGCTCCTTGGTGAGATAGCGCTTGTTCGCACAACCAAAGTCGAGCTTGTTGCGATAAGCCTGTGTCTTGACACTGCCCAGAATTGGGTTGAATTTTGGCAATTCAATCTTACCAATGCGAGTCAGCTGATCTTTTACCTGTTGCTGCTTGAACTTGAGTTGCTCCTCATAGGGCAGATTCTGCCACTTACAACCTCCGCACACACCAAAGTGCTGACAAAAGGGAGTCGCGCGTACCTTACTATATTGTATAAATCTCACAACCTCACCTTCGGCAAAGGAGTGCTTCTTACGACGGATTTGCACGTCGCACACATCACCAGGCACACAGAACGGTACAAACACCACCAGCTCTTGCCAATGGAACAGGCATTTACCCTCTGCTGCAACAGTCTCTATTGTTACGCTCTCAAGGAGCGGTAATGGTTTCTTATTTCTTCCCATAATGCTATTTTAGGTTGCAAAATTACAAAAAATATATAGAAATCTCAATTTTTCGACTTTTTTCTTTGATTTTTCGATGAATTTCATTAATTTTGCGGAATTAATTAAAAAACAATTTATAAACAATTCAATAAATAAATTACTTATGAGTCAAAAAAGAGTCTATCTCTTCGGTAATGGTAAGGCCGAAGGTAATGCAAAAATGCGTGAGGAACTCGGTGGTAAGGGCGCAAACCTTGCCGAAATGAACCTGCTTGGTGTTCCCGTTCCTCCAGGTTTCACAATCACCACAGATTGCTGTAACGAGTACTATCAGGTTGGTCAGCAGAAGATTATGGAGCTGCTGAACGACGATGTGATGGCTGCTGTGAAGCACATCGAGGTACTGATGAACTCTAAGTTTGGTGACAAGGAGAACCCGCTGCTTGTTTCTGTACGTTCTGGTGCCCGCGCTTCTATGCCTGGTATGATGGATACCATCCTGAACCTCGGTCTGAACGACGAGGTGGCTGAGGGAATGGTGAATAAAACCCAGAATCCTCACTTCGTATATGACTCTTACCGTCGTTTCGTACAGATGTACGGTGATGTGGTTGTTCAAGGCTGCCATCAAGGAGCGCACCGGAAAGGACTTCCCCAACGATCCTATCGAGCAGCTCTGGGGCGCTATCTGCGCTGTGTTCCGTTCTTGGATGAACGAGCGCGCTATCCTCTATCGTAAGATGGAAGGCATCCCCGACGAGTGGGGTACAGCCGTATCAGTGATGGCAATGGTATTCGGTAACATGGGCGATACCTCTGCTACTGGTGTATGCTTCAGCCGTGATGCCGCTAATGGTGAGAACCTGTTCAACGGTGAGTATCTCGTAAACGCTCAGGGTGAGGACGTTGTGGCTGGTATCCGTACCCCGCAGCAGATCACAAAGATCGGCTCTCAGCGCTGGGCTGAGCGCGCAGGTATCTCTGAGGAGGAGCGCGTAGCCAAGTATCCTTCAATGGAGGAGGCTATGCCTGAGACCTATGCACAGCTGAATCAGATTCAGGAGAACCTGGAGAACCACTATCACGATATGCAGGATATGGAGTTCACCGTTCAGGAGGGCAAGCTCTGGTTCCTCCAGACCCGTAATGGTAAGCGTACAGGTGCCGCTATGGTGAAGATCGCCATTGATCTTCTCCACGAGGGTATGATCGACGAGAAGACTGCCATCATGCGATGCGAGCCCCAGAAGCTCGACGAGCTGCTGCACCCCGTATTCGATAAGAAGGCCCTTTCTCAGGCTAAGGTCATCGCTCAGGGTCTGCCCGCATCTCCTGGTGCTGCCTGTGGTCAGATCGTATTCCACGCTGACGACGCTGAGGCTTGGCACAAGGATGGCCACAAGGTGGTGCTCGTACGTATCGAGACCTCTCCTGAGGACCTCGCTGGTATGGCTTCTGCCGAGGGTATCCTGACCGCTCGTGGTGGTATGACCTCTCACGCTGCCGTTGAGATCGACGGCGTTGTATATAAGGAGGGTGACTACATCTCTCTGAACGGTACCACTGGTCAGGTTTACGCTGGCGAGGTGCCCACCAAGGCTGCTGAGCTCTCTGGTGACTTCAAGGAGCTGATGGACCTCTGCGACAAGTACACCAAGCTGCAGGTTCGTACCAATGCCGACACACCACGCGATGCACAGCTTGCTCGTGACTTCGGTGCCAAGGGTATCGGTCTGACCCGTACTGAGCACATGTTCTTCGAGGATAAGAAGATCATCGCCATGCGTGAGATGATTCTCGCCGACAGCGTTGCCGGACGTGAGAAGGCGCTGGCTAAGCTGCTGCCTTATCAGAAGGCTGACTTCAAGGGCATCCTTGAGGCTATGGACGGTCTGCCCGTGAACATCCGTCTGCTCGATCCTCCTCTCCATGAGTTCGTTCCCCACGATCTGGCTGGTCAGGAGACAATGGCTAAGGAGATGGGCGTCAGCGTAGAGGACATCAAGCGTCGTGTTGACTCTCTCGCAGAGAACAATCCAATGCTGGGTCATCGTGGTTGCCGTCTGGGTATCACCTTCCCTGAGATCACCGCTATGCAGACTAAGGCTATCCTGGGTGCTGCCTGCGAGCTGAAGAAGGAGGGTAAGAACCCGATGCCAGAGATCATGGTTCCGCTGATTGGTACGCTCTACGAGCTGAAGCAGCAGAAGGAAGTGATTCAGTACGCCGCTAAGGAAGTGTTCAATGAGTATGGCACTGAGGTAGAGTTCGAGATCGGTACGATGATCGAGATTCCTCGTGCAGCCCTGACCGCTGACCGCATCGCTACTGAGGCTCAGTACTTCTCATTTGGTACCAACGACCTGACTCAGATGACCTTCGGTTACAGCCGCGACGATATCGCATCGTTCCTGCCTGTATATCTCGACAAGAAGATCGCTGTGAAGGAAGGCCGTGAGGTACGTCCTGACCTCCGTTGCGGTATCTGTGGTGAGCATGGTGGTGAGCCCAGCTCGGTTAAGTTCTGCGCTAAGATCGGCATGAACTACGCCAGCTGCTCTCCGTTCCGTGTGCCCATCGCACGTCTTGCCGCCGCCCAGGCAGCTGTTGAGGAGTAAGCGACACACTTAGATAATTACAAAAGGGACCTGTCCGATTGGTAGGTCCCTTTCTTTATGACCAGACGAGATATATGGGTAATTCTCCTTGCCTTTGTATTGCAAACTGATACTAATAACCAAGAGATATCTCCTTGACATCTCTGTCAGGTGGATTTTTTTGCCTTTTTAGCAAAAATTCGGCTCAAACATTTGGCAGTTCGGAATAAATTGTGTAACTTTGCACCCGCAAATCCAACATGGTGCCCGTAGTTCAGTTGGTTAGAGCGTCAGATTGTGGTTCTGAATGTCGACGGTTCGAGTCCGTCCGGGCACCCTTCAGAAAAGTCCTGTAGATCAAAGATTTACAGGGCTTTTTCTTTTTCATCATCTCAAATTTGATACTGATTTGATACTGCTAGACAGCTCCTTCGATTTCTGCGCTATTTCTGCCATATTTTCTCCTTTAAAAACTTCTTTTCCCTTAAAGTCCATAACAAGCCTTAAGGGAAAAGAATATTATTAAGCGTTGACAAGTTGAAATTGTCATATAGATGTCAATTTGTCCACTCCGTTGTCGTTTGCATAAGCAGGAGCACTTACTTCAAAAGCTGCCACTCACCTTTAATTTTCGAATGTTCTGGATTTATATATCCGAGTTCCTTAAGATCGTTTATAGCCCTAAGAATAGTGCTTTCGCTTACGCCTAAGTTATCCTGAAGCCATGAATATTTAGCTTTACGATTTATCTTAAGGGCTTCATAAACATTCTTTACTATCATTGAAGGAAATTCATTTTCCGTCAAAAATGACGGTTTCTGAACTTTTCCTTCATCATTTTCCGTCATATTTGACGGTTTTTGATCAAAAATGGTCAAATCTGACCTTTTTTGTGACCGTTTTTCTTCTCCCTCAATTACAAGACCATTAGCAATAGCCGCATTCATGGCCCTCTCTCCACGAGGTGATTTACTCTCCGTCACCATAACAGCCGTTTGATAACTGAAGTCATAAACAGCCTCACCATTCTCATTAGCCTTCAAATCTTTCTGCACCCTCAGCACGCCACGACTGTGACGATTAACGAAGCCCAAGACCTTCATAGCCTCTGCCACTACGAT
>CADCFA010000009.1:99063-100064 GCA_902800595.1 uncultured Prevotellaceae bacterium | reverse complement strand
GGCCGATGGCAACCCACAGGTGGTTACCCGTGCCGTCATTATTGCCGGTATCGTCAACGTCGTGCTCGATCTGCTGTTTGTAGGTGTATTCCATTGGGGCATCAGCGGAGCGTTGTATGGCACAGTTATCAATGACCTCATTGTGGTAGCCATCCTCTGCCGCCATCTCTACCAGCACAGTAGTTTGCGCTGTCACATGCCCAAAGATGGTTACCTACGCATTTCCCGTGAAATCATTGCCGAGGGCGTCCCCCTGACAGTTGGCGATGTAGCCCTCATGGCAGGTTTTATGGTGCTCAACTCTGTCATCATCTATAAATTGGGCAGTAGCAGCATGTTCACATGGAGTGTTTGCATGGAGATATTCGATTTTGTCATGATAGCCTTGAGCGGGGTAGAGACGTCGATGGTTTCCATAGGTGGCTTCCTCACTGGCGACGATGATATCACTGGTCTCCGTATGATGGTACGCCGTATTTTACGGATAGTCTGCTCACTGCTCTTCCTGTTTACTTTGGCCATCTTGATTGCGCCCCAGGCAGTGGCTATGGTGTTTGGTGCCCGTGGTGATGACAGCATAGATTCACTGTCGCAGGCCTTACGCATTTTCTCACTGTGTCTGGTGCCTATTGGTGTGATGAATGTCATGCGCGTGGTGTTCCAGTTGCTGGGATATCGTTTTGCCAGCGGGACTCTCTTCACCAGTCAGATGCTATTCATGGATCTTGTCATCTTTGCTTTTGTATTCTTCTTTCCCACTATAGTATGGTGGGGCTTCCCCTTTTCGTGTGTACTGATGCTAACCATGATGTTTGCCTATACGCTGTATTACCACCATCGTGATAAAGAGTTGTCGCCTTTTACGCTAATTCCTATACATTCACATGATTCATCGATCGACTTCTCCGTGCCTTATCAGGTTGAAGCCCTCGGAGAATCGTTGGAACGTATTCATCAATTTGTGACAAGCAATCCGAAAATGCAAAGTCGTGCCAATGACA
>CADCFA010000009.1:86364-99027 GCA_902800595.1 uncultured Prevotellaceae bacterium | reverse complement strand
CAATGCCCTCTGGATCTGGACAATCCACAGTTTGGCATCCGCATTATATCCTCAATGTGCGAGAAGTTAAGCTACAAGCACATGTGGGGACAGAACATTTTACTCGGATCTTTCCATGCAAATGATTAGTTACTGCAAAGACAGATATTATTAAGGTCATAACAAAGAATGCAAAGAACATGAACAAAAGAATATGGATTCTCGTTTTTCTATTGGCTGGACTACTGCTGGCGGGAGGCTTATACTTTAGTCTGAGTGGCAGCGAAGATGAGGAAGAACCAGATGAAGGCTATCGTACTTTGACGATTAAGTTGCAAGATTATACCGTCTCCAGAGAGTTTACTGCCACCATTGAGACGGAAAATCCTGCGAAGATCAGACCTCAGATCAGCGGACGGATTACTAAAATCTGTGTCAAGGAAGGGTCTCATGTAAAGAAAGGTCAGCCACTGATTATTATTGATCAGGCGCCCTATCAGGCTGCTGTGAGAAATGCTGAGGCAAAAGTAGCAAGTGCTAAGGCACAACTGGCTACAGCCTGTCTGAATTTAGAGGGTAAGGAGGAACTGTTTAGCCAACATGTTGTAGGCAATTTCGATTTGAACAAGGCCCGCAATGCCAAGGCTGAGGCAGAAGGTGCTTTGGCAGAGGCACAGGCAAACTTGGAGACAGCCCGCAACGAATTGTCATATACGGTAGTTACTAGTCCTTCTGATGGTGTGCTCAGCATGATAGAATACCGCATAGGGGAACTAGTTGACCCCTCGATGGAAACGGAGTTGACCAACGTTACTGACCCTCAGCGTCTTCTTGTCTATATTTCTATGTCGGAGAAGACACTTCACGACTTGGCGGACAACTATAAATGCCGTGTGAGTGATCTGCCCTCACTCTTACCTGCAGTAACACTCGTTACTTATTGGGGGAAAGAACTCCAACATAAAGGACATATCGATGCCATCAGCGGCAATGTAGAGGAGTCAACAGGCTCTCTGATTCTCAGGGCTTCGTTTGAGAATTCTGAAGAACTGTTCCGTAACGGCAGCAATGGAACAATTATCATACCTTACGAACTGAAGAATGTCATCGTTATCCCACAAGAGGCAACTTACGATATTCTGAATAAACAGTTTGTGTATAAAGTGGTTGATGGGATTGCCAAGGCCTGCGAAATCAAGGTCTTTCCTTATGATAATGGAATGGACTATGTTGTGACCGATGGTTTGGAGCCTGGTGATGTCATTATCGCTGAAGGAGCCGGACTAGTGAAAGATGGAATGCGGATAAAGGTAAAGAAGTAAGAAAGTAAGAAAGTGAAAAGCAAGTTTTTCATAGATCGTCCTATATTGTCGATTGCCCTTGCAGTGATGATGGCACTGGTGGGCATCGTAGGCTACGTCAATCTGCCTGTAGAACAGTTCCCTAACGTGGCACCGCCTATCGTAGAGGTGAGTGCAGAATATCCAGGTGCCAGTGCCGAGGCTGTCCAGAAAAGTGTGATTGTACCTATTGAGCAGGCTATCAATGGTGCCAATGGCATCGAATATATCAGCTCATCATCAACGAGTAGTGGAACTGCCTACATCCAAGTGGTATTCAAGAATGGTACTGACCCTGAAATGGCAGTAGTGATGGTAAAGAACAAAATATCGCAGGTAGAGAGCCTGCTGCCCCGCGAGGTACTCAAAAAGGGTGTCCTTGTGGAACCATCACAAGAGACATATCTGAAAGCCATTGCCTTAGAAAGTTCTGACGACCGTTTCGAGAGTGACTTCATCTCCAACTATTTTGATATCAACATCAAACCGCGCCTGCAACGTATCAAGGGTGTCGGTAAAATAAATTTGCTAGGCAATACATTTGCCATGCGCATATGGCTTGATCCGAAGCGCATGGCGCAATGTAACCTTAAGCCTCAAGACATAGAGGAGGTACTGACGGGACAGAACAATGAAGCACCCATCGGTACATTAGGTAAAAATTCCAAACACACCTTTCAATACACTTTGGTATATCGGGGACGACTGATCAACGAAGAGGAGTTCGGAAATATTGTCATCAAATCACTTCCTGATGGTGACGACCTACGCTTGCGCGACGTAGCTCGTTGTGAATTGGGTTCGGAGACTTATTCTTACGACAGCTGGATTAACGGGCACAAAGGCACGGTGGCCTTTATCACACAGATGCCTGGAACCAATGCTCGACAGGTGAACCTGGAGATTGACAAACTCTTAGAAGAGATGAAACCGCAACTGCCGCCAGGATTGAAAATTAAAATGCTGTTAGACAGTAATGAATTTCTTGATGCATCTATGTCGGAAGTCTATAAAACACTATTTGAGGCTATCATTTTAGTGGTGTTAGTGGTGTTGGTGTTTCTACAGAATAGTCGCGCCACACTGATACCGACCTTTGCCATCATCGTCTCACTACTCGCCACATTTGCCTTTATGTATTTGGTTGGATTCTCGCTCAACCTCATCACCCTATTTGCCTTGGTGCTGGTGATCGGCACTGTGGTAGATGACGCGATTGTGGTGGTGGAGGCTGTACAAAGCGAATTCGAGAATGGGGTGCACAGCCCTTATCAGGCCACCCTCAATGCGATGGGCAATATCGGTACGGCTGTCGTTACGACTACAGTGGTCTTTATGTGTGTGTTTATTCCGGCTTCATTCTCAGGCGGCCTGAGCGGCACATACTACAAGGAGTTCGGACTGACAATGGCTGCTGCTGTGGCCTTCTCTACACTGAATGCACTCACGCTCTCCCCTGCACTATGTGCATTGTTTCTTAAAGATGAAGGGGACTCTACCCCTGCTAACGCCGCCCCCTCTCGTAGGGTTCAAACATTCGGCAAACGATTCAGTAACGCTTTTAATGCGTCGCTGGCGGTTTTGACAGAGAAATATCGGAAAGGGCTGTCTATATTCATCCACCGCAAATGGATCGTGGGTGTGCTGCTCGTTGTGGCCATCGTCATGCTGGCATGGCTTTTACGGGTGACCCCCACCGGATTGGTACCTAATGAGGATACTGGCGAAATAATGATTGACATCACAACACAACCGGGTTCTACCTTAGAGCAAACGAAAAAAACGGTCTATAGAGTGGCTGAAGCCGTGAAGGATATTGAGGAGATAGAAACATGTGCATCCATGGTGGGATGGAATGTTCTCGGCGGAGAGGGAGCACACCTGGGCATGTTGGACATGAAACTCAAGCCTTGGGATGAGCGAAAAGGTAGCGACCATACCATCGACGCTGTGATGAAGAAGATAAAAAAACTCACCAGTCACATTAAGTCGGGCACCATGTACATCTATGCCACACCTACCGTATCGGGCTATGGATATAGTGATGGTATTGATATGTTTATACAAGACTATGAGGGGCGTTCTATAATCAAGCTGAAAGAAGTGACAGACCGCTTTACCAAAGCTTTGGAAGCGCGTAAGGAGGTCAATACGGCATACTGTTCCTACGAAGTGAACTTCCCCCAATTTACCGTATCAGTCAATGCTGCCATCTGCAAGCGCTATGGCATTGAGCCCACTGAAGTACTTGAGATCCTGAATGGTTATATTGGTGGCGATTATGCCTCACAATTCAATGCTTTCGGTAAGCTATATCACGTCATTCTACAGGCTGATCCGGAGTTACGTGCTGATATAGACGACCTGAACAATATCCAGATCAACGTGAATAATTACTATATTCCCATCACCGAACTGGTGACACTCAAGAAGACTTATGGTGTAGAGTCGTTGGGGCGTTTCAACCTGTTCTCCAGTATCAGTATTGAGGTATCTCCAGAAGATGGCTATAGTACAGGTGAAGTAATCCAAGCCATTGCAGAGGTAGCCAGCCAATCATTGCCACAAGGCTATGGTTACGATTTCACAGGAAAGACTCGCGAAGAAATTTCTTCCACTGCTAACATGACCTGGGTATTCCTGCTCGTTTTAATTTTTGTCTATCTCGTACTATGCTCACTTTATGAGAGCATGCTCATTCCGATGGCCGTATTGCTGAGTGTTCCTTTTGGCATTGCAGGCAGTTTTGCTATCGTCTATATGACTGGATTGGAGAACAACATCTTCATGCAGGTGGGTATCATCATGCTGATTGGTCTGCTTGCCAAGACGGCTATTTTGCTGACGGAATATGCCAGTGATCGTCGCCGTGAGGGCATGAGCATCCGCGATGCAGCTCTTGAGGCAGCCAGAGTCCGTCTGCGCCCTATCCTGATGACTGCCTTGACACTTATTATCGGTCTGTTACCGCTGGTCTTTGCCACAGGTGCAGGAGCCATCAGTAACATATCATTGGGTGCCTGTGTCATCGCAGGCATGACGATTGGCACCCTTGCGCTGCTCTTCTTCGTACCCGTATTCTTTATCATCTTCCAGCATCTAGAGGAGAAATATATGTCGAAGCGGCAGCTGCATAAAAGTGTAGTACCTCTTCTCATCTCCTTGTTTGTCTTAACCAGTTGCGGCACTTATTCCAACTATCAGCGCAAGGGCTCCATCATCAACGACAGCATTGTGCGTTCCGACATTGCACAGGCAGAAGATTCACTTCTCACGCTTCACTCCTCATTTTCACAGGGGTGGCGCGAATTGTTCACAGAGCCCCGCCTGGCAGCTCTTATCGAGGAAGGGTTGGCTCATAACAGCAACCTAAACATAGCCAAGCTCCACGTAGATGTAGCCAAAGCTTCCTTGCGCAATGCAAAGGGTGAGTTATTCCCCTCACTCAAACTCGGAGCCAAAGGCGAGACAGAGCGTTTCAAGAATTCGGGAAACGATCCAAATACAGAAAGTAAATTTGATTTCAAAGCAGAAGTCAGTTGGGAGGTCGATATCTTCGGAAAGCTGCAGAATGCCAAGAAAGCCGCCGCTGCTACTGTTGAGGAGAAGGCGGCTTATGTACAAGCTGTGCAGGTGGAACTGATTGCCACGATAGCCACTAGTTATTACCAACTCGAGATGTACGATGCTCAGATCAAAGAGACCCGAGATATTGTCAACAGCTGGGAAGAGAGTGTAAGAGCCAAGAAAGTACTGATGGCTGTGGGCGAGGCTACCAGCGACGAGGTGAGTATGGCTGAGGCCAGCAAACTTGAAGCAGAGGAAACCCTTGAGGCACTGCAGTTGCAGATGATAGAGGCAGAAAATGCACTCTGTGTCTTGTTAGGGCGTTATAGCGGTCATATTGAAAGGGGCGACTTTCAGGCTTCCTGCGAACAGATGCCTCTGATACCGAAAGTGAATATTCAGGCACTCACCATGCGTCCTGATATCCATCAGGCAGAGGCAGCCCTCAAGAAAGCCTTCTATCTCACCAACAAAGCACGGGCAGCCCTCTACCCTACCCTGAATCTCTCAGGCATTATCGGCTGGACTAATGAGGCTGATGAAGCTGTTTCTCCAGCAGGTCTGCTTATGAGGACATTAGGTTCGCTCACACAGCCTGTTTTTGCCAAAGGCAAGCTGAGAGCAGAGGTAAAGAAGGCTCAAGCTGAACAAGAGGTAGCTAAGATTGCCTTCCACCAAGCCATTCTCAAAGCCGGGCAAGAGGTCAACAATGTCCTGGCTACTCGCCAATACACTCAGCGGTCCATCAAACAAATCTCACAGCAAGTTGAAAAACTCACGGACGTGCTGGACGCAACAGAGAAACGGATGTGCTACGACAGTGAGGTCAACTATCTGCAAGTGCTTCTGGCCCGCCAGGCACTGCTTGAGGCGCGACTATCCCTACTAAGTCACCGTTATGGTTTATTGGGATCCACTATACAACTATATAAGGCTTTAGGTGGAGAGTACTTCTAAGAATTTGAAAGGATTGAAACCATCGGCATTCGGTTCCTTCTTCCCCCACTCTTCATAGAACTGCTTCACAAAATACTTAATACCCTTTCAACCCCTATAATAGTTTCTTCATTCTTACCAAAGTTTAAAACAAGTCGCTTACGAAATAAAATAATTATCCTTACCTTTGCAGTCGTGAAAACTATTCGGAGACAAATCTCAGCATGTATTTTGTTGGCAGTATTCCTGCCAATGCTGATATTTTCTTCGCTTCATTTTCACGAAGTTCCACAAGCGACTGATACAGAATGTAGCGACTGCGTACACCACAGTTGTCATGGGCACATGACTGCTACCGCTACGTGGGCTCACGACTGCGTGCTATGCCAGTTCGTAACGCTGACAATGATGACAGCCACAGTTATGGTTGTCATGGTATATGTTCATGTATGTTTAAATAACCATGCCCAGCTTCTACATAACGTTCATGCCATATGCTGTGGCACCATCGTTACGCGGGGGCCTCCAACCTTGTGATTCTGAAAGGAGGCTTTTTTTATTCCAATTAAATACATTAATAAATCAAACACAGAATGAAAACAAGATATATCATTCTGCCATTGTTGTGTATATGCACGGCTGTGGCAGCTCAAACGAGTCATCATAAACATGCGGAGGACTCAACCGATGTCTTTTTCCGCCATTTGCAACTGAACGAACTGACGGTAACAGGCGTGACGGGTGATACGAAACTGAAACACGCCACAACGCCCGTGAACATTGTCTCACCACAGATTCTCAGGGCTACGTCTTCGATGAATATCATCGATGCCATCTCTCACCAACCAGGAGTCAGCCAGCTGACCACAGGTGGTAGTATCTCAAAACCTATCATCCGCGGACTGGGCTATAACCGCGTAGTGGTGATGAGCGAAGGCGTAAGACAGGAAGGTCAGCAGTGGGGCGACGAACACGGCATAGAGGTTGACGGCAGTAGCGTTAACAGTGTTGAGATACTGAAAGGCCCCGCTTCGCTGATGTACGGATCAGATGCGATGGCAGGTGTGGTAATCCTGCACGCTCAGCCCACACTGGCAGAGGGTGAAATGAGAGCCAACGTCAGCACGGAGTATCAGACCAATAATGGGCTCTTTCACTACTCGCTACAGATGGCAGGTAACCAGAAAGGATTCGTGTGGGATGCCCGCTACAGCGACAAGATGGCTCACGCGTATAAGAATAAATACGACGGCTACGTGCCGGGCTCGCAGTTCCGTGAACGAGCCGGACGACTGATGCTGGGATTGAATCAATCTTGGGGCCACTCGCGACTGACATGGACGGCCTATCACCTGACACCGAATATCGTGGAGGGCGAGCGTGACCCAGAGACAGGCGAACTGGAACATGAAGAGGGATGGAAAGGATGTCAATATTCCAAATCCCTACCCTTCCAGCAGGTGAAGCACTACAAACTGGTATGGGACAACTCGCTGAATCTCTCATCGGGCTATCTGAAAGCCATCATCGGCTATCAGCAGAACCGTCGTCAGGAGTTCGAGGAGAGTGCCGATGAATACGAGCTGTTCTTCAAACTGCATACGCTGACTTACGACCTTCGTTACATCACCAACGAGTGGAGCGGGTGGAAACTCTCAACGGGCATCGGCGGTATGTATCAGAAATCGGGTAACGAGGGAGAGGAATACTTGATTCCAGACTACCGGCTCTTCGACTTCGGCATCTATGCCACTGCCACAAAAAACTTCGATGACCACTGGACCCTGAACGGAGGAATACGTTATGACCATCGCAGGCTTCACGGCTATGAGCTTATCGAGGAAGAGGGATTTCGTTTTACCGACTTTACGCGTCACTTTAATGGTCTGACAGGCAGCATTGGTGCCGTCTGCAACATCAACGACCACTTTAACCTACGCTTGAACCTCGCCCGTGGTTTCCGAACACCCAATATGAGCGAATTAGCCTCGAATGGTGTGCATGAAGGCTCTTTACGCTATGAGATAGGCAACCAGAACCTAAAAGCCGAATACAGTCTGCAGGCTGATCTCGGACTCGACTTTACCTCACGCTATGTCTCCGCACAATTGGCACTCTTTGCCAACCGCATCGACAACTACATCTTCACCCATCGGGTACCAGAGGAGATTGAGGAAGCTTACCTTACCTATGCCTATACGCAGGGCGATGCCCGTCTGCTGGGTTTCGAGGCTGGTGTGGATTTACACCCCGTCCACTCCGTTCATTTTTCCAACTCTTTCTCCTATGTTGATGCTCAGCTTTTGCACACTGATGCTGATACAAAGTATCTTCCCTTCACGCCTGCACCCAAATGGTCATCTGAGTTAAAGTGGGAACTTTTCCACCATTCGCACAACACGGTTCTTCATCACCATACCTCGGATACAGCCCATCGTTCACCGTTCAACAACCTCTACCTTGCCGCAGCACTTGACTGCTATCTGAAGCAGTCGAACATCTATAGTGCTGATGACACGGAGACGGTGACACCAGGCTATGCCCTGCTTTCTCTCTCAGCAGGTACCGATATTCAGGTAAAAGGCAGGAAGATCGCAGAATTCCACATTATCGCCGACAACTTACTGGACAAGGCTTACCAGAACCATCTAAGCCGACTGAAGTATGCTGACGAAAATATCATTACTGGTCGCCGTGGTGTTTACAACATGGGGCGTAACATCACGTTCAAGGTTGTGGTACCAATAATTCTGTAAGAAGAGACACTCAGAGAGATCATTTTACCCCATGCACAAGCATTTTCAGGGTATAAACGGATTTTGATGCGGTGACAAACAAGATGTTACGTTCCTTTCCGCCGAAACAGACGTTAGCCGTCCAGTCTTCAGGGATGGGGAAATGGGCTATCTGCTGGCCATTCTTATCGAATACAGTCACACCGTCACCAGTCAGATAGATGTTTCCACGGTCATCGATTGTCATCCCATCAGACCCCATACTGGCAAACACCCGCCGGTTCGAGAGGGAGCCGTCCGTCAGAATGTCGTATATCAGGATTCTGTTTGCCTTTGCCTCTGCCACATACAGATGCTTTCCGTCGGGCGTTCCGACAAGTCCATTAGGCTGATTAAGTGTCGAGTCGAGCATGACCAACTGTTTGCTTCCAGGCGCCAGATAATACAAGCCTTCCACAGGCTGCTGGCGCTCTGGGGGGCGTGTCCAGTAGTCTCTCTAGAAATAAGGGTCAGTCAGATAATAGCCTCCATCCTTCGCAATCCATACATCGTTGGGACCGTTCAACAATTTTTCATGATAGCCGGTTATCAGTATCTCAGGATGCCCCTCTGTATCGAAAGCCCAGAGTTAGTTGTCCATATCTGCACAAGCTATCAAATTGCCTTGGGCATCGAAGTACATCCCATTAGAACGACCGCTCTAGCGCCATCATGCTCGCATGGTGGACGAATCGTGACAAGAATCAACTTTCGTTAAATTTCGCCACAAATTTAGTAAAAAGTCGGCAATAATTCGTAAATTTGCCATCAATTTTAAGTGTATTTAGGTATTATGAGTATGATTGACAATATTATCGATTACTTGTCAAGAATAACGAAGAGATGATTATGAAAATAATAGATGAACAGTTAATGAATGGACTGGCTGAAGAAGCCAAGAATTCACCAAGACTGAGGAAGAACTATAACTTCCATCAGAGTTTGCAGGACAAGTGTCACCGTTTCCTCAATGCCTTGGAGCCAGGCACTTTTATCCCCGTGCATCACCATCCAGACAAGGATGAGACATTTGTGATACTGAGGGGCAAGGTCAGGGTGACAACATACAATGACGAGGGCGAAATAGTTGAGTCCTGCATCATCAGCCATGAAAGTGGTCGATATGGTGTGGATATTCCCAAGAATGTATGGCATGGATTGGAGTGTCTGGAGCCGAGCGTCTTATTGGAATGCAAGGCAGGACCATTCGTCGAGCATGAGGTGGACGGGATTTTGGAAACAAAACCAACAAAGGACATCTATCTTGCCGGGGGGTGTTTCTGGGGAACGGAGCATTACTTCAAACAGATTGAGGGCGTGGTCCTCACGGAAGTGGGATTCGCTAACGGGCATACGGAGAACCCGACATATAAGGAGGTATATACTGACCAAACAGGCTTTGCCGAGACAGTCTTTGTGAGGTTCTATCCCGATGTGGTCAGTTTAGAATTCCTGCTACAGATGTTTTTCAAGGCCATTGATCCGACGAGCCTGAACAAGCAAGGAAACGACGAGGGTACACGCTATCGTACTGGCGTTTATTATACCGATCCAGAGGATCTGTCTGTTATCAAGAAGGTATTTGCCGAAGAGCAGAAAAATTACGATCAGCCTTTAGCCGTGGAGAAATTGCCTCTGCAGAATTTCTATACTGCGGAAGAATATCATCAGGACTATCTTGACAAGAATCCCGATGGTTACTGCCATCTGCCGGAGTCACTTTTTGAGTTTGCAAGACAAGCTAAAAACAAACTTTAAGCTCAGAAAAGACAGTCAGATTTTTGAACATGTACAGTTTAACATATAAGGTAACAACAAGCACCTGCGACAGCGAGGGCAAACTGAAGCTTTATTCTGCACTCCAGATGATGCAGGATTGCTCAGAGATGTGGATCGATAGCGAGCCGGAAGTCAAGAACTACTTCTTACATCAGAACATGGCACAGCTCTTGGCAACACGCCAGGTTGAGATTATCCGTGTGCCTGACTACAAAGAAGAGCTGACGGTGACAACCTCCGTCTATGGCATGAAGCCCATGTTCGGATTCCGCAACACGTTCATATACGATGCACAGGGAAATCCCTGCTATAAGACATGGAGCATGGGAGCATTCGTGGACAAAGTGGCTGGCAAACTGAAACGTGTGGACGATGCGGCCATACAATCAATGAAGCTGGAGCCACAGCTAGAGATGAACTACAAAGACCGCCGCATAATCCTGCCCAAGGAGGGTGGTGAGGTTCTTGAGCCAATCAAGGTGCTCCGTGCCGACATCGATTACAACAAGCATCTAAACAATGCCAACTATGTCCGTATGGCAATGGAACTGTTGCCAGAGGATTTCGTGGTAAGTGGTCTTCGGGTAGAGTATCGAGTAGCAGCCAAACTTGGCAATTGTCTGATTCCTACTATATACAAAATTGCTGACGGTGTCATCGTATCCCTGTCTATCGGGAGCGAGGTAAGTGCTATCATAGAGTTTACATAAATTATGCTCAAGGCCTCTCCCCAGGCTATCAGTCTGCCATCGACTATTGCAAGGAAAACGGATATTAGTGATATTAATAATTTTTACAGCAATGACGATACAAGAATTTCGTGAATACATGGCATCGGGCAAACCCGTCATTGGAGGCAGCGATGTCCACATGATGTTTCATCAGCTGTCGCAGGAAGCACTGAGAATAACAGCTGAGATCAACGGCAAGTATCATACACCAGAGCAGTTGCACGATTTGCTGGAGCAGCTTTGGGGACGTGAAGTTCCCAAGACGGTAGGCATGTTTCCTCCGTTCCATACCGATTGCGGAAAGAACACCATCATTGGTGAGCGAGTCTTCATCAACATGGGCTGTAAGTTCCAGGATCAGGGTGGTATCACCATCGACGAGGGTGCACTCATTGGTCACAATGTCGTGTTGGCCACCATCAATCACGACCTTGACCCAGCCAAACGTCAAAGTATGAGTTATGCCCCCATCCATATAGGGAAAAACGTTTGGATAGGAGCCAATGCAACTGTTCTTGCCGGCGTGACCATAGGTGATGGAGCCGTTGTTGCCGCTGGTGCTGTGGTCACAAAAGATGTTGAACCTAATACGATTGTTGGCGGTGTTCCGGCAAAGGTGATTAAAAAGATAGAAGCATAGGGTTAGGGGAAGAATATGAAGAAAGAAAAGACAATAATGTTCCTTCACGGATTCTATGCCAGCGGCCAATGTGTGCCTGCTGCGGCTTTGAGAGAGGCATTTGAGGGAAAGGCTCATGTGCTGACTCCTGATCTCCCACTCCACCCTCATGATGCCATCAAACTCATCCGTGAGATCTGTGACAAGGAGAAACCAGATGTACTCGTAGGCAACAGCTGCGGCTCGTTCTATGCGCAGATGATCTCTCCGATTGTGGGCATCCCTGCCCTACTCGGCAACCCGCACTTCAAAATGTCAGACTTTCTCCGAGAGCGTATCGGCAATCATCAATATAAGTCACCAAGGGCTGACGGCAAGCAGGACTTCACCATCGACAAACAGCTCATCTGTGAATTCGAGGAACTGGAGGCACACCAATTCGACTGCTGTAATATATCTAATAAGGATCGTGTGTGGGGACTCTTCGGTGAGGAAGACACATTGGCACACTTTGAACCACTATTCTTAAAGCACTATATGAACAGCTACCACTTCCCTGGTGGACATACCCCAACGGCAGAACAGTTCAAGACATGGTACTGTCCACTCATCGAGAAGCTGATAGCGGGGGCTACTTGCTGAATCTGTGGCCGTTCCACTTCAGCGTCTTCTGTGTCTTCTTGCCATTTTCATGCCACGTTGTGACGATGATGTCCTTTCCTGTACGTGGCAGGGCATAGGATTTGTCTAAGTATTCCACGTCGAAACCTGGCGTGTTACATCTGGCCATCACCTTCCTGGCATTATCGTAACGGTAGAAACTCAGTCCGTCGTATTGTCCGAGGATGGGTTTCCCTTTCTCGAAACTCCATCTGTTATCAGCAAAGAGCTTGTATTTGCCGTCTGACTCATTCCAGTAGCACATCTCTATCCTTGAT
>CADCFA010000009.1:0-86339 GCA_902800595.1 uncultured Prevotellaceae bacterium | reverse complement strand
CCATGTCACATTCCTCTACTTCTTCGGAGAGGATAGATGTGAGATAGGCCTTCACAAAGTCATTGATTGTTGGGCGAGCACCCTGGTAGTCTACTCGGAAACCTTCTTGTGCTGCTACAGCCAGCGCACAGCAGGCAAAGATGATTGCTAATGATAGTTTTTTCATATATTGTATCTGTTTATTGTAAAAAGATTCTTCTTCATCTTACTATTGAATGGTTGAATATTAGGTTGAAAGTATATCTCAGAAGCCAAGAAACTCTTTAATGCGAGGGTCTCGCTCAAGATCGGCCCTGCCTACATAGAAAGAGCCGGGGGTAGCCAAATCGAGATACTTGTCAAGGAACTCTTCCCAACTCAGCTTGAAATAGGAGGCAGGAATAAATACCGTCTTTGACCCACCTGCCGAGCGGTTGCCAGCCGTTACATAAACCGAATAGCCGCCCAACTCATGCTTCTGAATCTGATAGCACTCCAGAAACCAGTCGCCGCTGCATCTGTTAGAGGCTTCCACATCGATGCATTCCTTCACGGGATTGGCTTTTTCCAGTTCCCAGTCATGGTCACTGGCCAGCCGACGGATAAACTCTTCACAGTCCACATTGAGGATGTCTGGACTACAATACGAGCAATACCTGACATACTGATAGTCATCCCCCACTTTCTCGATACCGAAACAGGTATGCTCAGCTATCATGTCCCTCGTTGCCCAAGGGAAGTCAGCCTTCATCTGCTCGAACGCCTTGTCGATATAGGCATTCAAATCATAGCCGTATGGAAATTTCTCGCTCATAACATTTTGGTTTATAGTTTTTATAACGCTGCAAAATTAGGAAAAAATGGCAAGAAAAACAAGAAGAATTTGAAATAATTCATCATTTCTCAATAATTAAAAGACATATCGCCCACGATATTTTGTGAAGGCAAAAGCTGCCAAGACGCTCTTCAAGGCCATCAGCAAGAGCGTGGAGAAAGATAGTGACATCAAGTGGAACTTCACCAAATTCCTGATCTCAAAGGATGGTGAGACCATCAAGCGCTTTGCGCCTACTACAGAGCCGAAGGATTTCGAGAAGGACATTGAGGAAATGCTATAGAAGTGAAAAGTGAAGAGTGAAAAGTGGAAAATTATGCACGCAGAATTACAGCTTGACAATCAGATCTGCTTCCGTCTCTATACGGCAGCAAGACTCATCACACAGGCCTACACGCCAATGCTCACGGAACTAGGCATCACATACCCACAATACCTCGTTCTGATGGTGCTTTGGGAGAAAGACTGTCAGCCTGTGAACGACATCGCCAACCGGCTGCTGCTGGAGACGAACACCGTGACTCCCCTACTCCAGCGCATGGAGAAACTGGGCATTGTCATTCGCAAGAAGGGTGAACAGGACAAGCGTCAGCAGATAGTCAGCCTCACAGAGAAAGGTCGCGATATGGAGGAAGAAGCCTACAAGCTCATCCCTGCAGGCATGGGTGAAACACTGAAGGCCTGTCCGCTCCAGATGGATGACTACACGCATCTGACCAGTGAATTAGACTCGATCATCGAAACATTAAAGAAATAACTTCGAATGGGCATGAAAATCAATAATTTATAAAACAATACAATATGATTTACGGACTTACAAAAGGAACAGATTTTGAGAAATTATGCGACGGAGCCGCCAAGGCTGAAGCCGCAGGAGTGATGACTTACTATGCCCTGGCACGTATGGCAAAGGAGCAAGGCTATCCCGAAGAGGTCTCGGAGACCTTCATAGAGATGGCCAATCAGGAGGCCGTTCATGCCGGATTCTATGCCACGCTCAACGGCAAGTATAATGCCGACATCTGGCAGATTGCAGAGAACTTTGCAGCCGGAGAGGAAAAGGGAGAGGAACAGGTGAACCAGTTTGCCCAGGCATTCCGTTCAGCAGGCATGAACGAGGCTGCCGACGAGATGGAAGTTTTTGCCAAGCAGGAAGGCCATCATGGTGCCACCCTGCGGGCTATGATCGAGAAATACAGGAAATGTGACCTTGTAACATAAGATTTAACTTTTCAAAGTTCGATTTTCAGTGAAAAAAGTCGCTAAACAATTTGACAAATTCACCAAAAATCCGTACATTTGTATCGTTGCTCAAAAATGACATTAGGCAACAAAATTTGCGGCATAACTATAGAAAAAATTTTTCTAAGTGCACTAATAAGATTTTTATAGTAAAACCGCAAAAACGCGGACTAAGGAAAAGGTTTTAAGAAATAAGAAAAACATTTACACCCTTAAAATTTTAGCTACCTCGTGCATGGGGTATTAAAAAGGGAGAGGCATCCGAATCGGGTGCCTCTCTTCTTTTTATTTTTGGGGCGCAATGCTCCTGACCTTCCTGCACCTTTACAATTTCATGCGACGCCAGATGAAGCGGGGGATGCGGCGCCAGAGCATCGTGAGCAGACGGTATTTCCAGTCAATGACACAGATATGCTTCTTGTGCTTGATGGCCTGCATGATCTTACGGGCTACCATATCGGGCTGCATCAGCATGGGATAGTGGAAATCGCCATTCAACAGGGCGGTATCAACAAAGCCTGGACGGATGTCGGTAAAGTAGATGTTCAGTCCACGTGCATGAGCCTGCTGCTCCAATGCCTGGATATAGACATTCTGCATCGCCTTGGTGGCTGAGTAAGCGGGAGCGGGACCAAGTCCCTTGGTGCCGGCAATGGAGGTGACAGCCACGATATGCCCCTCGCCTTTCTCTGCGAAATAGCGATAGGCCTCCCCTATCATCCGCACAAAGCCTACACCGTTGGTCGTAGTGGTCTGAACCTCGATGCCTTCTGTCAACTCCCGATTCTGCTTGCCGATGCCTGCTGTGTAGATAAACAGATCCATGCCTCCCAGCTGGGATATCATGCTGCGGAGCTGTTCTGCAGCGTTTGGATCTGTGACATCGATCCGCTCTGCTTCACTCACATTACCAATGGTCTGAAGCAAATCCACACGTCGTGCTGCGACACCAACCTTCCAGCCATCATCGAGGAGCAGGCGTGCCACCTCGAAACCGATGCCTGACGATGCGCCAATAATAATAGCCCGTTTCATAGCTGTGTTATAGATAAATTGTTGAGAAAAAAATCCCGGAAGTCTTGCAACCTCCGGGACAACGTCATAATAAATAATGATGCCTTACAGCATGTTATTATTAATTGTTTAATTGATTCTTAAGCCTCAGCGGGTGCCTCTTCTGCAGCAGCCTCTTCTGCGGGAGCTTCCTCTACAGCCTCCTCAACTACCTCAGCAGCAGCCTTCTTGGCATCGGCAGCAGCCTTGATAGCAGCCTCAGCCTCAGCAGCAGCCTTCAGCTCAGCAGCGTTCTCAGCAACAACCTTAACGGGAATCTCTACAGTTACCTCCTTGTGGAAGTGTACGAGAGCTACATAGTCGCCAATCTTCTTGGCATCCTTCATGGTGATGATCTTACGATCAACATCCTTACCCAGCTTTGCGAGCTCATCGGCTACCTGAGCAGCACCTACTGAACCGTAGAGCTGGCCTGTAGCACTTACCTTTGCGGCAATCTCGAGGGCTACACCATTGAGCTGAGCAGCCTTCTCCTCAGCAGCAGCCTTCAGGGCAGCGAGCTTGTGGGCCTGCTGCTTCAGGTTCTCAGCGAGAATCTTCTTAGCTGACGGAGATGCAATCACACCCTTTCCCTGAGGAATGAGGTAGTTGCGGCCGTAGCCAGACTTTACATTCACGATATCGTTCTTAAATCCCAGACCGATAATATCTTCTTTCAGTATAATTTCCATAATCTTGCGTCCTCCTTAATTATTTCATCAAATCGGTTACGTAAGGCAGCAGGGCAATCTGGCGGGCACGCTTAACGGCCTGAGCCACACGACGCTGATACTTCAGAGATGTTCCGGTGATGCGGCGGGGAAGAATCTTACCCTGCTCGTTGAGGAACTTCTTCAGGAACTCGGGATCCTTGTAGTCGATGTACTTGATACCGCTCTTCTTGAAACGGCAGTACTTCTTCTTCTTCGTATCGATAGAAGGAGCGTTCAAATAACGGATTTCACTTTGTTCTGCCATAGTTTAAGCCTCCTCTTTTTTACCAAGCTTTGCGCGACGCTTCTCGGCGTACTCTGCAGCATACTTGTCAAGTTTAACTGTCTGGAAGCGAATCACCTTCTCGTCACGACGGAAAGCGGTCTCCAGTGTCTTAATCACTTCTGGCTCAGCCTTGAACTCTACCAGGCAGTAGAAACCTGTAGATTTCTTCTGAATAGCATAAGCCATCTTCTTCAATCCCCAGGCCTCTTCGTTGAGAATCTCTGCACCCTTATCGGTGAGGACCTTCTTGAACTTTGCGGCCGTTTCCTTCATCTGTTCATCAGACAAAACGGGAGTTAAAATGAAAACGGTTTCGTATTGATTCATAACTCAATAATTAAAATAAAAATTAATAATGTGCTTCGAAAAGCGGGTGCAAAGGTAGTGAAATTTTGCGATTTGACGATTTACAATTTACAATTTCCACTAATCATTAACACTATTTAATACTTTTCACCACTTTTAAGGTGCTTAATATGCATGAAAGCTCCTAAAACGATGAGTATCAAGCCTAAAAGCAGCACCAGGTTGCTGGATGCCCACCCAGCAATGTAACTAACTATCAAAAGGAGGGCGCCGAGTAAAATCAGCGCCACTCCTATATAATCTTTAATAGTCGTCATAACTATCAGTTGTCAGCCATCAACTACATATCCTGCTCAGGGGTGATCAGCTTATAGCCCTTGCCGTGGATGTTGATAATCTCGATCTGGGGATCTTCCTTCAGGTGCTTACGGAGCTTGGTGATATACACATCCATAGAGCGTGCGTTGAAATAGTTGTCGTCGATCCAGATGGTCTTCAGGGCAAAGTCGCGTTGCAGGATCTCATTGGCATGACTGCAGAGCAGTGCAAGCAACTCATTCTCCTTCGTAGTGAGCTTGGTCTGCTTTTCACCGATACTCAGCAGCTGCTTCTGAGTGTCGAAGGTAAAGTTGCCGATACGATAGACGGTTGACTCCTTGCTCTTCTTACCCTTGGTGCGGCGCAGGATGGCCTCAATACGGAATACAAGCTCCTCCATAGAGAAGGGTTTGGTGATATAGTCGTCGGCACCGATCTTGAAGCCCTCCAGAATATCTTCCTTCAGTGTCTTGGCGGTGAGGAAGATGATGGGCACATCAGGACTGGCGGTATGAATCTCCTGAGCCAGTGTGAAACCATCTTTCTTTGGCATCATCACGTCGAGGACGCAGATATCGAACTTGTTTTTCAAGAAGGCCTTGAATCCGGCATCGCCGTCGGCACAGAGTTCAGCTACAAAGCCCTTGGCCTGCAGATACTCACGAAGCAGCATTCCGAGGTTCTCATCATCCTCGCAAAGCAAAATTTTCAGTTTGTCTTCCATAATGGTTCTTGTTTTTATTGTTAATACTATGAATTATCTTCTTTCAGAAGCGGAAGCTTGACGGTAAAGGTGGTGCCTTTGCCAAGCTCTGATTCACACTTGATCTCGCCCTCATGGAGGGTGATAATCTTTTTCACGTAGGCCAAACCTAAGCCGAAGCCTTTCACATCGTGCACATTACCCGTGTGAACACGATAGAACTTATCAAAGATCTTACGGACATTCTCTTTCTTGATGCCCAGACCCGTGTCGCGAACAGAGAAGCAGAGACGATCTTTTTCGTTCCAGGTGCGGATATAGATATCCAATGGTTCCTCTGGTTTGCGATACTTCACGGCATTGTCCATCAGGTTAGTGATAGCGTTCTGGAAATGCACCTCATCGACAAAGATTGCTGAATCGACAGCCTCAATCTCCGTGTAGATCTTTCCACCCGTATGCTCCACACGGAGGGAGAATGAGCCGGCGACTGACTCAAGCAACTCATTGAGGTCGAGTTCCTTCTTCTTGAAGGTGGCTTGTTTGCGATCGAACATCGACATCTGAAGTACCTTCTCTACCAGGAAACGCAGACGCTTGGACTCATCGTTGATGACACCCCCCAAATGCTGAAGCATCGAAGGAGACTTGTTGACAGACTCGTCGTTGAGCATCTGTGCAGCCAGTGAGATACTGGAGATAGGTGTCTTGAGCTCGTGCGTCATATTGTTGATGAAGTCGTTCTTAATCTCGTTATAGCGTTTCTGACGGAAAATCACGACAATGGTGAAAATAAAGGTTATCAGCAGAACGATGGTAAACACCATAGCTGGTATCATAAAACGCACACTGGAGAAGATGTAGGCGTTCATGTCGGGGAAGTGAACCTTCACGATACCCATCTTCGGCGAAGGGTCGTTGCGGAATAGTGTCTGCTTGTAGGTATATTCCTCACCTTCCTCAGAGTAGTCGGGACAACGATATATCTCACGTCCATCGGCTGTCTCCACGCGGAAGTGATAAGAGATATTGACACCATTGTTCATCAGTTCAGCACGGATGTCCTGATCAAGGAGCTTGAAATTGATACGCTCCTTCAATGGTTTGTCGGATGCTGTATAAAGGATGTTATACACCACCTCGTCGAGCAGCGCTTTCTGATACACATAGCGGTTGCGCACAATCTCCTGCAACGACTTAGAGGCTTCTGAGATGGAGTTCTTATCGGTACGCAGGATCATAGCCTTGGGTACATTTGCCGGTTTGATGGCGAATGTCTTCAGTTCAAAGGAGGAATAGACTGTACCATCATCTGCAGCGACTGCATACTGATGGCTCTGCTTGATCGTACCATCGAGACCGTCAACCATCACGGAGTCCTGATGGAAAGCCTTGCGCTCCGTCTGCTTCACATCTTTCTCCAGATAACGGAGTGTCTCGTTCATCTCAAGATTACGAGAAGCCTGATAGAGACTACGGTTCACGGACTCGTCGAACTGTTCCTTCTTCATCTTGGTCATCTCTTCGATATAAGAGATCTGCAAGAGCAGAAGGCCTACGAACGACAGGCCCATGACTATAGCGATTATCCAAATTGTACTTTTCTTCATTACATTGTTTTCTATTTGACTGCAAAAGTAGTCTAATTCTTAAAAACAAACCTATGATATGTTAATTATTAATCTTATATTTGCATTTTTTAATATAGTTGTGGTTTTTAATTACAAATAATTAAATAAAAAAAATCCCCGTTGGCGTAAATCCAACGGGGACAAACAATAAGCGATAAATGAAATATTAATCTTCTTCCTTTAATTCAGCCTCATGCTCCTTGATCAGTGCCTGCTGGATATCGTTCGGCACAAGCTCATAGCTTGAGAAGCTTGTTGTGAACGAAGCACGTCCACCAGTCAGTGACGACAGGGCGATAGAGTAGCTTGCCAACTCCTTGAGAGGAATCTTAGCTGTGAGCTTCTGGTAACCGCTCTCAGAATCCATACCCATGATGATGGCACGACGACCCTGCAGGTCACTCATAACATCACCCATGTAGTCGGCTGGAACCAACACCTCAAGGTCGTAGATAGGCTCCAGCACCTTTGGGCCAGCCTCCTTGAAGGCTGCAGAGAAGGCGTTACGGGCTGCCAGCATGAATGAGAGCTCGTTAGAGTCAACGGGGTGCATCTTACCGTCATATACAATCACACGTACGTCACGGGCATAAGAACCTGTCAACGGGCCCTGCTCCATACGCTCCATCACACCCTTCAGGATAGCAGGCATGAAGCGCATATCAATGGCACCACCAACAACGCTGTTGATGAATACGAGTTTACCACCCCACTCCAGATCCTTCTCTTCCTTCGACTTGATGTTCATCTTGAACTCCTGGCCGTTGATGGTGAAGCTGGTAGGATCAGGCATACCATCGGTATAAGGCTCTACAATCAGGTGAACCTCACCAAACTGTCCGGCACCACCCGACTGTTTCTTATGACGATAGTCGGCACGAGCCATCTTCGTAATCGTCTCACGATAAGGAATCTTCGGCTCCTGATATTCAATCTGAATCTTCTCGTTGTTCTCCATACGCCATTTCAAGGTACGCAGGTGGAACTCACCCTGACCATGAACGATAATCTGGCGCAACTCCTTAGACTGTTCAACAACCCATGTAGGATCCTCCTGGCGCATCTTCTGCAGAGCTGCCATCATCTTTTCGGTCTCAGCCTCGTTGACTGCCTTGATGGCACGAGAGAACTTAGAGTTAGGATACTTGATGAAGTTGAACTTGTTATCAACATCCTTGCCATTCAGCGTGTTGCCAGTCTTCACATCCTTCAGCTTCACGGTACAACCGATATCACCAGCTACGAGCTGATCTACCTGAATACGGTTGGCTCCGGCACATGCATAGAGTGTACCCATGCGCTCCTTAGAACCGCGATCAGCATTGGTCAGATCGTCACCGCTCTTCACAACACCACTCATCACCTTGAAGTACTGAACCTCACCGATATGGGGCTCAACACCTGTCTTGAAGAAATAAAGTGATGTGGGAGCAGAAGCGTCGGCAGGAACTTCCTTACCGGCTGCATTCTTGATGACAGGCATCTCACTCACGAAGGGAACCACATTACCCAGGAACTCCATCAGACGACGGACACCCATATCACGACCTGCGCAAACGCAGAATACAGGGAAGATGCTACGTGTGACAAGTCCCTTGCGGATACCCTCACGCATCTCGTCCTCGCTGAGATCCTCGCTCTCGAAGAACTTCTCCATCAGTGTGTCATCGCCTGCAGCAGCAGCCTCAACAAGAGCAGCCTTCCATTCCTTGGCCTTCTCCAACTGATCGGCAGGAATATCCTCAATGATAGGAGCACCGCCTTCGGGCTTCCATGAGTATTTCTTCATCAGCAGCACATCAATCACGCTGTTGAAGCCAGCACCTGTAGCTATAGGATACTGGACGGGCACACAGTTAGGACCATAAACCTCCTTCAGTTGAGCCAGGATCTGATCAAAGTCGCAGTTGTCGCGATCCAGCTGGTTCACCAGGAAGATGACGGGCTTCTTCAGCTTCTCTGTGTTGCGGAAAGCGTTCATCGTGCCTACCTCAGGACCATACTGGCCGTTGATGAGCAACACAGCCTGATCGGTAACGTTCAGAGCGGTGATAGCACCACCCACGAAGTCGTCGGAACCCGGACAGTCGATGATGTTCAACTTCTTGTTATTCCACTCTACATGAAAAACAGTAGAGAACACCGAGTAGCCATATTCCTGTTCAACAGGGAAATAATCGCTCATGGTGTTCTTACCTTCTACGGTGCCGCGACGCTTAATGATGCCGGCCTCGTAAACCATTGATTCGGCAAGAGTAGTCTTGCCGCTACCCGCACTGCCAAGCAATGCAATGTTTTTGATCTCGTTAGTCTGATAAACTTTCATATCAATTTAGTCTTAGGTGAATAATTCATTTTGTCGGCACGAAATTAGACATTTTCCAACAAAACACCAAAGAAATCTTTCAAATATTAAACTTAATTAGTAATTTTGCAAAAAAAATGGCAGGTTTATACATACATATTCCATTCTGCAAGAGCCGTTGCATCTATTGCGGCTTCTATTCTACCACAGGGCTGGCGCTCCGTGAAGGATATACGGATGCTATATGTCAGGAACTCGCGATGAGGATTTCTTCAGAACCTGTAGGCACCATCTATCTGGGTGGCGGGACACCTTCTCAGTTGACTATCCAACAGCTCCATCGGATCTTCGACGCTATATATAAATATAATAAGGTGTCGGCAGATGCAGAAGTGACCATCGAATGTAACCCAGATGATGTAACACCAGAATTTGCCAAAGACATTAGCCTGCTGCCAGTGAACCGTGTGAGTATGGGCGTCCAGACATTCAATGACGAGAGACTGCGTTTTCTCAGGCGCAGACACACGTCAGAACAGGTTGGATCGGCTGTAGATCGGCTTAGGGAATCAGGCATTGCCAATATCAGCATTGACCTGATGTACGGCTTCCCACAAGAGACGTTGGAAGACTGGAAATCGGATATCAGCAAGGCACTCGCTTTAAATGTAGAGCATCTTTCGAGCTACTGTCTGATGATTGAAGAAGGAACTGTGCTCTACGAGAAGTGCCAGGCTGACAGTTCTGCATTCAGCATCGACGAGGAGCTGGAGCGAGAGATGTATGAACTGCTGATTGACAAACTCGTTGCCAAAGGTTATGAGCACTATGAGATATCCAACTTTGCCAAGTCGGGCTATCGCAGCCGGCATAATAGCAGCTACTGGAATGGTACACCCTATATCGGCATAGGTGCTGCAGCCCACTCTTTCGACAAAGCAACACGCAGTTGGAACATCGCAGATATCCGACAGTATATCGCAGGCATACAACAAGGAGAGCGTCTGTATGAATCGGAGACACTCGACGAAGATACACGCTATAACGATATGGTAACCGTTGCCCTACGCACATGTGAGGGACTTAACCTTTCTCTTTTGCCAGAGAGGTATCACCAGTACTGTTTGAAGAACGCCAGACGATTTATCGACGACGGGCTTCTGACAATAGAAAACCAGAGACTTCATCTAACCCGCAAAGGATTATTTGTGAGTGATATGGTAATGAGTGAACTGATGCTAGTGGACTAAATGGAGTCCTGCTTCATCAGTTGCTTAATGGCAAACACATAGTAGGCAATCAACAAGGGATAGCCTATGTAATATAAGGTACCAACACTAAACACCACATAGTCGAAAGCACAGATACCAAACAGTCCTCCCAAATAAAGCATAGCACTACCCATTGGCAGATGGCGTGTGACATCCTCGAAAGTAGCAATAGCGACAATGACAATTGTCCACACAGAGATGACAAATACACCCAACCAGAATGGCAGCGCAAAAGGATTAAGTGAAGGATGATAGTAGAAATGGCGCCACATCTCTGCATCAAACAACTGGATGGAACTATAGAGGACAGCAGCTGATGATATTAACAAGCAGAGCAGTGTGGGATAGAAAGAAGGAATATCATTGAAATGCACGATCTTTGCCCCTAAGCGCATCAGGCTTCGGATGCCATATGCCACACCTACCATCACGATGATGGCAAGGAATGCCAACAGATGGATGTTTGAGAACATATCAATAAACTGACTGATAGGATCATCGGGAGAGACTTTTTCCAAGAGTTCACTCTCGTGAATCCACCCGAAGGTGAGCTGGTCGCGCGCTACCTTCACCCACACAGAATCTATCGTATCAGCAGGAAGCGTCTTGATATCTGCCACAACGATACGCTCATTTTTATGAATCGTCACAGAATCCTTCTGCAGTTCACCTGACTCTGACTGGATCTCCATCGACACCACATCAGGCACAGACATATCATCAGGTTGCTGAGCCACTAGAACCAGCGAATCGCCAGTCACTACAAAGTTATAATTCTGGGTGTAATGATGAGTGGTATAAAAAGAGATAGAATCAATCTGCTGACTTGTCAAATCCCAGGCATCAGGCGTAATCGGGCCTTTGTTATAACAACCGCACAACAGCAGACTGAAAAACAGGAAACTAACGATTCGACGCATAGACGTTCATCTGACAGTGTTGACAATCAAACTCAAGACGAAAGCGACGACCATCGCCCAACACGAGAGAAAGAGGTTCATGCCACAACGGGCGCTTACCACCATGCTTGACACAATAGCCCAGACTATAACGGATGCAATGCCGACACTGCATGAGGGGACCTTCCCCACCCTTCACCTCAAAGGCCGACAGCGTATCAGTGCCATAGAATGCTGCTGCCATGTGATTTGAGATGTTATATTGGTAACTGGCCTTTTCCAATTGCATACCTTTATACTGGCTATGCTTCTTACTCTCCTTCTTGGGGGTAAGAGAAAGAGCCTCTACCAGTTGTCTGCGCATATCAGACAGTTGACTATTGGGAATAAAAAAGTTGAAATCGTCAGGCACCTCCACCTGCGTACACTCATAGACGGTATCACCCAACTTTGACAACTGTCGGGCGATATTCTCGCGAGGCGACTTCTGGGCCAACTGATGCTCACTCTCGAAGTGGAGCGTCACATTGCCAGCACTCAACTCGAAGCCATCTTCAACAGAACGGAGAGCGATACTGACAGGAATCTTTCTTGTGGCACTGGGTTTGGCAAGGAGTCGCTCAAACTCCTGATCATTATTCCGGTAAAGTGCCATACCTGGGCGCAGGTTGCGGGGCATTTTGAAAGGATAGATGCGATTACCTTCCACACGGTTGGCTCGCAACCCTTCGAACTTACGTTCTTCATTCAGGAAACAGAGTCCGTCACCATTAGCAAAACTCGTAATGCCTGCCACATTAAAGGAGTTACCACGAATCTCCTTCACCGTTCCCACGAACTCGCCTACAGCCTTAGGGGTATCAAAAGAAGTGATGTCGGGTTGTCGTCCATTCAGGAAATAGGTGGTATAGCCACGATTAAAAGTACGATGGAGATCAGGTTTAAAGGTATATTCACAATAGCCCTTGGATGCACGGCAGTACTGATCAGGATGCTGACGTATGATGGCATTCAGCCGTTCACTATAAGCTGCTGTCACATTCTTCACGTATGCCATATCCTTCAGGCGACCTTCTATCTTAAAAGAGGTAGCCCCTGCCTCTATCAGTTGCTGCAGATGGTCGCTCTGATTCATATCCTTCAGAGACATCAGATAACGCTCGCGCTCTATCTCCTTGCCATCAGCATCAACCAGAGAGAAGCGCATACGGCAGAACTGGGCACACTCGCCCCGATTGGCACTGCGATGAAAACAATATTGAGAGGCGTAACAGATACCAGAATAACTCACACACAACGCTCCGTGAACAAAAACCTCAAGTTCTACATCAGGCACCTCACGATGAATCGCCGCAATCTCTTCTGCAGACAACTCTCGCGCCAAAACCACACGGGAGCATCCAACATCATGCAACCAGCGCACCTTTTCTGCCGTACGATTATCCGTCTGCGTGGAGGCATGAATCGCCATTGCACTCTGTTCTTTCAGCATCGTGAGTACTGCCATATCTTGTACGAGGATGGCATCTACACCAACTTTCTCCAATTGGCTGATGACACTTCTGACAGCCTCAATCTCGTCATCGTAGATAATGGTGTTCAGCGTCACATAAACCTTAGCACCAAAAAGATGAGCATAACTGCACAGTTGAGTGATATCCTCAATACTATTCCCTGCCGCTGCACGTGCACCAAAACGCGGCGCACCGATATATACGGCATCAGCACCATGATCGATGGCTGCTATGCCACATTCCAGATTCTTGGCAGGAGCTAAGAGTTCTAATGAGGTCAAGACTGAACGCTATTTAATTTCTTCAATGTTATAAGGTGTCTCCTGATAGACGTAATAGTTAATCCAGTTTGCGTAAAGAAGATTAGCGTGAGCACGCCAGGTAACCAATGGCGGATTGTCAGGGTTGTTGTCGAGATAATAGTTCTTTGGCAGATCCACATCATCACGCACGCCCTTGTCACGACGATATTCGGTATCAAGGGTATTGGGTGCATACTCCAGATGTCCTGTGATGTAGAACTCACGTCCACCTCGCGCCATCACGATACTGACACCACAATCAGGTGATTCTGCTATCAGCGTCAGGTCTTGATTTGCCAAAATATCCTCACGATGAATCTCCGTATGGCGACTATGAGGCATCATAAACACATCATCGAATCCTCGGAAGATGGGAAGTCCCTTCTCTAACGGATATTGAGGGAAGATGCCGAACATCTTCTTCTCTAACGGATATTTGGGAATACCATAATGATAATACAAGCCGGCCTGTGCTGCCCAGCAGATATAGAGCGTACTGGTGACGTGGGTGCGAGCCCAATCAAAGATATCCGTAATCTCATTCCAATAGTTCACCTCCTCAAAATCGAGCGTTTCCACTGGAGCACCTGTGATAATCATACCATCGAACTTGTCATTCCGCATCGACTCAAAGTCGCGGTAAAACATCATCATGTGTTCTATCGGTGTGTTCTTAGATGTATGACTACGCAGTTTCATGAAGCTGATCTCCAGCTGCAAAGGTGTATTAGAAAGGAGACGGATCAAATCCGTCTCTGTCGTTATCTTCAGCGGCATCAGATTGAGAATCACGATGCGAAGAGGGCGAATGTCCTGCGTTGTGGCCCTCGAATTGTCCATCACGAAGATATTCTCATTTTTAAGAATATCTATAGCAGGTAATCTATCTGGTAATCTTAAAGGCATTGTTGTCTAAAGCGTATTATTAACTTTGATGATGCTACTGGATACATTATCGAATCCACCTGCAGCGATAGCAGCTTCACACAGCGCATTCGCATCTGCACCACCTGCTAACAACTCGGCAATCTTATCATCAGGAACCATATCCGTCAGGCCATCACTGCACAACATATACAGGTCGCCTGTCTTAACATCATTTGTAATCTGAACCATATCCGCATAGGATGAATTGCAACCGCCACCGATACAGTTGGTAATGATATTGGTATGTTTCTCTTCACCCAGCATTTCATTCAGGGAATGATCAGTCGTGAGTCGTGCCAATTGTCCGTCACGGAAACGATACAAGCGACTATCACCACAGTTCACCGTATAGAAATCGCCACAATAATAGGCAAAAGCTACCAGCGTGGTACCCATACCCTGAAACTGTACATCAGCACGCCCTTTTGAAGCGATATAATTATTAATGGAGTCAAGCCATTCTACTACAGCCTCATAGTATTCACTGGCTCCGAATCCCATTGGGAGATCATGATAATAAAATTGCAGGTTCTTCAAAACATCACTACTTGCCACATCGCCACGATTATGACCACCCATACCATCGGCTACAGCAATAATATATCTGTCCTGACTTCTTAATGTTGCTTTTGTCTCATAGTCACTATTACGTACAAAATGACTATCAACAAGTATCATATCCTCATTCTGTTTTCTCACACAGCCAACTCTGCTGGCTGATGTTATTTCAAATTCTACCATTTTCTTTATTAACTTATAATCACCTGGAGATTGACATTTGCGATTGTCAGAATATCGCCACTATTCAAGGTCATCTCAATATCTGGTTGGATAGGACGCTGATTAAGCATCGTGCCATTGGAAGAATGTTTATCCACCACACACCATCCGACACCAGGATTAAATTTCAGCTGAGCATGCACGCCAGACACATAACTCTGATTTTCAAAGAACTGTGTATACGGGCCCTTTCGGCGACCTATAATGGCGCCGTTCATGCCATTAATACGAATATTCAAGCTGTCATTGATAAGCGCCAATACTGGCATGGCTCTCATGGAACTATTGAGTCCATCTCCTCCTGATAATCCATTGGACATAAACCCAGGCATAGACATACCTATGGCTTGTCCCCGCTGACTGACAGAGCCGTCAGGTGAAACCATCAAACCGCCACAATGGGTACAACGGCGACCTACTCCTACCCGACCACACTGGTTGCAGAAATACAATTTCTGCCCACACTGATCACAGTAGTGGGAATCATCGTCAATTTCTTCTCTACACGTTGGACAAATAATCATCTTCTATCTAAATATCTTCTGGTAATATAATCTGATATGTTTCTTTGGTCACCTGATCAGGCGGCATCTGCGATACTCGAAGTGAGAGCTTCTGGATGGTTAAGTCAAGCAGATTACGCATCTCACGGGCATTACCCCATGACTCGTCTTTTGCAATCACCATCTTGTAGATGGTATCGAGTGCCTTGAATTCTGCTGTAGGAGACAGTGTGTACTGTTCTTTCTTCGCCATCGACTTGAAGATAGAGAGCAACTCGTCTTCATTATAGTCGTCAATATGGAGCTTGTGAGTGAAGCGACTGGCCAGACCAGGATTCATCTGCATAAACTCATCCATCTTGTCTTTATATCCGGCTGCAATCACTACAAACTTACCCCGATCGTCTTCCATACGTTTCATCAGCGTGTCAATGGCTTCCTTACCATACTGGTCACCACCATCACTGAGGGTGTAGGCCTCATCAATAAAGAGGATACCACCCATCGCTTTGTCACACATGCTGTTGACAATCTTGGGTGTCTCACCCATGTATTTGCCGATTAAGGTAGCACGGCTTACCTCCAGCACACGAGATGTAGGCAGGATATCCATAGCCTGGAGCACCTCACCCATCTTACGTGACAACGAGGTCTTACCTGTACCTGGATTACCCGTCAGTACGAAGTTCATTGCCATCTGCTGCACGTTACCAGCACCCATAGCAGCACGCTGCTTCATGAACATGCTTTGTACAGCCAGACGACGGATGGAGTTCTTGACGGTTCGCATGCCAATAAACTCATCGAGCTCATTGAGCACCTCATCAAGCGGACGAGCCACCTCACTCTGAGCCATTGGCAGATCATCTTGTGTCAGACTGTACATATCACTCTCATTGAATGAAGGATCGTTCATCAGCTTGACAAGACGCTGACTCTGTCGCTCAACAGCCTCATCGAAGATTCGGCGTGCCTCACGGGCATTGCCGAAGTTCTTGTCACGACGCAGATATAACTGCTCAAACTGACGATGGATAGCACCACGCATCACCTCATCAACAGTGAAGTTCTTCTTGCTGGCCAGATTGAGGAAGATTTCAGTCAACTCATCTGGTGTATAGTCGTCGAAATGAATGGTCTGAGTAAATCGACTCTTCAGACCAGGATTAGAATCGATGAAGTCGTGCATCTGATCTGTATAGCCTGCTACGATACAGATAAACTTACCTCGATCATCCTCTAATCGTTTCAGCAGCGTATCGATTGCCTCAGCACCAAAAGAGTCACCGTCGTTCGACTTCAAGGTATAGGCCTCATCAATAAAGAGCACACCGCCTAAGGCCTGATCAACAAGCTGATTGGTCTTAATAGCTGTTTGTCCGGAATAGCCTGCTACCAACTTGGAGCGGTCAGCCTCAACCAGCTGCCCTCGCGACACGATACCTAATGTCTTGAAGATATCAGCCATAATACGTGCTACCGTAGTCTTACCTGTACCAGGATTACCAGTAAACACATAATGTTTGCCTTGGAAGGTGTTGGTTTCTCCTCGCTTAATCTGGAGATTGAGATAAGACGTGAGGTTTGCCACCTCCTTCTTAACAGCTGCCAGACCAACAAGTCCGTCAAGTTTAGCAAGACAATCGGAAACATCCACAGTCTGCGGAGCCTCGTATGGAATATCCTTTGCCGTGATGGTCATCAGTTCCTCATTCGACATCGCAGAGATATCCTCACCCTGCAGGCGCTGTGCCTGACGCTTACAGATCTGATCAAAGAGTGTGCGCATCGTACGTCCATTGGCAAAGTCATTGCCACGTGAATTGTACATCTCTGTGATTTGCTTCTTTGCCAGCTCTTCTGCCTCTGGCGAGAAGATATATTTCTTCTCCTTGGCGAATACAAGCATGATCTGATACAGCTGATCTGGCGAGTAGTCCTTGATATCGAGGAAGTAAGTGAAACGGCTCTTGAAACCTGGGTTGATACGGAAGAGATTCTCCATCTCCGTGCGATAGCCTGCTGCAATCACAACGAACTTTCCACGATCGTCCTCCATACGCTTCATCAGCTTCTCCAAAGCCTGGGTACCCTGATTATCTCGTTCACCAGCAGCATTCTGCGGAGCCAGTGTATAAGCCTCATCTACAAACAGGATACCACCCATAGCCTTGTCGCAGAGTTTGTCAACCACCTTAGGTGTCTCACCCTGATAGGGACTGACCATCTTGGCACGATCCACCTCCACCACATGTCCACTGTCGAGGTAGCCGATAGCTGCCAAGATCTCTCCTAGCTTTCGGGCAATAGTCGTCTTACCCGTTCCTGGATTACCAGTCAGGATGACATGCATAGACATTTTCTCCTGTTCACCCAGTCCACGTTCGGCACGCTCAATGCTATTTTTAACAGAATAGGCAATCTCTCGCACTGCACTCTTCACCTCATCCATGCCGATGAAGTTATCGAGATCTTTCAGGATATCATCCACACTACGCTCCTCTGGAACATAGCCTCTGATATCACTCTTCTCTACCTGGACAGCATCTGCTCCGCGACTGATAAACTGCGTGAAGATATCTTCTGAAGTCTTGGTGGCAAGATGACCATTACCAAATGTCTCATCCTTGATCTTAACCTGGTATTTGAAGAAACGTGTCAGCTGATCATCAGCCTCTGGTGAGAACTTGGTGACACCATACTTCGTACGCAGGTTCAGTTTACAGATTTCTGTCAGTTCCTGGTAACCAGGTGTAGGCAGACGGAATGTATATTTGAAACGGTTGGCAACAGCAGGATTGCTCTCCAGGAAGTCATCCAGTCCCTTTGTCAGACCAGAGATGACAACTATCGGATTGTCCTCCCATTTGCCCATCTCCACAAACAGTTTATCCAGCGGATTCACCTGATTGGAATACTTATCGGGCAGCAGTTTCTGAACATTATCAAAGAACAGGATACCATCCTTAGCTTTCTTGATATTATCATCCCACTTGTCAACAAAGCGCTGGTAATCGACTGCGTCAACCATCGTCAACTTCGGCTTCGTGATAATCTTATGTTGATAGAAGTAATCACGAAGGATCTCTGCCAATGCAGTTTTTCCTGTTCCCGTCTCACCAATCACAATAGCATTTACTGAGATGCTGACATTGGCAATATCTTTACGGGAACGCAGATAGGTATAGGTATTTACAATCGTCTTAAGCTGGCGTTTTACCTCGTCAAGCCCTACCAGTTTGTCAAGCAGATCCTGTGATGCGATTGGCTGACCGCACCACTTGCAGAACTTTGCTAATATTCTGTTTTCTTTATGACAGTTCTCACAAACCATTATTCTACGTCTCTTTCTAATTGCTTGATTATTGATGCAGGTTTCGATTTGAGATTTTCTACATCAGGGTTAGCTACATTAAACATTTTCGGACTGAATATGACGAAATCCAATACAAATATCAGTGCCATTATGCTCCACAATACATAGTGTAGCACACTTTCACCACTGATGGATCGCACCTGGTCCGTCACATCGTTCAACAAGGCGAACTTTGAACCGTTAAACTTATACGACTTTGTCTTAAAGGTATAATATAAAGGTTCAAGGAGAGATGACTTAATATCATTCTCCAGCACCTCAGATATCAGTTTACTGTCAGCTTTCTCATCGCCTCTGAAATCAGTCAGATGACATATCAGCATATAGACAAGTGTTATGACTACAATGATGATATTGAACAATCCAGGATGAGACTCTCCGAAATACTTTAATATTATAATAGGTATATATGACGAAGCAACTCCCAATAATCCCCAAAGGATAGAGAAGAAGACATCATAGCCCCGGAAGTAGGCTCTGGTGCCAACGATGATAGCCGTCATACCACCCAAGGGTAATCCAATAGCGAAGAGCGAATGTTCGAGCAGATAGGTACGGTTATCCACACCTAACAACAAAATAAACAGAATCCAGATGCCACACAGGCCATAGAATGTCATGCGCCACACCTTCTCCTTGCCTTTGGCATATTTCCAGTTGTCACGCACACTTTTGATACGGGCCGATGTCTCCTGACGTGCATCCACAAAACGCTTATAGTAGTTCTGCGTTTTGTCAATCTTTCCTATTGCCATCAGCCACTCTTCTAAGGTCTTCTCGTAAGCATATTCTTCTGAGAAGTCTGCAAACGGATCCTCATGATAGAAGACAGACATCCATTGTGTAAACGAGCCATTGCGAATCTCTGTGCGTATCTCATGGTAATCTTTGACATCCAGTTCACGTCCATTCGTATATTCCTTTCCATCAGGCATCACATAAACAGGCGAAACACCTAAGATAAGACAGAAACGATAGACGGCAGTCTTTAAGTCATAGGCTCCCAGACGTTCACGATTCTCTTCACTGGTCAGATCGAAACAGCGATGATGCTCATTCAGCACCTCTGTCCATCCATGCAGCTGTGCATAGTAGTTGAATCTGCCATCCAGCTCCACGATATCAGTCATGGCATTCTTGAAGCCTTCGTCATCCAGATGCTCCACTCCTTTCATTCGCTCTGCAATCTGTTCACCAATCTGCTGAGGTGTATAGGCCGATTTCAGGTCGTAGCCAGCTTCGCGATCGAGGTTATACAGCACCATATAGGCCAGCGACTCGGAGTATGTCTTACCCTGCGTCAGAATACGCATACTCTCGCAGACCATCTTATCTTCATGACTATACATCCATGAGAGCAGGCGTCCGTCTGTCAGGCAATGCCAGTCATCTTCTGTCAACTGCTCCCTACCGAACGACTGCACAATATCCTTCAGTGTAGAAGATGGATAACGTGCCAACAACGGTATGTCAGGATCTATCTCATACACCGTTCTCAAGACGGCTACCTGTGAGCCTTTCTTATCAGTCTTGGAGAAATAGGAACGGAGACGATCGATATTGCAACTCGTATGAGACTCCAGATAGAGGAACAGCGTATCGTTTGGATTTTTCAGCAGAATGGCATACTCGCTCTGATAAGTAAGCAGCGATAATGCAATGCCATGAACATCTTCACATAAGTTACCCTTCACATCTTTATAGGCAAAGGTTGGCTCCATACTATAGATAGCTGCCATCAGACCTGCACGCTGATCTACAGGATAACGGTTTGTCACGATATCCTTTACGATGGTGCTGAGCTTGTCATTACCACACGACTCCAGCCACTGACTGATACGTCCGTTATAGAGATAGCCGATAGCCAGTTTCTGATTGTCGAGCAGCAGCGGAACCAGTTCATGAATATTGTCTGCAACAAGATTCCTGTCAGGATCAACGACGAAAGTCTTATATTTCAGGAACGGTGACGAGAGGTCAACCTTTGGACTTCCACCCAGAAACCACTCCTCTACTTCCTTATACCCCCAACGATTGGCAGCGTTGACAACCGTCAGACCCTGAACAATCATTCTGACACGATTAGGGAGATCAAGAATACGCGGCAAGCGTCCTTCGCTCTTCTGGCGCATCATCACGCGTTCATTCGAACTCAGTGGCGATTCACCTAACCATAAGGCCATCAGACAGATACCTAATGAATAGAAATCGGCAGATGGTGTCACTTCCACCACGCCATCGATCACATCAGTATACATCTCAGGTGCTGCGTAGATAGGTGTACGGGCCTGTGTCGTCTTATGGGTTTTTCCATCCTGATCCATGATGCTGGAGATACCAAAATCACCAAGCACCAATTCCGTATGCTCTTTATCACGGAAGAAGAAGTTGCCCGGCTTGATATCCTTGTGCATAATACTACTCTGATGGCAGTAGGCCAGTGCCGCTGCTCCTTGAAGGGCTATTCGGCGGAACTTGTCCATATCGCCATTAAGACGATACTCCTGCAGCGAACCTCCCTTGAGGAACTCCATCAGTTCATAATATCTATGCTTGCCATCGACATACGTCTTGCCAAAGTCGTACACCTTGACAATCATCTCGAAGTCGAAGTTATATACAGTCTGAAGAACCTTCTTGTTGACGTCGAAATTGGGATAATAGATCTTCAGCACATAGTTCTCTCCGTCGCGCTCTACCAGAAACACCTGGGCCTCACCTGTGTTCGCACTCAGCGACTGGACATTCTTGTATTTTTTATCCTTCAGCAGAAAGAACTTGTCATCTACATTATCATTCTGCGCCTCAAAGCTGTCAGGTTTGAATACTCCACCTATCTTCGTCGAAGGACTGATGGTAGCAGAAGCAGGCCTTACAGTCAAAGCGTTTGCACGTATTGTAGCAGATCCGGAATCAATACGGTGAGTCGCATTGACATTCTCTTGCTGGGAAGGGTCTAACGTTCTATCTGTATTCATTATTAATCGTCTTTAATTTCATTTTTCGAATTCTTACCAAGAACCACCCATTTGCCACCCATCTGAGGCTTGGCACATCCGCACGGGCTGGAATGTAATGCATGTTTAAAGTTACATTGCCATGCCAGTCTTACACCATGGGGGCGACAGGCCATTGCGTAATTACGCACCTGGGCAGCTTTAGGCTGTGGCTGTTGAACCATCTTATCAAGCAGCGCTGTTATCTTATCCAGGTACTCCTGTTTCTTCTGCTCATACGCTTCCTTGCTCATACGCTTGTTCTGCGAATCTGGGATAATCGGATTGGGGGTTCCCCTGTCCTGTGCCAGCAAAGTCAGCACACGCTCACGCAACTTGGAATTCAGCTCATCACGGGTCTTTTCACGCTCTGAGCTATATGGCAGCGTCAGATCCAGCTCCTGCAGCTCGTCTGCCACTTTCTTCATCTCGATGTATTCCGGCATCCCATGAATCTGCTCCATCAGCATCCTGGCATCATCCGTCAGAGGTGTACCACACTGCTTACAGAAGGAGAAATCGTTCATCGTATGACAGACAGGGCATACGATGCCGCCTCTCGGACTACCGCACTCAGGGCAGAAAGCTTCATTACCCTCCAGATGAGCGCCACAGAAGGAGCACACATCCTTACGCACATATCGGCGGCAAGTCTCGCAGAAGTCTGCATCCGCATCCAGTTCTGCACCGCAGTTTGGACAAGACATCTTTCCTATCTGTTTGCCACAGGAGGCGCAGAACATTGCTTCCGGATCATTGATTGTTCCACAATAAGGGCAGGCAACACCTTTAGCAGCATGCATATTCATCTGCATCTGCTGGTTCATCTGCATATCATTTGCAGGCTCATAATAGAGCTCTTGATGCTGAAGCTGCTGCATCCCTCGATTTGTTCTCTCAGGGTTTATAGTAATATCTTCATTCATAAACAATCACGTGTTTGATTATAAACTAGGTGCAAAATTAATAAAAAAAAGAAATAAACAAAAAAAAACCGCCGTAAATTTATATTTACGACGGCATTTTAATCATTTTTTGACCTGATTACCACAATTCCAGGCGCTCAGACTTAGGAATAAACATCTTATCCCCCTCTTTCAAGCCAAAGGCTTCATACCAGGCGTCGATATGAGGTAAGGCACCATTTACGCGCCAACGGCCCAGTGAGTGGGGATCGCTCTTGGTACGATTACGGATTTCCTCCTCAGTGATGTTACCTGCCCATACGCCAGCGTAAGCGTGGAAGAAACGCTGATCTGCTGTCAGACCATCCTTCTCACCCAGCGGATTGAGTTTAGTGGCATTCTTATAAGCAGCCCAGGCTACCTGCAGACCACCATGATCTGCCAGATTTTCACCCAGTGTCAGACGTCCGTTACCCTTCAAGTCAGGCAGAACGTTGATTGCGCTGAAGAAATCGGCATATTTATCTGTTCGTGCTGTAAAGTTCTTTCCATCTGCTTCCTTCCACCAGTCATGCATGTTGCCATCCTTGTCGAAGCGACGTCCCTGATCATCGAATCCGTGTGTCATCTCATGTCCGATTACCACACCGATAGCGCCATAGTTGAAGGCATCGTCAGCTGTCATGTCGAAGAACGGATACTGCAGGATACCAGCAGGGAAGCAGATCTCGTTGGTGGTAGGATTGTAATAGGCGTTTACCGTCTGAGGGGTCATGTACCAGTCATCACGGTCAACGGGCTTTCCAACCGTATGTTCAATCTGCCAGGCATTCCAGAACTTGTTGCACGCCTGGATATTTTCGTAATAGGATTTCTGAGGATCAATCTGAAGTTTTGAAATGTCTGTCCACTTGTCTGGGTAGCCCACCTTCACATAGAAGGTATTCAGCTTCAGCAGGGCATTCACCTTCGTAGAGTCATCCATCCAGTCCTGAGCGGCGATACGCTCTCCAAGGGCAATCTGAAGGTTCTTCACCAAGTTCACCATACGCTTCTTGGCAGCCTCAGGGAAGTACTTCTCTGAGTAGATCTTTCCCAGAGCCTCTCCCATCACACGCTCCACCTGAGCCGTACTACGCTTCCAGAGCGGATGGTTCTCCTTACGTCCGGAACGGATCTTTCCATTGAAGTCAAAGCTCTCTGCGACTGTCGCATCACTCAGATAGTTGGCAGCATCAGAGATGAAGCCCCACTCCATCACGTCGCGATACTCAGCAGGACTGATGCTACCCACGAGTTTGTTGGCTCCCTCCAGGAAGGCAGGCTGACCTACCACCATCTCCTGCAGGTACTTGGTCTCGATACCCTTAGCGTTCATCACCTTCACCAAAGGCAGGTTAGGATAGTTCTTCTCAAACTCCTTCAGGGTCATCTTATTGTAGTTCGCCTCCGGGTCACGGAGCTCTGTGCGCGACTTGGAGACCTTTGCCAGCGCCGTCTCAACCTTCATGATGTTCTGCATCTTCTTGGTAGCCGCACTCTTGCTGAAGCCGAAGAGCTGGAACATCTTGACTACATGCTTCTTAAATGCCTCACGGATATTCGCCGTAGCCTTGTCGTTATCGAGATAATACTCTTTCTGACCCAGCGACAGACCACCCTGATAGATGTTCAGGATATTCTGTGTGGCATTCTTCTCATCGGCTCCGAAGGAACAGAAGAAGAACTCCTGCTCTCCATAAGGAGCCTGTTCCAACTGGATGTCGAACAACTGCTTGTTGGTCTTGGCAGCTTCGAGCTTCTTGATGAGAGGCATCAACGGAGCCACACCTTCCTGATTACGGCGTGTAGAGTCCATTGCCAACTTATACAGGTCGCTCAGTTTCTGCTCAATCGTACCCTTCTCATAGGTATTGCTCTGCAGTTCCTTCAGGATGGCGTTGATACGCTTGTCGTTGTCCTCCTGCAGACGATCAAAGCTACCATAGCGTGAATAAGCAGCGGGCAGCGGATTGGCTTTCATCCATCCACCACAGGCATACTCGTAGAAGTCGTCACCAGGGCGTACGCTCTTGTCGAAATCAGCTGTATTCAGACCTGATCCTAATGTACTTTGAGCCATTGTCATCATTGAAATTGATGCCATTGCCATCATAGTTAAAAATCTTTTCATAAGCGTTGTTATTTAATTAGAAATAATTGATTCCAAAGTCTCACTGAGCTTTTCCCAGCGCTCCACTTCCTCGTCCAGAGCCCTCTTCGTGGAGGTGTATTCCGTCACGAGTGTCATGTCTGCGGCATTCTCAGGCAGCATCAGCAACTCATCGAGCTCCTTGATGCGCTTTTCCATCTTCTCGATCTTTGCCTCCGACTCCTTCACAGCTTTCTCAGCACGATTTTTACGTTTCTGCTGTTCCTTGCGCTCCGCATAGCTGAGGGCTTTGGTTAAGACTTCCTCAGACTTTGCCGAAGGCTCGTTTTTAGTTCCCAAGGTGGGAATGTTTTGTTCCCAACGTGGGAATGTTTTGTTCCCAACGTGGGAATAATCCGCGTCCTTCCCCAGCTCGTTGAGCTCTGTAATCTTCTTAGCCTGAAGGAAGTCGTAGATACCACCCAGATGCTCTTTCACCTTGCCACCTCCAAACTCATAGACCTTTGTCACCAAGCCATCAAGGAACTCACGATCGTGACTCACGATAATCGCCGTACCGTCGAAAGCCTTGATAGCTTCCTTCAGCACATCCTTCGAAGGCATGTCGAGATGGTTGGTCGGCTCATCGAGGATCAGCAGGTTGACTGGCTCCAGCAGCAGACGGATCATCGCCAAGCGACTTCTCTCGCCACCACTGAGCACCTTCACCTTCTTGTCACTCTCCTCGCCGCCAAACATAAAGGCGCCAAGTATATCGTTGATGCGCAGACGGATCTCGCCTTTCGCCACATTGTCTATCGTCTGGAATACAGTGAGATTCTCATCAAGCAACTGTGCCTGGTTCTGGGCAAAGTAGCCTATCTGGATGTTATGCCCCACCTTCAGTTCACCAGTATAGGGAATCTCACCCATGATGCATTTCACAAGGGTGGATTTTCCTTCACCGTTCTTACCTACGAAGGCCACCTTCTCACCTCTTTTAATAGTCAGCGTCACATGATCGAAAACGGTATGTTCACCATAGTCCTTACGCACATCGTCGCAGATGATGGGATAATCGCCACTTCTGAGACAGGGCGGGAACTTCAGATGCATCGCCGAGTTATCCACCTCGTCGATCTCGATGGGCACCACCTTCTCCAGCTGCTTGATCTTCTGCTGTACCTGAACAGCCTTCGTAGCCTGATACCTGAAACGCTCGATAAACGCTTTCATGTCTGCCACTTCCTTCTGCTGGTTCTCGTAGGCTCTCAGCTGTTGTTCGCGACGCTCCTTGCGAAGCACCACGTATTCGTTGTATTTCACCTTGTAATCAACCACGCGACCACAGGAGATCTCCAACGTACGATTCGACACATTATTTATAAAGGCACGATCATGACTGACCAGCACCACTGCACTCGAACTCTGTGCCAAAAACTGCTCCAGCCACTGGATCGACTCGATGTCAAGGTGGTTGGTAGGCTCGTCAAGCAACAACACATCGGGTTTCTGCAACAGGATCTTCGCCAGTTCGATACGCATACGCCAACCACCGGAGAACTCCGAGGTGGGGCGCTCGAAATCAGAACGCAGGAATCCCAAGCCTGTCAGCGTGCGCTCCAGCTCCGCCTCCCTGCTCTCTGCACCCATCATCATATAGCGCTCATGTGCTGTGGTGTATTTCTCAATCAGGGCAAGATAGCTCTCACTCTCATAGTCAGTGCGCTCTGCCAGTTCCTGGTTCATCTTATCGAGCCGTTGCTGCATCTTGGTGATGTCAACAAAGGCCTTCTGGGCCTCCTCTCGCACAGTGGTATCATCCTGTAAGATCATCACCTGAGGCAGATAGCCCACCCTGCAGTCATTAGGCACACTCACGACGCCAGCAGTAGGCTTCTGCAGTCCACAGAGAATCTTCAGCATCGTGGATTTACCAGCACCGTTCTTACCGACAAGGGCAATACGATCCTTATCGTTGATAACAAAGCTGGCGTCCACAAACAGGGGTTTCACCCCAAATTCCACTTTCAGTCCTTCAACCGATATCATTATTTCTCCACAAATTTATAATCACCATACAGCTCCTTCGGGAAGCGCAGCATCTCATCAGTGATGCCGCCTGATTGGAAATTGGAAATCTTGATGGTAGTCCAGATTATCGACACCTTGATACGCAGGCTGATGGGGTGATAAGTCTTTCGCTCCAACAGTGCATGTATCTCCTTGATACCCTTCACACCCTTCTTGGCTTTCAGCGTCACCATCAGTCCTTCATCAACCTCAGCGATACTGTAGTCGAAGTTCTCCGGTTCAAACTTGAACTTGCTTGAGTACTTGTCCGACTTGTTGTTATGGGCATCAACAACTTCCACTTCCTTTTTCTTCTTTTTCTTCTTGACGGAGTGAATGGTTGTACCATCGTTCCAGGAAATGACCTTTGAATCCTCAAACTTACTCTTCTTTCCTTTATACCAGATAGTACCGTTAGTTTTATAAAGACCGATGATATTAACGTCATAATGCAACGTAGCTCCCTGCTCGCCAAATACCTGTTGGTACGCCTGATTGAAAATACGACGTGCCTGACGCGAATTGGGAGTCTCATCAGCATGCACAGAACAGAGTGCTGAAAGCATCAGCATCACAATAAAAAAAAGCTTATTTCTCATTCTCTATTTAATTTCGGGTGCAAAATTACACATTTCTCGGGGATTTTCATTATTTTTGCACACAAATTAACGGTTTAATTGAAGATTATGGAGAAGAATATCTATGCTCGCCTAATTGCTACTGCCCTAAACCTACAGGAAAGAGCTGTTGCCAACACCCTCGCTTTACTCGAAGAGGGGTGCACGATTCCTTTCATCTCACGCTATCGTAAGGAGCGGACTGGAGGACTCGATGAGGTACAGATTGCAGCCATCAGCGACCGCTTCGACAAACTGCAGGAGATTCAGAAACGTAAGGAGACAGTCATCAAGACCATCACGGACTTAGGGAAACTGACTCCAGAGTTGCAGAAGCGTATCGACGACTGCTGGGATGCCACAGAACTGGAAGATATCTATCTGCCTTATAAACCCAAGCGCCGCACAAGGGCTCAGGTGGCACGTGAACAGGGACTGGAACCTCTCGCACAGCTGCTTCTCCTGCAGCGTGAACGCGATCCTGAACGTGCAGCAGCGCGATTTCTCAAGGGTGATATCAAAGATGTAGAGAGTGCCCTCAAGGGCGCTCAGGATATCATCGCTGAGACTGTGAGCGAGGATGAACGCAGTCGTCAGCAGCTCCGTAATGCTTTTACCCGTCAGGCAATCATCTCCTCAAAGGTTGTCAAAGCCAAAGCCGATACTGACGAAGCCAGTAAGTTTAGCGACTACTTCGACTGGCAGGAACCCTTGAAGCGTTGTTCTTCCCATCGTCTGCTGGCTATGCGTCGTGGTGAGAGTGAGGGTATCCTCCGCATCAGTATCTCCCCTGACGATGAAGAGGCTGTAGAACGGCTGAAGCGTCATTATGTATATGGTAACACATCTTGTGGCAAACTGGTGGCAGAGGCTGTTGAAGATGGCTACAAACGCCTGCTCAAGCCAGCCATCGAGACAGAGTTTGCTGCGATGAGTAAGGAGCGAGCCGACGAAGAGGCGATACGCGTCTTTGCAGAGAATCTGCGCCAGCTGCTGTTGGGTGCTCCCTTAGGACAGAAGCGTGTCATGGGCATCGACCCTGGTTTCCGTACAGGTTGCAAGGTGGTTTGTCTCGATGCCCAGGGCAATCTGTTGCACCACGATGCCATCTTCCCACATCCCCCTGTCAACAAGCGCACAGAATCGGCTATCGCCATTCAGAAGATGATTCAGAAATACAAGATTGAGGCCATCTCTATTGGCAATGGTACAGCCAGTCGCGAGACCAACACCTTCATCAAAGATGTCCTCGCAGGTCGCTATGATATTCCTAGTAGCCCTAGGATGCCTAGTAGTCCTAGGATGCCTAGGGTCCCTAGCCAGCCTAGTCAGCCTAGCCTAGAGCCCCCTCAAGTTTTCGTCGTCAGCGAGGATGGCGCCTCTGTCTATTCTGCCTCTAAGATCGCGCGCGATGAGTTTCCTGATGAGGATGTAACAGTTCGTGGCGCAGTCTCCATAGGTCGCCGTCTGATGGATCCGCTGGCAGAACTTGTCAAGATCGATCCCAAGAGTATCGGCGTAGGACAGTATCAACACGATGTGGATCAGACGCAGCTGAAACATTCGCTTGATCAGACGGTAGAGAGCTGTGTGAACCTGGTGGGCGTAAACCTCAATACAGCCTCCCAGCATCTGCTGATGTATGTCAGTGGCCTGGGGCCCACTCTTGCCAAGAACATCGTGGATTATCGGCGTGAAAATGGAGCCTTCACCTCACGCGCCCAACTGAAGAAGGTACCACGTCTCGGACCTTCCGCCTTCCAACAGTGTGCCGGTTTCCTTCGTATCCCAGACGCTAAGAATCCACTCGACAACTCTGCTGTCCATCCGGAGAGCTATGCCGTTGTAGAGCAGATGGCAAAGGATCAGGGGTGCACTGTGGCTGACCTTATTAATGACAAGGAGAAGCGCGAGGCGATTGACATCAAGCGTTATGTCACCTCTGAGATAGGCATCCCCACCCTCACAGATATCATGCAGGAACTGGAGAAACCTGGTCGCGACCCTCGCGCACAGATTGAGGAGTTTGAGTTCGACAAAAATGTCTCTACTGTCGAAGATCTGGTGGAAGGAATGATTCTGCCTGGCATCGTTACCAACATCACCAACTTTGGTGCGTTCGTTGACATCGGTGTCCATCAGGATGGTCTCATCCACATCTCCCAGATGGCCAATCGCCGGATTGCCCATCCGACAGATGTGGTAAAACTCCATCAGCACCTACGTGTGAGAGTGATAGAGATAGACCGTAGGCGCAATCGCATTTCCCTATCTCTAAAAGGGATATAAGAGACGCCTAATAGCTGAACGCCATGTAGGAATGCGGTTTCAGGGAAACAGCAAACTTCGTGGCGCTCTTTTTGTGCCAACCTACCCAGTAGTCCTCCAGCTGTCCATCAATGGTGCTTCCATCTTCAAGATTTTTCAAACACTTGAAGCTGTCTGGTCCACACACCAGTTTCACATCTACCGGCTCATCGTTGAAGTTCTCTACAATCAGGGTATGGTTGTCATAAAGGAAGAGACTCACCTTTGAAGGACCATCGAGATAGAAGTCCAGATCCTGACTCATCACCCGACGGATCTCAGTGAGTGCGGCAGCAGGATAGTCATAGAGGTTTCCCATATCGTCAGGAATCGTCAATACATAGAGATAGGCACCTGTATATTTCGCCTTATGAAGAATGGGGAAGCCTGAGACACCACCTGTCAACGGACGTCCTGCACTGATCACCTCCCAGCTGTCATTGGTCTGATAACGTACCTGGGGAATCAGTATCTCACGGCTGCTCTTGCCATATCTGCCAAAGTCATTCACAATAGCCTTCAGGTCTGAGCAACGCAGCTCACACACCTCTGCAATCTTCTCTGGGATAGCCTTCAGCAGTCCACTGGTGATAACGACGTCTCTCCCACTCTGCAACTGGGCCTTTATCTTCGTCATGATATCCTGATCGCCTGCAGCCTGCTCTGTCAACAAGACAACCTTCTGATCGTTGGCAAAGGTGGGATACATATCCATAGGCAGGCCAATCATACCAAGATAGTTCTGCAGGAAGTCCTCGCCAAGGGCATGGAAGGGCTTATACGACTTGATGCCGATGGGCTTGCCCAACTTACCCGCCAGCTGGTCTGCCTTACGCAGGGTGACATCTGCGATACGAGCCATCGTGGTGGGCGTCACCATCTCATTACCATTCTTAAAAGGTGCCTTCATCTCGTCGTAGCTCCAGCTGGTACCCATATCCTGCCAAGGGGCACGGAAGTGATCGTTCAAGGGAATTTCCAGCAACTGATGATAGGCGAAGAGCATCACGTCACGAGCCTTGGCGATAGCCGTCAGATGCAGCTGCTCAGCATAGCGGTCCATACTCATCTGGATACCACCTGCATCCACCCAGCCGCCTCCGTTATAGCCTGGACGAAGATTCTCGAAATAGCGGATGATATTGTAACTCAGATAGTTCTGAAGATGCTGGGCACTGCCTGGATCACGTGTCTCTGTACCTGTCCAGATGCCATCAAAGAGCTTCGGACCATCCTCCAGATTAAAGCCAAGACCTTGGAAATGATCATACCAGTTAGGATACTTGATGATGACTTTCACCTTGGGGTTCACTGCCTTAGCAGGACCTATCACCAGATTCTTCGCTGCATCGTTCATCAACTGCAGGCGATAGGCTGTCCATGTCTGATTACCTTTGGCAGCCACCTCCACAGGACTCTTACAACTGGTGAAGAAGAAGTCGTCGAGCAGAAACTCATCGAAATGACGGGCTGTGGTCTCAGCGATCTTCTGCACCAGCTTCCGATGCTCTGGGTCAGAGTAGCAGAAGGTCTCAAACTCATTACTCTCATCGATGGTAAAGGTGATGCCGCCAGCCACCTCGATACCTTGTTTCTGGAAGAACTTCTTGGCTTTTTCTATCGTGGCATCATCCACAATCAACATGTCGCGATGCGTCTCCAAGTAGATCTTATCGACATCCAACTGACTTGAGATGGTGGCCCACGACGATTCTAGCCACTGGGTATCTTTCATCTTCTGCACCTCTGCGGCACGCACATAGACAGAGACCTTGAAATGGTCGTGTTTGGCTTCAGCAGAGAGTGACAGCAACAAGCAGGCCACCATGCAAAAAGCACTTCTGAGTAATGAATGTTTCTTCATAAATCTTTTTGATAGGGTTAGTTATTATGATTTGGATTCTTCTAAAGGTTCCACATGGATCGCTATATGGGTATCCTGACCATAACGGGAACGCAACAGGTTTTCCACTTCCGAAGCCTTGTTGTGCGCCTCTCGCAGCGTGATGTCACCATCCATCAGGATATGCAGTTCGATGGCAAAGTGATTACCGATCCTTCGCGTACGCAAATCGTGAGGATTCACCACACCAGGCAGTTCCCCCACCATCCTGAGCATCTCCTCCTCTATCTCATCAGGCAACGAGTGCTCCATCAGGTCGCCGATACCATCGCGCAACAGATCTACAGCCACCTTCACGATGAATGCACCCACCACCAGCGAAGCGATCGGATCAAGTACCGCCCAGCGCTGTCCTAAGAAGATGGCGCCACCGATACCGATTGCCGTTCCGATAGAAGAGAGGGCATCACTGCGATGATGCCACGCATTAGCGGCTAGCACCTGGGAGTTTAGCTGGCGCGCCTTCACCATCGAATACTGATACACCGCCTCTTTCAGTAGCACAGACAGCAGTGCAGCCCACAGTGCCACTGTGCCAGGCGCCTCCAACTGTTCGCCATTCGTCCAGGCGTAGATCTTCGTGGCACCACTATACAGAATGCCGATAGCCACCACGAGCAGTGCTATGCCAATCAGCGTCATCGCCAGTGTCTCATATTTTCCATGTCCATAGTCGTGAGATTTGTCCTGAGGCTTGCCACTGATATGCACAAACACCAGCACTATCACATCAGTTACAAAGTCTGACAAGGAGTGAACGGCATCAGCCACCATCGCGGCACTATGCCCCACGATGCCAGCCACAAACTTAAAGAGCAGCAGCAACACATTGACGATGCCGCCAACCAGCGTCACCTGATATATCTTCCGATTTCTCTCCATCAGAATACCAGCGGCTCGTAAGGCAGACCGAAGACATCAGCCACGGCTTTAAACACCACCTTACCCTCTACGATGTTCAGTCCCTTAGCCAGAGCGGCATCATCCTTGCACGCCTGCTTCCAACCCTTGTCAGCCAGTGCAACAGCATAGCGCAGCGTAGCATTGGTTAGTGCCAGCGTCGAGGTGTTGGGCACCGCACCAGGGATATTTGCCACGCAGTAATGCACGATACCGTCCTCCATATATACAGGTTCGCTATGCGTGGTTGGTCTCGACGTCTCGAAGCAGCCGCCTTGATCGATGGCAACATCCACGAGCACCGTTCCTGGCTCCATCAGCTTCAGCATCTCCTTGTTAATCAGGTGAGGCGTCTTGTCACCAGGCACCAGCACACTACCCACCACAATATCCACCGTCGGCAACTGCTGTCGGATATTATGCTCCGACGAATAGAGCGTATGCACATTGGCAGGCGTCTCGATATCCAGCTGGCGCAGTCGGGGCAGAGAGATATCCGCAATCGTCACGTCGGCACCAAGACCAGCAGCCATCAGGGCCGCAGCCTCACCTACCACACCACCGCCAAGCACTAGCACCTTCGCCGGACTCACACCAGGCACACCACTGATCAGCTTACCCTTGCCGCCCTTGGTCTTCTGCAGATAATAGGCACCATTCAACGTTGCCATACGACCTGCCACCTCACTCATTGGCTGCAACAGAGGCAATGAACCGTTCGGCAGTTGCACCGTCTCGTATGCCAGACACACGGCACCACTCTTCAGCATGGCATCCGTCAGTTCCTTCTCGCAGGCGAAATGGAAATAGGTAAAGAGCAGTTGTCCTGGGCGCACCAGCTCATACTCTGGCTCAATGGGTTCCTTCACCTTCACGATCATATCGCACTCACGATACACCGCCTCTATCGTCGGCAGGATCCTTGCACCGGCAGCCACATACGCTTCATCCGAGAAGCCACTGCCTTCGCCCGCCGTATGTTGCACACTCACTTCGTGACCACGACATGTCAACTCAGCCACACCCACAGGCGTCATACCTACACGGTTCTCATTGTTCTTAATCTCCTTGGGAATTCCTACTTTCATAAGCCTAAAATTTTAAGTTGGGTTATTAGTTATCTGCTGCAAAGATAAAACAAATCATCCAAACTTCCAAACATATAGACAAAAATCTGTCATCTCGACCAACGTGGAGAGATTTCTCCACGCGCTACGCTTGGTCGAAATGACAAAGGGCGCTCCAAATGACAGGATACAAGATGACAGTATAAAGAATCCCCGCCAGTTGGCGGGGATTCTTTTTTATGTTGATGGATTATTCACACTTGACGCAGCGATAGGAGGGGTTGACGGACACGGGGGCGTTGTCAAGGAGGTGGATCTCGAAACGGCGCGTGCCATCGGGGGCGCACTCCGAGACGAGGCGGTTGCAGTTGTCTTCTTCCTGACTCCACCCCCAGCCTACGACGAAGCCTTGATCAGCAAAATCAAGAAGAGCACCACAGGCCATGGTGAAATAAGAGGGGTTACCCTCAGTCAGGTTCTCGATATTGGAAACGGAAATGGAGCCCGCATCTTCATCAACCTTCAGTCGGAGTGTACGCGTATGCGAAGGCTCGTGGGCATTGCCGTTGTCGAACACGGTGATATAGCTGTCATCTGCCTTCTCGTGGTAACGGACATAATGCTGACCTGAGAAGCCGTCATTATCAAGCGAGCCGTCTTCACCACGTATCGTCCATAGGAGCGCCCCGTCGTGGTGGCTCACCTTGGCGATGGTGCTGATGGCACGGAAAGAGACGAGCCAGTTGCCATCGGGCAGGACATCGACAGAGTTAAAATGCACATAGTCGTAGCTGGTATCGAATGTTGTCGCGGCTTCGCTCCATTCGGTGATCTCAGAATGGTCTGTGCTCCACCAGTCGAACACGACCTCACCGTTATCCACCTCCTGCAGATAGGCCACAGCGCGCTTCTCCCCATTCACCTCACGCTCGACGTATGAGGCGGAGGCTATCCAGTGGGTGGGTGAGAAGAAATAGAAGTCGTGACCGTCGAGGGGTGAGCCTGCTGGCAGGTAGCCATCGCTGCTGGCCAGGGCATGGATGGTATCGACGGGGACGTAATGCTCGTCCATGAGGATGCGCATGCCAGGATTATAACCTGTAAAGGCTTTATCCTTGAAGGCCAGATCGGGGGCGTGATAGCTATAGTAGGTCTTACCGTCGAAAACATGCTTCTTAAAATCCCAGTAGCCGAGTTCATCGAAAGTGCCGTTGTCTCTGGTGGGCACGAAACGGTAATACAGCAGGCGACCTTTGTTGTTGATCTTCATGATGAGTGGCTGGTAGATAAACGAGAGGTAGAAATCACCTGGAATGACACCCTCGCCCGTACTACCCAGCGTAAACAACTTGTCAGGATAGGTCCTTAACTTGATGCTGCCTTGTTTGGAATCTTTGACGTAATCGACATCGATGTAGGTAGAGGCGTCGAATACTTCAGGTGCACGTAGGGTACAGCTGCCGTCGGCAAGCGGCTGTCCACCAATGGTAACGGAGCTGAACTCCGAGGCATTGAGCACCTTGACGGTGATGTCGAACTCATTGGTAAGCGTACGCAGGCTTAGAGGTTCTGAAGCTGGCAGCACTACTTCGTAACGCTCGCCCATCACTTCGAGGATCATCGTTTCTGAATTTGGAACTGGAACATCCATGACTCCCAGGCAGGACGTCATCCCTACCCCTATCGTCAGCAGGAACAATTGGTTAAGAATGGTTTTAAATCTTTTCATTGCATTTGGTTTTTTGTTATCACCCTGCAAAGATAAAACAAATTATCCAAACTTCCAAATATTTAGGCTAAGAATCTGTCATCTTAACATCCTAGACACGCCTTTTGTCATGTCGAGCGGAGACGAAGCATATCCTGCAACAGCTGCGCCCACAATACGAGGAATTCCATCAGGTGACCTACGATGAGACGGCTCTCGACTTTGCTGTGGATGCCAGTTATAAATATGTGAACGACCGATTCCTGCCCGACAAGGCTATCGACCTCATCGACGAGGCTGGAGCAGCCTCAGAAGTGAGTGATAAAAAGAAAAAGAAGGAAATCGTAACAAAGGCTGATATCGCAGACATTCTGGCAAAGACCTGCAAGGTGGATTCGATGGCGATGAAAGCCGAAGAAGACAATAGCGAGTTGGAGACGCTCACCCCCCGATGCCAGCCACAAACTTAAAGAGCAACAACACCACATTGACGACACCGCCAATCAGTGTCACCTTATAGATCTCTTGATTCCTTTCCTTCAACATTGGTTTGTCAGTCCAATTAATGCATTAAGATGCCTTAATCGCACTCATTTTTGTACATTCTGAGTATAATCGTTCAACATATTGGCAAGTGCAATAGTCGTAACAACGATGATAAATAATCCAGCCATCTTTCTAAAGTTTTTAGTTCAACATTCAATTTTCAATTTCTGAGTGCAAAATAAAAAGAGGGTTGTCCCAAAACGCAGGACACCCCTCCTTGAATTAACTTCACTTAAGAATTATAGGCTGCATTTTACAGATTTTAAGAATATCGCTTCAAAGATTGCGCCAAAACTGCGCGAATCTTCTCACGCAGATCAGCAGGCTGCAGAACCTCAAGTCCTACATCATACGACAGCAGTTCACCAATAAAGTCTGCCGAAGGACGAATATCAAAGGAGAAGTCAGCATACGCCTCACAGCTGCTGATCTCACGCTGTGAACTGTGAAGCGGCAACGTACGCAGGTAATTTGGAGTACGCCCATACGCGCGCACCACCACATGAGCCATTGGCGTCTCATCCGTCAGCACCCCGAAATACTCCGCGAAATAAGCCTCCGGAGAGAAATCCTCAGGCATGTCAAACGTCTCGTTAGTCATCTCCACCGACAACATACGATCGAGTGCATAAGTGGCGACATGATGCCCTGTAAACGCGAGCAGATACCAACGCTGCTTACAGAGCCTCAGAGAATAAGGTTCCACTTTCTTTTCGTAAGGCTCCCCGTTGAAACGCTGATAGCCCATTACAATCCGCCGGTTCAGTTTCATGGCCTGTATAAGCACAGGCAGGTAATACTCGCCTGCAGGCACATTCTCAAGGATGATCCGGTCTTTCACAGCCACACTGTCAGAAAGAATGGTACTCACGGTCAGCGTAGAGAAAAGCCAGCGTTCGATAGAGTCATCTTCCAGCACCTCGGGGTTGGCGATGTAGTATTTATAACCATTCGCCTGATCGCACTCAATCACCAGTCCCACGATATTCAAGATGGCATCACGATGACGATTGAACGTAGAGCGCTGCAGGGGATTGCCGTCAGTCACCTGGTCTTCGATCCATTTCTGGTTCAGTTCCTCGAAGGTCACACGCCTATAGCGTCGTATGGTGGAAATCAGCCACACATATTGTTGGAAAATCTGCGATTGTTTCATTGGTGATTCTATTCCTTTACTACAGGCATATTGGCTTCTTGCCAAGCAATGATGCCACCTTTAAGATTGACGCACCTATACCCGACATCAGCCAGCCTTCTGGCAGCATTAGCAGAACGACGACCACTGCGACAATAGACTGCAATCTTCTTGTCTACAGGCAGAACCGCCTTTGCCTTCAGCACAAAATCGCTCTGTCCCTGGTCTATCAGGATTGCCCCTTGAATATGCCCCTCTGCAAATTCAGCAGCTGTACGTACATCAAGCACCACCACATTCATATCTGCAATCAGTTCTGCGAACCCCTGCACATCTGAATTTTCAAAATTCTGCTGACCACAAGCCGTTGTCAGGCCAAGTGCAGCCAACAAGCAAGTCAATAATTTCCTCATATGTTTTATCAATTAATTTATAAGCTTTCCGTCTCACCTCACGTGTCCTCAAAGTGCAAAGATAGCGAAATATTTTATATTTCCAAAACTTTTCCTTTAATCTTTCATATTTTGTCTTCGCGCACATAGAGAACATGACAAACATGACAAATGACAGTGTCATATTCTGAGAGAGGTATTCTGAAAATCCTAAAGAATTAGTACATATTTATTATATAATATTTATATTATATATAAATATGAGCAAAATTGTAGATATTCCAGAAATCGTTCTGTGCAAAAAATATCTGTCATGATTGTCATAATTGTCACTTTTGTCATGAATTGAATAAAAAAATTGCGAGATTTAAATGTAAAAATTGCGCGCATTAATGGTAGCAAAATTTTCCTTATATAGGCAAAAAAAATCTCTAAAGGCTTGCGTAATTGAATATTTTTTGTAACTTTGCCATGTCAAATATGGAGGAACTCTGGTCACATCAATTAGCACGCCATCACGAGAAATATGTGATACCATGCATCAAGATAGCTTTAAAGGTATTTTCCTTTATGGCTAATATCGGTGCGCTGTGTATCATCGTGGGGGCCGTTCTGGAATTCGGGTTTGTGCTGACGGAAAGACTGAAAGACGAATTGCACCTGGTGTATTTCTGGGCATGGAATATGTTCCTGATCGAGCGTATCGGTCATCTGCTGCTGACGGAACACGGAAAGAGAAAATCGGCTTTCAACTTCTTAGGCTGGAGCATCAACGGGCTGCTGATACTGACGCTGATTCCTATCTTCGTGGATTTCTTCAATATAGACGACAGATCAGGACTGATAAATATACTGGCCAACAGAGGGGTTTACCTGCTGATACTCTTCCTCATCTCCTCGATAGAGCTCTCCAGTACGGTCATCACCTCGATGGGCAGAAAGACGAACCCAGCCCTGACATTGGCTGTCAGCTTCATGTTCATCATACTGGTGGGTTCCGGCATATTACTGATGCCCCGCTGCATCCAACCGGGCGTGCACCTCTCCTGGATCGACTCGCTATTCACAGCTACCAGCGCCGTCTGCGTGACAGGACTTACCACCATCGACGTGCCCAGCACGTTTACCAGTTTCGGACAACTGGTGATCATCGTACTCATCCAGGTGGGTGGCCTGGGCATGATGACCATCACAAGCTTCTTCGCCCTCTTCTTTATGGGAAACACGAGTATCTACAGCCAGATGCTGGTGCGCGACATGGTAAGCTCGAAATCTCTCGCCTCACTGTGGTCCACCTTGCTCAACATATTCGGATTCACGGCTTTCCTGGAACTCGCCGGAGCTATATGTATCTTCCTGAATATACACGACACGATAGGCCTCGACCTCAAGCAGGAGCTGTTCTTCAGCGTATTCCACTCTATATCGGCCTTCTGCAATGCAGGCTTCTCCAACTATCACGACGGCATGAGTGCGCCTGTGCTGATGACGGGTCACCACTGCTGGCTGTACATCATCCTGGCGCTGCTGATCATCCTGGGCGGTATCGGCTACCCTGTGCTGGTAAACTTAAAGACGATTGTAACGAAGCGTGCGAAAGTTATATGGCAATGGCTCAACGGCAGGCGCTATGCCAGCCTGAGCATCCCTAACCTGTATGACCTGAACACGAAGATCGTGCTGAAGACCACCACCGCTCTCCTGGTGTCAGGAACAGTGCTCATCGCCCTGTTTGAGTGGGACAATACGTTTGCCGACTTGCGGATACACGAGAAACTGACCCAGGCGTTCTTCAATGCCGTGAGTCCTCGTACGGCAGGATTCATCAGCATCGATCTGAACAGCATGTGCCTGCAGTCGATCATCATCTACACGTTGCTGATGTGGATCGGTGGTGCCTCACAATCGACGGCTGGCGGCGTGAAGGTTAATGCCTTTGCCATAGCGATCCTCAACATCAAGGCTATCCTGCGTGGCTCCAACCGTGTAGAGTTTGCCGGCAGGGAAGTGGCTACCGACTCCATCCGTCGTGCCAACGCCGTGGTCATCGTGAGTGTCGTGGTGCTGAGCTTCTTCGTCTTCCTCGTCACACTCACCGATCCCAACCTACCCCTGAAGGCCATCGCCTTCGAGTGTGTATCAGCCTTCTCCACAGTGGGCTCGTCACTGGGCATCACCTCCCAGTTGCAGGATGCCAGCAAGGCACTGCTGGTGGTGCTGATGTTCATTGGTCGTGTGGGCGTGGTGACATTGGCACAGAGTCTGTTGAGACAGTATAAGAATCAGGAATATTACAAATTACCTCAAGACAGTATTATCATTTCATGAAGTGTATAATTATCGGATTAGGAACATACGGCAGGGTGCTGGCAGATGAAATGTCTGCCCTAGGCCATGAGGTCATTGCCGCCGACAGCGATGCCAGCCGTGTGGAGAAAGTGAAGGACATCTGTGATGCCGCGTTTCAAATCGATGCCTGTGACGAGCTGGCGCTGGGCGTGCTGCCACTGAAGCAAGTGGATGTGACCATTGTGGCGATAGGCAGCAATCTGGGTGCCTCTGTGCGCGTTGTGGCACTGTTGAAGAAGCTGGGGGTGAAGAACATCTATGCACGTGCCAACGACTATGTGCACAAGAGCATCCTACAGGCCTTCGACATCGACAAGATCCTGATTCCTGAGGAACGGGCTGCCCGTTCGCTGGTACGCCAGATGGATCTGGGCGTGAAGACCGATCTCTACCGCGTGGATGCCAACTATTGCGTCTATAAATTCGACATTCCCAAGAAGTTTATCGGACTCCCCGCCAATGAACTGCATCTCTACGAGGATTACAATCTGAAGATCATCGCCGTCAAGAGGAAAGAGAAGGTGCAGAATTTCCTGGGTATCGAGTATAACGCCTCAGTGGTAACCAACATCTCAGAGGGAGAGGATGCGCCACTGGAAGAAGGTGACGTGCTGGTATGCTACGGTAAGGAGTCAGACTTTAGGAAACTGTGCCGGCTACTATAAGGAGACAGGGTGTTCAGGAATCTTCGTGGATACTTTCGGCCATGAGGCGATAGATTTCACGGGTGCGGTCATCGGGCAGCATCTCCATCTGCATACGCATGACACCCTGATCATAACGTACCATCGGACCTGTCTGGGCTTCCTTGGGTGAGAGGGTCTTCACCTTACGGGCTGTCTCCTCAATCAACGGCAGGAAAAGGCTGAAATCGATCTGCTCTGCCTCAAGTACACGCTCTGCCAGACGATAGCAGTGGTTGGTGAGATTGCACGCCAGCACAGCAGCGAGGTGCAGCTTCTTTCGTTTCTCGGAATCACACACCACCACATGTTCGGAGATGCGCTCCGCCAATGAACGGACAACAGACAGAGCCTGAGGACTGGAAGCCTCAATAAAACAGGGTATCTCCCGGAAATCGACACGATGGTTCTTGGAGAACGTCTGCATGGGATAGAGCACGCCATACTGCGAGGCAGAACCCTCAAAGAGGTTCATGGGCACACTGCCTGCCGTGTGAAGGAAGATACCGTTTTTGTGTGTTGCACAAATGGTGGGAACCAGGCGAAGGAGGGCATCGTCTTTCACAGAAAGGATGTAAACATCGGCATCGCGCCGGATGCCATCAAGCGAAGAGGTATATGAACAGCCCAACTTATCGGCAAGTTCTCTGGCATGCGCCTCTGTGCGACTAAAGATCTGAACAATATCCTGACCTGCATCTTTTAATGCCAGCGACAGGTTGGTGGCCAGATTACCTGAGCCAATAATCACGATTTTCATTTCTGACGGGTTGCTTTATAGAGTCCTTTGAGCAGCAGGAATTTGTCGAGTTCTATCTGATGACAGCAGTGGGGAATGATGTCCTTTGCCATACCACCGGTAGCAATGATATGAACAGGAGCCGGGAGTGTAGGCAGCAGGCGATCAATCAGACCATCTATCATCGCAGCAGTGCCATAAAGAATGCCGCTCTGCATACTTTCCAGTGTGTTTCGCCCTATAAGATGTCTTGGTTTTTCAATATTGATAGCAGGTAGTTGCGAGGCACGCTGACTGAGGGCACTCAACGAGGTCTTGACACCTGGGATGATCAGTCCTCCCAGGAATCTGCGCTCTGCATCGATCACACCAATGGTAGTGGCTGTGCCAAAGTCGATCACGATGGCAGGCACCCCATAGCAGGTCACAGCACCCAAGGCATCAGCCAGACGATCCTTACCCAGTTGTGAAGGCGACTCGATGTCGATAGTAAGAATATCCTTAGCATCGTCGAGACTGAAGAAATGAGGTGTGAGACCAGTGAGATCATTGACAGCCTGAGAGATATCACCGTTGACTTCCGGCACCACCGAAGAGATGGCAACACGCTCGATGTCAGCCGCTTCCACGCCATACCTACGAAAACCTTGTTTCAGTTCGTAACGAAAGAAGGTGACTGTTTCCTCCTTGCGCGTCTTGAAACGCCAGGTGTGGGTGATATTACCTTCCTGATCTGCAATCGCAGTCACGATGGTGGAATTGCCTATGTCAATAAGTATGTGCATACCTTATCGAGAATCAAGTCGGCTGTTTCCTCTTTAGAGCAGAGGGGCAGTTCAGTAACTTCCTGCCGGGTGATGAGTGTTACCTTATTGGTATCGACGGCAAAGCCCGTCTGAGCAGAAGCGATGGAGTTGGCACAGATCAAGTCAGCATTTTTCTTCATCAGTTTCGCACGCGAGTTCTCTATCAGGTTTTCTGTCTCCATCGAGAAGCCCACAAGCACCTGTCCTTCACGTTTGTGGGCACCGAGATAACCTAAGATATCCTGTGTTCGTGTTAGGGCGATACTCATGTCAGCATCGCTCTTCTTCACCTTCTGGTCGGCATAGTTGGCAGGCTTATAATCAGCCACAGCACTGCACATGATGATGACATCCTGTTCAGCACTCCGTGAGCCGACTGCCTCGAACATATCCTGCGCGCTCCTGACATCAATTTTCTTGATACCTGCGAATGGCTGAAGGCTAACGGGACCAGAGACGAGAGTCACCTCTGCGCCACGGAGAACAGCCATCTTGGCAATGGCATAACCCATCTTTCCGGAAGAGTGGTTCGTGATGAACCGCACAGGGTCGATGGATTCCTGAGTTGGTCCTGCCGTGACAAGCATCTTCTTGCCCTTGAGATCCTTCTCCTTTGCCAGATGCAGGAGGATATGATCCAGGAGCGTCTCCTCAGAAGGCATCTTGCCACTGCCTGTATCGCCACAAGCCAGGCGTCCCTCAACGGGTTCGATGATATGATAGCCGTAATGCTTGAGTTTCTGAAGATTATCCTGCAGGATAGGATTCTCCCACATGCCAGTATTCATGGCTGGCGAGAAGAGTACAGGTGCCTTGGTAGCTATGATGGTAGTGGTGAGCATATCGTCGCAGATGCCACCTGCCACCTTACCAATGACATTGGCTGTGCAGGGGGCTACCAGAAACAGATCACCTTTCTTAGCCAGCGACACGTGTTTCACATCGAAATTGAAATTGCGGTCAAAGGTATCGACAATGCACTTATTGTTCGTCAGTGTCTCAAAGGTCATCGGCGTGATGAAATGCGTGGCGTTCTGCGTCATGATGACGTGAACGTCGGCATTCAACTTCACCAGCATTGATGCCAAATTGGCAATCTTATAAGCAGCGATGCTTCCCGTGACACCCAGAACGATGGATTTTCCTGCCAGCATTTTTTACTTTTTTACTTTTAACCTTTTTACTTTTCCCTTATTGTTCCACAAGCAGACCATGCTTCTCGTAGTTAGCCTTACGTACGATCTTATTATCCTGATCCACAAAGAGCACAGTAGGTTTGTGCGTCTCTGCCTCCTCAGGCGTCATCTGGGCATAAGCCATGATGATAATCTTGTCGCCTTCATTCACACAACGGGCAGCAGCACCGTTCAGACAGATGATCCCTGAGCCTGCCTCGCCCGCGATGGCATAGGTCTCGAAGCGATTACCGTTGTCGATATCGGCAATCTCCACTTTCTCATACTCCAGAATACCAGACTCGTGCAACAGCTCTGAGTCGATGGTGATGCTGCCCACATAGTCGAGGTCGGCCTGCTTCACCACAGCACGGTGGATCTTTGCTTTCAGCAGCGTTATATTCATCTCGCAGGGATTATAGGTTTACAATAAAATTGTCAATAAGTCGCGTCTTACCAATATAGACGGCGATAGCCACAAGTGTCTCACCCTCTATCTTCTGAGTGCGCTGGACATTCTCGAAGTCAACCACCTCTACATAGTCAATACGTGCCAAAGGTTCTGACTCAAGACTCTCACGGATGATGCTGATCACCTTCTGAGAGTCGCGCTCACCATTGGAAATGGCCTCTTGACCTTTCTTCAGACTCTTGGAGAGGATGAGGGCTGCCTGACGCTCCTCTGGGTTCAGATAGGTGTTACGGCTCGACTTGGCCAGACCGTCATCCTCACGCACGATGGGACAAGGTATGATCTCTATCGGGAAGTTCAGGTCGCGCACGAAACGCTTGATCGTTGCCAGCTGCTGGGCATCCTTCTGTCCGAAGTAGCCACGATCGGGCTGAACGATATTGAAAAGTTTGCCCACCACTGTGCAGACACCACGGAAGTGGATAGGACGCACAGCGCCGCAAAGCAGTTCAGTGGTCTCCGTGGTATCGATGAATGAAGTGAAGTGACCAGGATACATCTCTGCTGGCTCAGGATTGAAGATGAGGTCTCCCCCAGCCTCTTCCACCTTCTGCATATCACGGTTCAGGTCGCGCGGATAAGCCTCCAGATCCTCATTGGGACCAAACTGGATGGGATTCACGAACACAGAAACTACAGTACGATCATTCTGACTGGCAGACTTACGAATCAGGCTCTGATGACCTTCGTGCAGATAGCCCATCGTGGGTACCAGTCCTACACTCAGTCCTTCCTTCCGCCAGACTGAAACAATCTCCCTTACTTCTCTTACAGTCTTAACTACCTTCATTTCTTCTATTAATATTTAAATTCGGGTTCAAAAAGTTCCTGCATCACCTCGTCGCTGATGCCATAGCTCTGCGACAGCTCTGGGAAGGAACGGTTCCCGCACTCTTTTTTATATTGTTTGAACGCCTCGAGCAATACGCTGTGGAGGTCGGCATATTTCTTCACGAACTTGGGAACAAAGCCTCCAGTGTAGCCCAGCATATCCTGATAGACCAACACCTGACCATCGCAGCCATTACCAGCACCAATTCCGATGGTAAGGGCATTGCTCTGCTCAGTAACTAACTTGGCTAAGGGCGCAGGCACGCACTCCAGGGTGATGGCAAAGGCACCAGCCTCTTCTACAGCCTTAGCATCTTTGAGCAGCTTCTTGGCCTGCTCCAGCGACTTGCCCTGTACCTTATAACCACCTAGGGCATTAAACGACTGAGGGGTTAGTCCGATATGAGCCACCACAGGGATTCCTGCCTGTACGATAGCCTTGATGCGATCCGCATACTCTACACCACCCTCCAGCTTCACGGCCTGACAATTGGTCTCCTTCATGATTCGTCCTGCATTGCGCACAGCATCTTCCACAGAAGCCTGATATGACATAAAAGGCATATCAATCACCACAAAAGCCTGCTTGGCACCTCGGCATACGGCCTTACCATGATGAATCATATCATCGACGGTAACAGCAAGTGTGTTTTCGTAACCCAACATGACATTCCCCAGCGAATCGCCTACGAGAATCATGTCGATACCAGCCTCATCCATGATACGGGCTGTGTTGTAATCATAAGCCGTCAGCATGCTGACAGGCTGCTGTCCCTTACGACTCAACAAATCAAATATTGTTATCCTCATTTCCGTTTATAGTTGTTAACAGTACGATCTGTACGAATAATCCCCACCAAGGCTGGTGGGGATTATAGATAATAAAGACATAAGAATGCTTTACTTCACCTTCTCCACGATAGCCTTGAAAGCCTCGGGATTGTTCATAGCGAGGTCGGCGAGCACCTTACGGTTGATCTCGATACCTGCCTTACTGAGCTTGCCCATGAGAACAGAGTAGCTCATACCTTCCAGACGAGCGGCAGCGTTGATACGCTGAATCCACAGGGCACGGAAGTTACGCTTCTTATTACGGCGATCACGATAGGCATAGGTCAAACCCTTCTCCCATGTGTTCTTTGCTACTGTCCAAACATTCTTGCGGGCTCCAAAATAGCCGCGGGTAAGCTTTAAAATTCTCTTACGCTTTGCTCTTGATGCAACGTGATTTACTGATCTAGGCATAATCTTCTTACTTTAAATGTTCGACAATAGGTTTAACGGAGACACAACAGGTCACGAACCTGCTTCATGTTTGATGGATCAACGATAGTTGTACCTACCAAGTTACGCTTCTGCTTCTTGGTCTTCTTCGTCAGAATGTGGCTGTGGTAAGCGTGACGTCTCTTTACCTTACCTGTACCAGTGAAAGAAAATCTTTTCTTAGCACCGGAGTTTGTCTTTACTTTTGGCATTGTTTTAAAATTTAAATTGTTATTAATATCCGACGGCTACGCATATACCAGGCGCGCCATCTTCTTTTTTTCTTACTCTTCCTCAGTAAGCTTCTTAAGCGCATCGGCAGAGATCTTGGCATTGGCGAAGAGACCTCCGTTAGCGGGCTTCTCTGCGGCTTCTGCCTCTTTCTGCTGCTTGGCAACTTCCTTAGCTTCGAGCTCTGCAGCCTCACGATCACGAGCCTGCTGACTCTTCTTCTGAGTACCTGCCTTCTTAGGAGCCAGATAGATAAACATCTTCTTTCCTTCAAGCGACGGCATCGACTCTACCTTTCCTACCTCCTCCAAATCGTTGGCGAAACGGAGCAGCAGTACCTCACCCTGTTCCTTAAACAGGATGGAGCGTCCACGGAAAAATACGTATGCACGTACCTTATTTCCTTCCTCAAGAAACTCCTTGGCGTGCTTGAGCTTAAACTGATAGTCGTGCTCATCGGTCTGAGGTCCGAAGCGGATTTCCTTCACCTCCACCTTTACCTGCTTGGCCTTCATTTCCTTCTGGCGCTTCTTCTGCTGGTAGAGGAACTTGGAGTAGTCGATGAGGCGACATACTGGCGGATTGGCATTGGGCGAAATCTCAACGAGATCAACACCTTGCTCACGAGCCATATTCAATGCGTCACGAGTAGGAACTACGGTTGAACCTTCGTCGCCTACGATGCGGACTTCACGTACACGTATCTGTTCGTTGACACGGTACTGACTTTTCATTTTGTCATTCTTCATCAACTGTTTTTTAGAAAATCGGCTGCAAAATTACTAATTTTTGTTTATAGTTAAAGTTTATAGTTTATAGATGATTATACTTTTAAGAAAGTTTAACAATTCTACAAGTATCTCAGCCATAAACTATAAACTATTCAATTACTAAAAGTCTTTTGTCATTTCAGCAACACGAGCGTTCACCTCATCAATGAACTCCTGGATAGTCTTCACACTCTGCTCGCCACCACCCTGGGGACGAACGGCTACAGTACCATCCTGCTGCTCCTTCTCACCAACGATAACCATATAAGGAATACGCTTCAACTCATTGTCGCGGATCTTACGTCCCAGTTTCTCGTTGCGCAAGTCGATCGTAGCACGTACACCACCCAAATCAAACTTCTTGGCAACTTCCTGAGCATAGTCGTTGTATTTCTCTGACAACGGCAGGATAGCCACCTGATCAGGTGTAAGCCACAAGGGGAAGTGACCTGAGGTGTGCTCAATGAGCACAGCACAGAAACGCTCCAGTGAACCAAATGGTGCACGATGGATCATCACAGGTGTCTTCTTGGTGTTGTCTTCGTCAGTGTATTCCAGCTGGAAGCGCTTAGGCAGGTTGTAGTCCACCTGGATCGTACCCAGCTGCCAGCGACGGCCAATGGCATCCTTGATCATGAAGTCGAGCTTAGGCCCATAGAAGGCAGCCTCACCATATTCCACCTTTGCAGGCAGACCCTTCTCCTGACAAGCCTCGACAATAGCCTTCTCAGCCAGTGATCTGAGCCTCGAAGTTGAATCCGAAGGCTGTGAGCACGATACCGATGATATCCATCACATTCAGGAACTCCTGCTTCACCTGGTCTGGACGACAGAACAGGTGGGCATCATCCTGTGTGAACGAACGGACACGAGTCAGTCCGTGCAGCTCACCGCTCTGCTCATAACGATATACCGTACCAAACTCAGCGATACGCAGAGGCAGGTCACGATATGAACGGGGCTTCCATGCGAAGATCTCGCAGTGGTGAGGACAGTTCATAGGCTTCAGCATGTACTCCTCATCCTCCTCTGGGGTATGGATTGGCTGGAATGAATCCTTGCCATAGTGAGCATAGTGACCAGAGGTAACGTAGAGGTTCTTAGAACCGATATGCGGCGTGATCACCTCCTGATAACCGAAACGCTTCTGCACCTTACGCAGGTGGTCCTGCAGGCGCAGGCGAAGCTCTGTACCCTTTGGCAACCAGATGGGCAGGCCCTTACCTACTTTATCTGAGAACATGAAGAGTTCCATCTCCTTACCAATCTTACGATGGTCGCGCTTCTTAGCCTCCTCTAACATCTCCAGATATTCGTCGAGCATCTTCTTCTTGGGGAAGGAGATACCATACAGACGCTGCATCTGCTCACGGCTGGCATCGCCACGCCAGAAAGCACCAGCAACAGAAGTCAGCTTCACTGCCTTGATCTCGCCTGTATCCATCAGGTGCGGGCCACGACACAGATCGGTGAAGTTACCCTGTGTATAGGTGGTGATAGAACCATCTTCAAGATCCTGCTCGATGTGCTCGCACTTATAGGTCTGGCCATCGGCAGCAAACTGCTTCAGAGCCTCTGCCTTGGGAACCTCACGACGCACAACAGCCTCTTTCTTGGAAGCCAGTTCCTTCATCTTTGCCTCAATCTTGGGAAAATCGCTCTCCTTGATGCTCTCGCCGTCCTTCAGCAGCACATCATAAAAGAAACCATTCTCGACAGCAGGTCCGAAACCGAACTGGATGCCAGGATACAACTCCTGCAGTGCCTCTGCCAACAGGTGGGCAGATGTGTGCCAGAAGGTATGCTTACCCTGCTCGTCATCAAACTTATAGAGCGCGATGGTAGCGTCCTCATTGATAGGACGGTTCAGCTCTACTGTCTCACCGTTTACACCACAGCTTACAACGCTGCGCGCGAGAGCCGGAGAGATACTCTCTGCAATCTGAAGACCAGTCACACCCTGCTCATACGAGCGAACAGATCCGTCTGGAAAAGTAATGTTAATCATATCTACAATATATGTTTGAATTTTGAAATTGCGTGCAAAGGTACATACTTTCACTGAAATGACCAAACATTCAGCGAAAAATGTGGTGACCTGACCTTAACGGCAACTTAGAGCTTAGTCTTGAAATACTCGATGGTCTTTTCGAGACCTTCATCCAGTTTCACCTTCGGCTCCCAGTCAAGCTTTGACTTTGCCAGCGTGATGTCAGGCCGGCGCATCTTCGGGTCATCCGAAGGCAGTGGTTTAAACACGATCTTACTCTTAGAACCTGTCAAAGCGATGACTTTCTCTGCCAGCTCCAGCATGGTAAACTCACCAGGATTACCGATATTCACAGGACCAAGGAAATCATCCCCACTCTCCATCATACGAACCATACCCTCAATCAAGTCTGATACATACTGGAAAGAACGGGTCTGTGTGCCATCGCCGTAGATGGTGATGTCTTCGTTTCTCAGAGCCTGCATGATGAAGTTAGAAACCACACGTCCGTCGTTCTCTGCCATACGAGGTCCATAAGTGTTGAAGATACGGATCACCTTGATGCGCACACCATGCTGACGATGATAGTCGAAGAACATGGTTTCTGCGCAACGCTTTCCCTCATCATAGCATGAACGGAGACCGATGGTGTTCACATTGCCCCAGTATGACTCTGGCTGTGGATGCACGTTAGGATCACCATACACCTCACTGGTAGAAGTCTGAAGGATCTTACACTTCGTTCTGCGAGCCAGTCCCAGCATGTGGTAAGCACCAAATACAGAGGTCTTAGTGGTCTGGATAGGGTCTGTCTGATAGTAAACGGGAGAAGCCGGACAAGCCAGGTTATAGATCTCATCGACCTCTGCCCAGTAAGGCTGACACACATCATGACGAACAATTTCGAAATTGTGTTCACCCAACAGATGCCATACATTCTCCTTGCTTCCTGTATAAAAGTTATCAAGGCAAATAACGTCATTGCCATCTTTTACCAGACGCTCACACAGATGGGAGCCAATAAAGCCTGCTCCACCAGTAACTAGAATCCTCTTCATAATTATATTAATTTGATTAATAATGCAATTATTTCCCTGTATATTTCTTGATGACACTGTAAGCCTGGTAAAGCCCGAGCTCACCAGCTTTACTGAGATCGGAAATGGCTTCATCCGTCTTCTTCAGGCGGATATACACCAATCCTCTGTTATAATAAGCCTCTGCCAGATTATGCTCCAGCTTAATGGCTTCAGTATAGTCGTCGATGGCACGCATATTATCGCTGCGCAAGGCGTAGAGCGTACCACGATTATAATAAAGGTAGGCATTCTTGGGCGCACGCTTGATGGCATCCGAGAGATCGCCTAACACATTCGCCATCTGCAACTCGATGTTTGTACCTTGAGAAGCATTGAACTCATTCACCTTGGCCTGACAGACGGCACGCTGCCAATATGCCAACGATGAGGTGGAGTCGATCTGCAGATAGATACCCAGATCGTCGATGGCATTATCGAAATTCTGAATAGAACTATAGGCTATCGCCCTCAGGAAGAGCAGAGGTTTCACGCTGCTGGTGCTCTTGGAGGCATCGATAGCCGTACTGAGCGAATCAATGAAAGCAAAGGTCTGCTTCATGCGATCCTCACCCAACTTCGCATGATCGTTGGAGACATAGATAATACGCGACTTAGAGCGACTGTTAAAGGCCTCAACACTCTCCTCGTAAGGTATCTCTGTCTTGACATCGCTGACAGGGCGGCGGAAAGAGAGACTGAACATCGGCAGGAACGATAGTTCTGCCTTGCGGTTCTGCACTTTTCCCCGATAATCGCTCTTATATTCATGCTCTACCTCCTGCTCGTCGGCCACCACTAACTGGTTATACTTCTCCATATCCTCATCACTGCGCTTACGCATCTGCTTTTTCGAGAGTCTTGGCTGATGCCCGAAACGCTTATCCATCTGTGCCTTGAGAATACGGAACTCATCGAGCTCTGCCTGTCTGGTATTACCCAATCTGCGGTAACATGAGGCACGATGCTGCAGTCCGAACCAGAAGTTAGGATATTGCTCTATCACCTTTGAATAGTCACGGATAGCTGCACGCAGGTTACCTGTCTGCTCAAGCAGCAGGGCACGGTTGAAGAGCGCCAGCAGGTTGTCGGGTTCCAGTTTCAGCACGAAGTCGAAGTCTTCAATACCTCTATTGTCGTCACCCACCTGAGCACGTAATAGTCCACGATTATAGTGGCCTAAGAAGTTATTGGGATCAAGGTCGAGGGCTGTATCATAATCAGCCATCGCACCTCGCAGGTTATTCTGGTTATAACGTGCCATCGCACGATTGATATAGTTCACAGGCTGCTTGGGAACCAGATGGATACTCTTGTCGAGAAATTCCTCCCCCTCTTTCCATTCCTGACGAGCCAGACTGATAATAGCGCGCTCTGCCCAAATACCACCATCATAGGGATCAAGTTCCAGGCTCTTGTCGAGTGATGCCACAGCCTTCGTTGTATCCTTCTGAAGCAGATAGACCTCTGCCTGCATCGCATAAGCACGGGCATATTTAGACCAATGGCTAGTCATCGTATCGATCTGTGCCAACGCAAGATCATAGTTCTTATCTTGAATCAGACAGAGAATACGGTTATGCCAAAGGCTTTGATTATCAGGATTATAGCGCAAGGCCTTATCGTAATCCTTTACCGCCTCGGCATATTTCTTCTGGTTGATGCGGCAGAGGCCACGCAACTCGTAGGCGTTCACCACATAAGGGTTACGTTCGATGGCTTCAGTACAGTCACTCTCTGCCCCACGGAAGTCATCGAGATAGAATTTTGCCACTCCTCTGAAGAACCAAGGTTCAAAGAGCCAGGGTTTCTGACTGATGGCCTGATTGAAATACTGGATGGAGAGCACATAGTCTTCATAGTAGAGAGCGGAACGCCCCACCATCACCAGACGGTCGGTATTGAACTGGGCAAAGCCAACCAGTGGTAAGAACATTAAGAGATAAAAAATGCGTCGCATTCTTTATCTCTTAACAGGTTTAGTTTTATATCCACAGCGATAGCGGCCCTGCAACAAAGCGCGCAGCTTGCTCTTTATCAGCTGTTTACGAAGCGGTGAGATACGATCCACGAACATCTTACCGTCGAGATGATCGAACTCATGCTGCATCACACGAGCCAGATACCCTTCAATCCACTCGTCGTGGTGCTCGAAGTTCTCATCATCCCAAGCCACATGAATACGTGTGGGGCGCACCACCTTCTCATGGATAGCGGGCAACGACAGGCAGCCCTCTTCCGAGGTATCAGTATGCTCCTCATCGTAGTCAAGGATGTGGGGATTGATAAACACCTGTCGGAACCCCTTATATTCAGGCAGATCGTCAGAGATGACATCCAAGTCGATCACTGACAGGCGGATGGGCTTACCGATCTGCGGAGCAGCCAATCCAATACCTTCCGACTCAGCCAGTGTCTCCCACATGTCGCTGATCAGCTCCTTCAGCTGGGGATACTCAAGGGTAATGTCTTCAGCCACCTTACGAAGCACAGGCTGACCATATATATAAATAGGTAAAATCATTTCACTATTTGAATATTTACTATTTGACTATTTACGGGCTCGGAGATAATCTTCGAGGATAATCGTAGCGGATATTTCATCCACGAGTGCCTTGTCCTGACGTGCCTTCTTCTTCAGACCGCCAGCAAGCATTGCCTGATGAGCCAGCACGGAAGTAAATCGCTCGTCGTAATACTCGATAGGCACTTCAGGCACAGCTTTCCGCCAACGGTTCACAAACTGCTGCACACGCTGCAGATTCTCACTCGGTTCACCGTTAGGCTGACGGGGCTCTCCTATCACAATGCGCTCCACTGGTTCTTTGGCCAAATAAGCCTTCAGCCAGTCGAACAGCTCTGATGTAGAAACAGTCGCCAACCCTCCAGCGATAATCTGCAGAGGGTCGGTGACTGCCAGTCCTGTACGTTTCTTGCCGTAATCGATGGATAATATCCTCGCCACGACAAAAGGATTATCGTACGTTATAGAGCAACCATGCATCAGGATAGGTAGCACGCAGCTGATCACGGCTGTTCACAGCGTCAGCCTTGCCTGCAAAGGTAGAAGCTACCACACGATACATGTTCTTATCCTCGTTCTTAACAATCTGAGCATCGTAGCCGGCTGCCTTCAGGCGCTGCTGCAGACCCTCTGCGTTAGAGACCAGACCGAAAGAGCCAACAATCACACTGAAGTCCTTCAGACCAGAGCCGTTGATGAGTGTTACACTCTCCTGACGAACCGACACATTATCGAGATTATCCACTACACGCGTCTCGTTGGCGGGCTTTGCCTCCACGGGAGCTACCACAGCCACCTCCTCAGTTGTCTGCGGAGCAGCCTGAGGTGCCTGCTGTGCAGAGGTATCATACTGTTTTGCTTTCTCATATGCCTTCTTATAGGCACTTTCACTTGACTTACAGCTTGTGAAAGCCATTGCTGCGCACAAACCGACGCACAAAATAGTCGTTTTCTTCATTTTGTTATTGTATTTAAAATATGACTTAATTCACTATTTTGTGTGCGAAATTACAAATTATCAGGGAAAACTGTGCAAAAATGCTACATAAAGTTTGTTAAATCGGAGAAATCACAACTTTTTAATTAAATTTTTGGGATATTTTTGCACCATTATCGAAAAAATGCGTATATTTGCACAAGAGATTTTTTAGTATTCACTTAATATAACTACAGATTATGAAAAGTTTAGGTTACATTGGCGCATTTCTCGGCGGTGCTATCGCTGGCGCAGCCCTTGGTATCTTAATGGCTCCCGAAAAGGGATCTGATACCCGTGTGAAAATCACAGATGCAGTGGAGGATTTTCTGAAGAAGCATAACATCAAGCTCAGCCGCAAGGAAGTGGTTGACCTCGTTGATGACATTGAGGATGCTACCGAGGAGGAATAAGCGATGCTTTCAAGCGACAAGAACGTTGAGAACTTTGCCCAGCTGATAGAGACGGTCAAGCACTATCTTGGGCTGCAGGCAGAATACGTCAAACTTGATGTGGTTGACAAGGTGGTACACCTGATTACGGGTGCCGCCTTGGCAATCGTTTTCTGTTTCCTCATCATCGCGCTGGCACTGTTCATGTCGTTTGCCCTCGCCTTCTGGCTCTCAAACTTTATCGGCATGGGATGGTCATTTCTGATTATCGCTGCCTTCCACCTGATATTGTTCTTTGTGATTATCAGTAAACGTAAAGATTGGATTGAGAAGCCCCTCGTGCGTTTCCTCGCAGAGGTATTCCTCAACAAATAAATTTCATTTACTTATGAAACCCGCTATCAAAAATATCAAAGATTACCAGTCGCTTGACGAGATTCGTCAGCGCAAGGACGAGGTGCTCAAGGATCTGCAGAAGGACAGTACGCAGTTTTCCACCTTATGGAACGAGATATTTTTGAAAAAAGATGAGACCTCTAAGGCTGATTATATCGCCAGTCTGGTAAGCAATGGCATCATGGCTTTCGATGCCTTTATGCTAATCCGGAAGCTGATGAATGGCTACAGGTTTTTCTCCGGTAAGAGAAAGAAGAAGAAAAGATAAGGGAGCTGTCGAAGCTCCCTTTTTTATTATAATATGATTTCCTGTCCGTCGTATGCCAGTTGGATATCGGCAGGAAGATTCTGGTTCACTTTCTCATGGAGCCCCACATCATGACAGACGTGTATGAGCAGCGTACGCTTTGCCCCTACCCTTCGTGCAAAGGCGATGGCATCATCCACCAGCTGATGGGAGTGATGGGGCTTATCGAAGCGCAAGGCATTCACCACCAACAGCTCCGTACCTTCCAGATAAGCATATTCCGACTCATGGATCGTCTTCATGTCAGTAATATAGGTCAACGGTCCGATGCGATAGCCTAAGATAGGCAGCTTGCCATGCATCACCTCTATCGGCATAATATCCATGTCGCCAATCTGCAACAGCTCATGGGGATGAATCTCATGCAGGCCGATGGCTGGCACACCCGGATAGCGATGCTCAGCAAAACAGTAAGGCAGCATCTCCAACATCCCCTTGCGGGCGATAGGATCGGCATAGACATTGATTTCGCCAAACTGGCAGTAAGGACGGATATCATCCATCCCTCCCACATGGTCGTAATGACTATGTGTAATCAGGATACCGTCGATCTTTCGGAATGGCTGTGGCAGGATTTGCCCACGGAAATCAGGCCCGCAGTCTATGAGCAGTCTCGTGCGCTCCGTCTCTACCAATGCGGAACAGCGTGTGCGCTTGTCGTGCGGATCAGTACTCCGGCACACCTCACACCGACATCCTATCACGGGCACGCCGCACGAAGTTCCTGTACCTAAAAATGTCAGCTTCATATAATATTCACTTCTGGATGGATCTCTATGTCGAACTTTGCTTTCACATCTGCCTGAATCTGCCGGCAGAGGGCCACGATCTCCTCACCCTTTGCCCCACCGCAGTTCACCAGCACCAGGGCCTGTTTGTCATGTACGCCGGCACGCCCCATTCTCTTACCTTTCCAGCCACACTGGTCAATCATCCAGCCTGCAGGAATCTTCTCGTGCGCCTCATCCACAGGATAATGGGGCATGTTCTCATACTGTGCAGCCAGCGACTCATATTTCTCACGGCTCACAATGGGGTTCATAAAGAAACTGCCGGCATTGCCCATCACCTTCGGATCAGGGAGTTTGGCATTACGAATCTCTATAATGATGTCGCGCAACTGCTGGGCAGAAGGCTCTTGGATACCCTTCTTCTCCAGTTCTGCACGGATATTGCCATAGTCGAGATGCGGGGTAAAGGTTCTTGAAAGCCCGTAGGTCACTCTACAAATAAGATACTTATCCTTCCAATCCTGCTTGAACCTGCTCTGACGATAGCCATATCCACATTCTTCATTGCCAATCATACAGGGTTTGTCCGTTGCGATCTCTATCGCCCAGACGCAGAGAATCAGATCTTTCGCCTCCACACCGTAGGCACCTATGTTCTGAACGGCGCTGGCACCCACATCACCAGGGATCAGCGACAGGTTCTCCATGCCATAATAGCCATTCTCAATGCTCACAGCCACCATCCGGTCCCATTCCTCTCCGCTGCCACAGATCATCCTGTAGCCATCTTCAAAGTAATGTCCCTTGATACCCGAGCGCACCACGATGCCCTCATAGTCCTTAGTGAGAAGCAGGTTACTGCCACCACCTATTATAATATAAGGCATCTGTGACTCTCTGAGAATCTTAGCCACCTCTATCGCTTCCTGATCATCTTCAAACTCCAGGAAACGACTGCATTTAGCATCGATGCCAAATGTGTTATGCGCCTTCAGACTATAGTCTCTAAAATCTTTCATCTCTTAAGTTGCCAATTTCATGAGCAGCCAGCGCCCCTTCACTTTCTTGAAGCGCAGTTCCATCTCCAGACCATTAGACACACCTCGCATCAGGAAGATCATCTCGTTTTCTACCGGCTTCGGCTTACCATACACAATGTTATAAAGCACCTTGGATGGCAGTGCTGGTGCAAACGCGCTCCACGTATCAGGCGTGATCACCCCCTCCATCATCGTAAAGTCGTTATCAGGATCAGGACTGATAAAGGTCACCGTCTTATTGATGCTCTTCACCTGGAAGGCAGAGTCTGTCACAAAGCGCTTATAGAACTCCAGGAACGAGGCGTTGGGATTCTCCGGCAGCGGTGTCACCACCACCTCTCTCATCATCCAGGCACCCTTCACACGCACGAAGTAATAGTTCATCACACGGTTCTTCTTCAGCTGGATCTTCTCCACGATAGCCTCGCTGACAGCCGTGTCCTTCTGGTGAGTCATCTGCTCGTCATTGCCGAACAACAGCGTGTAATAGCCCTGACGCATAAAGAGGTGCTCCATCTTCCACTGCCCTTTCTCCGTCAGCGTCGTTTTCTCACCCTCTCTCGTACGCAGCGGGAAGACCACACGTTCCTTCTGCAACTTCTTATTGGCAACGAAATTAAAAATGAAATCGTCGAACATGGCATCAGCAGCACGAGGCATGGGTGTCTCGGCTATCAACATCTCCATGGTGTCAACATCAGTTGTATCAATGGAGTCAGCCAAAGAATCAGCCGGCACCTCATCCATCTGACCCGCCTTTTTCCCCGTACAGGAGAACATCAGCAGTACAACAGCGAAAAACGCTATAAAACACCTTCTCATCTATGCTATTCGATAAGCAATTTTTAAATCTTATTCTCTCAAACTTCTGCAAAGTTACATATTTTTTAGAAATAAGAACATAATTACACATATTTTTTTGCTTCTTTTGTTCTTTTGTCCCAAAAAATAAGTACCTTTGCACGCAAAATTGCAATTTTAAACGTTTTTATGATACTTGATAAGATAGACGAACTCCTGAAGGAAGTTCAAAATTTGAGCGCGAAAAACGCTGAGGAAGTAGAACAGCTCCGACTGAAATATCTCAGCAAGAAAGGTGAGATTACAGCCCTGATGAACGACTTCCGTAATGTAGCTGCCGACCAGAAGAAGACGGTTGGTATGAAGATCAACGAACTGAAGACACTCGCCACAGAGCGCATCAATCAGCTCCGTGAGGCATGCGACACCCAGGAGACAGGCGAAGAGGCCATCGACCTGACACGTACCCCCTACCCTGTAGAGCTTGGTACACGTCATCCCCTGAGCATTGTCACCAACGAGATTATAGACATTTTCTCGCGCATGGGCTTTGTTCTGGCCGACGGTCCTGAGGTGGAGGATGACAATCACATCTTCACCAAAATGAACTTTGCCGCCGATCACCCTGCCCGCGACATGCAGGACACCTTCTTCGTAAGCCAGCATCCCAACGATGTCACGAAGAACATCCTGCTCCGCTCTCACACCTCCAGCGTACAGGCTCGTATCATGGAGCAGATGCACACCGAGGACGGCAAGCTCACAAGTCCCATCCGCGTCATCTGTCCAGGTCGTGTGTATCGTAACGAGGCGATTACGGCCCGTGCCCACTGCTTCTTCCATCAGGTGGAAGGACTCTATATCGACAAGAACGTAAGCTTCACCGACCTGAAACAAGTGCTGCTCAGCTTTGCCCAGGAGATGTTCGGTCCCGACACGAAGATCCGTCTGCGCCCCTCTTACTTCCCCTTCACGGAGCCCAGTGCAGAGATGGATATCTCATGCTTCATCTGTGGCGGTGAGGGCTGCGGCTTCTGTAAGCACACCGGCTGGGTGGAGATCCTCGGTTGCGGTATGGTGGATCCCAACGTACTCGAGCTCTGCGGCATCGACTCCAAGGAATACAGCGGCTATGCCTTCGGTATGGGTGTGGAGCGTATCACCAACCTCAAATACCGTGTCTCTGACCTCCGTATGTTCTCAGAGAACGACACCCGTTTCCTCGAAGAGTTCGAAGCAGCCAACTGATAGTGGCTATCCCCATAAAGAAAGGACTTTGGAGCAGATCATCCAAAGTCCTTTTTATTATCTGTAATCATAATCCAGTTTCATGGAGACGAAGCCCTGCGGCCATTTCTCTTTGTCAATATAGAGTTTCGCCTTGCCGTGAGAGAGCAGGAAGAGGTCGGGTTTTACCTCTTTGAACTCATACTGCATGTCGTTCTGACCTTCATGAAAAAAAATCCTCATCATATAAACACCGCTGCAAATTTACATATTATTTTTTTGAATGATAGCAATAAAATCCAAAATTTATGATTAATTTTGCACACAGATTCATGAACATGCAAAACTTCTTCATATCGCTTTTGAACGTAGTCTGCGAGATGGCTCCCTATCTGCTGCTGGGATTCTTCATCGCAGGTGTGCTCCACGTATTCGTGCCACAGAGGTTCTATGCCAATTACCTTTCGCGAAATAACAAGCTGTCCGTTGTCTGGGCGGCACTGCTGGGCATACCACTGCCGCTGTGTTCCTGCGGCGTCATTCCTACGGCTATCGGTCTCAGAAACGAGAAGGCATCGAAAGGCGCCATTGCCTCGTTTTTCATTGCCACACCCCAAACAGGCATCGACTCTATCCTGGCCACGTTCTCGCTGATGGGACTGGGGTTTGCCATTATCCGTCCTGCGGCGGCACTTATCACGGGTGTCTGCGGCGGACTGCTGGTAAACCGTCTGGTTCGCGAAGATCATATAACGGACGACTCTGCCTCTTCATGCCAAGTAGAAAGCGGGAATCGGATCTGGCGTGTACTGAAGTATGCCTATTATGACATGCTTCGCGACATCGGTCTGCGACTGCTCATTGGCCTTGTCGTAGCAGCATTGATTCAGGTGGCAGTTCCCGACGAGTTCTTCCTCAGTTTCGGCAGTCAGCCGTTGCTGCAGATGCTGGTCATTCTGGTTATTGCCATACCGATGTATATCTGTTCCACGGGTAGCATTCCCGTTGCAGCGGCATTGATGATGAAGGGACTTTCGCCAGGAGCAGCATTAGTGATGCTGATGGCGGGACCTGCGGTTAATCTCGCCTCTATCCTCGTGGTTCATAAGTCCATGGGGCGCCGTTTCACATCGGTTTACCTGATGACGATCGTGGGGTTTGCCGTCCTTTTCGGACTACTACTCAATGCCACGGGAATCGACTTCACTGCAGGCGCTCAGGACGCCTGCTGCATGAGTACATCTGCCCTGCCCAGCCCGTTTAAGATCGTTTGTGCGACAGTATTAACACTATTAATTATATTTGCTCTTATGATGAAACTATTCAGCAGATTTACAGACAAGAAGCCGTTAGATCCCGATGTGACCGTCTATCGCGTTGAAGACATGCATTGCAGTCATTGCGAGGCAGCCGTAGTCCGTGCCGTTGAGGAAGTGCCAGGCGTAGAGAAAGCCAAGGCCAGTGCCTCCGCCAGCACACTCACCATCAAAGGTCCCGCCCCCGAAGCCGCCATCCGGACAGCCGTTGAAGGAATCGGTTACACATTCAAGGGGAAGCTCTAAGGAGACTACTTGAAAATTACCAACTCCCTCGGGAGGGAGATAACTTTCAGGCGCTCAAACCAGATGCGGCTGGAGCCAGCAAAGTGCTTCTGGGTATGACTGCTGATGATGTAATAGCTGGCAGTGTATTCATCCATCATGCCGAGAAACACTTTCTTGATACGAGAACATTTCTCATTGATGGCATTATCCAAAGGATTAACCAGGTGATCCACACTTTCGATAATTTTCTCCTTATCCATCATCTTTGCCGTTGCCATATAATAATGTGTAAGTTCCTCACGATAATCTGCCAGACGTTTGAACTCTATACCCTCAGGATGAGCCAGGAACAACAGATACACAGCCTTATGCACAGGCTGCAGCTCCACCTCCTTCCGATAATCCTCCAAAATAAAACGATAGTCCTTCGTGATGAACAGACGACTCAGATTACCCTTGGCAGCCTCAATTCTCAGCTCCTCCAGTAAGGGCACACCTATAGCATGCAGCAGCAGATCCTTGCGTCCAGTCTCCTGCAAGCGCGCCACAAGTATCTTCAACTCATGGGCAATTTCCTCTGGCGTTTGTTGCTGGGGCATCATTCAGTCACGTCACTCACTAGATTATTCAACCACGACCTCCATCTGCTCACTGTTGGTGATTCTGTCACCACTTTTGGTTTTATAGGTTCCTCCACCTTTGGCTCTTCCACAGCAGGCTCAGGCACTGGTGCAGGCTCCACTTTAAAAGGCGGCTCCTGAGTGATCACTTCAGCCACTTTTGGCTTCTTGGCAGGCTTATAAAGAAGAGGTATCATGTCTTCGTAAAAGTCATCATCCGTACGATGCACATTTGACTTCACCTCCTTGCGCATATCATCCTCCAAACCTGTAGCCAGAATCGTCACCTTAGCATCCTCGCCTAAGGAATCATCCGTAGAAGTACCCCATATCACGCTGATATTGGGATCCAACTGATCGAAGAAGTCATCAATCTCCTGCATCTCTCTCACGAAGATAGGATGCTCCTCACTGGCATAGATATTAAAGAGGATTCGCTTGGCCTTACCAATATCATTACCATAAAGCAAAGGAGAGTTCAGTGCATCGAGAATCGCCTTTTCCACACGATGATTCCCACTGGCTCGCCCCATTGCCATGATAGACCCGCCACCATCCTTCATCGTAGCCTCCACATCACGGAAGTCAAGATTGATGGAGCCCTCGCTATGAACAGTGATGAGCTCAGAGATGCCTTTCACTGCATCCTTCAAGATATTGTCAGCCCTTCCGAAAGCCTCCTTCAGTGAGATATCAGAGTCGGAGTACACATCACACAGGCGTTCATTATTAATGATCAAGATAGCATCCACATACTTCCTCAATTCATCCACACCCTTCAGAGCCTTGACAATCTTCTGCTTCTTCTCGAAATAGAAAGGAATCGTCACCACACCAATCGTCAACAGTTTCAGCTCCTTTGCCACCTGAGCCACAACAGGGGCAGAACCAGTACCAGTACCACCACCCATGCTGGCAGTGATAAACACCATCTTGGTGCCGTCACTGAGAATTCTCTTGAGAGAGTCCAGGCTCTTCTCTGCTTCCGACTTACCGATTTCAGGATCACCGCCAGCACCCAGACCTTCACCCATCAGGAGCTTCACTGGCACAGGCGAGCCTTTCAGCGACTGACTGTCCGTATTGCAGGCAGCAAAGGTAACACCCGCCACACCTTCTTTACACATGTTACGCACAGCATTGCAGCCACCACCGCCAACGCCAACAACCTTGATGATGCCCTGCATCGTATCCTTAATCTCATCCTCAAAAAACGGTATTGTATCCTCACCCATAACTCAGTATTTTTAATTTGGTTGCAAAGTTACAAAACTATCCCCATACTTCCAAATTCTCGCAAGGCTTGCGAAGGGATTATCATGGAATCATTTTTGTCGGTATGTTGCGAATAAACTCTATGTTCTTCTGAAGTTCCTTATCATCAGCCTTTCTAAGCCACATCACAGCCTCACGGTAGAAGTCAAGAGTCTCTTGCATGTTGCTAATCGAATCCTCCAGTTCCTTGATCCGCTGCTCACGCTTTGCCAGCTCTTTCTGATATTTATCATACCCATGTTCCTTCCGAAGATCCAGATTCCAGAACGCGCCCACTACCATCAAGCATATTACAAATGCTATAATGCCAAAAATAAATCTTTTCATAACTTCCTTGCCTGTTTTAAAATGTACTCATAATCTGACATAATATTTATATTTTTGTTTCTACTACTTTACATTTTTCAAGTTCTGTCAAAACCAGCTTTTGGGCTTTAAAGAATCCATTCAATACCCTTATTTGTATAGATCAATGTACAATTTACATACTGATTAGCCTGATTTATGTACCAGCCCTGTAGTTGTCCTCTCGTCCAAACACTTTTCAACGTTCACGTTTTCCTCTGGTATATTATCATTAACAGTAGTACTTTCAGAGGCTTGATATACCTCTTCATTTTCCTCTACACTTGCTTTATAGGTGCGATATAAGTACCAAACGAGAAACATGACAACCCAAATAATAATATGAATCATTTATCACCTCCTTTTTGCTTGCAAAATTAATCTATAGTTTCCTACTCTCAAAGCATTATTCCATCACAAGCCTTGTGAAAATGCGATTTTATTCCCAGACCACTAATTCACGATTCAGAGCGATTATCTTGGCTTTCCCGCGAACACCTTTTATATAGTATTGTCCTGCCACTCTTCTATCCAGCAAAGCACCGAAAGCTTTCCTGATTCTGGCGCATTTCTCATTGATGGAGTTGAGCATAGGATTCGTAACATCCTCGAGACTCTTCACTGCTCTGTCTGTTAGTCCCCAAGGTCTGACCTTATTATATATCTTAGCCAGCTCTTCACGACAATCAGGCAAATCTTTGAATACGATCCCTTCCGGATGCTTCAGGAAAAGCAGATACACAGCTTTAACCAGAGGCTCCAGATGCACCTCTATACGCTCATCACCCAGAAATATCCTATAGTTTCTGCTAATCATCAACTTAGGCAATGGCTGAGTGCAGAATAACTGTGAGATAATCTCTTCTTCAGTCATCCCACACTTTTTGAGAATGTTCATCTTTTCTTTCACCTCATCCAAAAGAATGGAGCAATCTGATTGCTCCAATTCCGTTGGAATACTGGTATTCTGCTTCTGAGCCATAACTGTCACTTAAGCATTTTCAGTTATTATTTCAGAATAGAAAGGTAATTGCTCACGGAATTGCTCTATACAGTCCTTAGGAACTACAATTTCGGAAAGTTTGTCGCAGGACTCGAATATACCAGAACCTATTTTGTCAACAGGACCAGAAAAGATTACTTTTTCCAGTGTAATACACCCTTTAAAGGCATGGCTTCCGATATGTCTAACCGAAACAGGTATGGTTAACTCTTTAAATGCATTCCAGCATCCATCGAAAGCTTCTGTTTCAATATACTTGACTGTAGATGGGAGGATAAAGCCAGTCATCATCTTGCATCCGGTAAATGCTTTTTGTCCGATATACTCCAGTTTATGAGAAACAATAATGTTCTTGATTGCGGTGTTGTAGCTGAATGCCTCACTTCCAATGGCTATGACTGAATCAGGAATTAAAAGTTTAGTAATGTTCTTCTCATAAGTATACCGATTATTAGTATAGAGTATTCCACCAGACCGATAGCAATGCCAATTGAACGCATATTTTGCAATAGCAATAACTCCTGACCTAATGAGATATTCATTGGTAGTAATAGGAGCAAAAAAGACCTTTCTCCCATCTTTAGAATATAATACACCACAATCATCTGCCTTGTATTCACCTTGCATCTTACTGCAAAGGTGTTCATAATCTTGAATGGTTAATTCTGTAAAAGCAGAACCAAGTCTAGCTGCAAAGGCTTTTAAATCCTCAACAGATGAAATCTTAACCAACTCACTATTCAACTCAATGAAACCACAAATGACATTCTCCATATTTTGTACCGTATTTTAATAACAGAGCACTATGTTCTGTTTTCTGTTGCAAAGGTACGATAGGAGAACGAACACTATGTTCGTAAAGCAAGACTATCTTGCTCTCCTTCTAAAAGGAAGAGGAGCATCAACTAAGTCACTTTACAAATAACTCTTTCATTATTTTCTCTCCTCTCCTCTGCGGATTCCAACCTTCATAAAAAAAAACTTCGTCACCATCAACCTCTTTGACAATTCCTAAAAGATTGATAGCAGAAATAGTTCTTGGCATAGTATTCTTCCATGTTCTAGGCTGTCTTTTATTATACATGCGTGATGGAAATTGATAATAGAAGAGTTTTGCATTCTCTATAGTCAGAATATCTTTTGGAATGAGTTCATAGTCATCATATGTTTTTTCGCCCCAAAATTTTCTTATCACGTTTACAAATTCATAGTCATGGACTTTGAGTTTAAGTCCTTTTGCCAATGGATAATCGAGTGAATCATATGTCTTCAAAACCCCTTCGACATAGGCCTGATGATACTGATCTTCCTTTATTGCAAATGGAATAAAGAACCATTTTTCCAACCTTATATACCCATCTACGTCATTATATGGTTTGCCTAATATGTTTTCTTCCCAAAGTCTGAATTCATAATCACGACTTTTAGATGTTAACACATCTGTAATTGATTTAAGTTTTCCTTGTATAGGGAGCAAACTGGCATTGACCAATTCTTTAGCATCCCCACTTTTATATGCATGGTCAAGATTAATTAGCTTAATCCGTTTTAACTCGCGATTCTCATCATTCTTTGCTATAACATCCCTAAAAATATATCTTCGGAGTTCAGAAAAATCGCCTTCTTTAACATCTGTCCACTTAAGACGCTCGTAAGGCTGTGGAATTGGTATAGCATCACAAAATAATCTATCGAATTCTTCTCTATAACTATTCACTACACTATCTTCGTCAGTCATGAGAATGTTTTCACTATTATTATTAGCATGATAAGTCCAATTGTATGAGCCTGTGATAACCAAGTCGTCGATTATACAGAATTTGTTATGCATAGTCCCTTTATTGAATTTCGCAAAACGAACTTCTGCTCCCAATTTTGATAAAACGCCAAAGTCTAATCCAAATTCATTTCTGTTCAGAATATCATTAAGAATTAAGATTTCAACTTCCACCTTCCTTTCCAAAACTAAAGTTAAGCCGTCAAACAGGCGGGAATTAGTAAACCAAGCAACTGCTACAAATATACGCTTTTCTGCATTAGAAATTGATGCAGACAATTCTTTCTCAATATTTTCGAAACAGATTTTTGTCATAATCGATTGTTATTTTACAGCAAAAGTAATAATCAACTTCTATTTACGCTTTTTAGTCATCTTTGCTAATTCTTCCAGATCCATTTTCCCCTTAATAACTGGTCCTGGTAGCTCTACCTTTTTCGATTCGAGGCTTCTTGCATATGCAAGAATATTAGATATCTCAGAATCACCTTTTTTTATGAATGAAATATACTGGGCTAAACAACCTAGAAATTTGAAATAGTATAGCGATTTCATAGGAATAATACGATTAAGTGTTTCTTCTTCCCATTGTGTCAACGTGTTTCCCCGGTGGTTCATGTTTCTGCACTGATAAATGTCGTTCAACAATCCTGTGATTTCACGAAAACTGTCAAAATCACTATTCTTTAGTCTTGTTCCGAAGCCATAAAAATAGACAATAATTCTTATTTTGTCTGAAGCATATTGATTCTGAAGAGACTTTTTTGACTTTTCTACAGCATTGGGGAGTCCATTTTTACTCGTACCATAAAAAATCAAATTTGCTATGTCTGTTTTACCTGTTCTGTCTCTGATATCAGGTTCTTGCTGACCTTCTGGCGTTTTTACATATGCTAGATGCCCCCACATTTTATCTGTAATTTCTGCAAGAACAGATGATTCGCATATTTTATTGGTTATGTTTTCAATCTGTTGATATAATGCCAAACAAAAATCTCCAAAATTATCTTTCCTACGGAAGGATTCCATTCTTACATAGTCATCAATCAACGTAGATACGATAGAGGTGACAGGAAACTCCTTGTAGAAGTCCTCTGCCTGTTTACGTATTATTTCCTCTATACAATACTCGTATATTTGATTCAAGCGGTCATCATCTATTAAAGCAGAACTTGCGGAAGAGGCTATTCCTAACTTCTTTCGCAATTCCTCATTGAACTCACCATCTTGTTTTGTCAACAAGTATATCTTCCCTATGGCCGCTTTCTTATTATCTTCCATATCAACATGTGTTTAATAGTGAATCTAATTCTGCATTCAGTTCGTCCACATCAACAGTTGGAGGTGGAGGAACCATCACTTTATCTTTCCGATGTATGAGCCAGAAAGGTTTTTCGTCTTTACCTCGACATGAGGATATTGCAAGAACTTCTTTATTCTGTTCTTCCTCTATGGTAAGTGTTTTATTGACAGTTACCAACATTTTCTTGTCGTTGAGCATGAAATAGGCATAGTGTTTGCCTTTCTCGCTGATGGCAAAGGTAACAGTAGTAGAATTCTGCTTTTCAAATTCTGTTATACCAATTGTTTCAAGATACGTTACTCCCTTTGAGTTGGTCTTTTCAGTGATTGTATCTTTGTTTGCCAACTTTTGGAACTTAGCATGAAGCCTTACATATACGGGATCATCAGCGCCTTTCACCATCTTCAGGTACATAAGTTTTCCGTCAATCACATTAATAAGGTCAGGGTTGCCTTTTTTAACATGTCCCTTTTCTTCTTTGTATTTTGGGAAGAACTTACCATAAGTAACAGTATAACCGTATCTATCCCACATATAGAGGATATTACGAATGTCACGAACATACTTTTGTGTCACATTCAGTTTATCACTGACAATGATGCCGGTAACTTCCTGCCTATCGCCCCTTTTCTGCAAGCGAGTCTTTGACTCATTGATCGTGAGGCCCTGTTCTTTGATGATCCGTTCTAGTTCCAGCATAAACTTTCCCTTCTTACTGTACACATAACGCATAGAAGAGAACGTGATGTCATCCGCATAACGCGTGTAGTTCATGTTAAACCGCTTTGCCAATCTACTTAGATAATAATCAAGTTTGTCACAAATCATGTTTGTGATGATTGGAGAGGTTGGTGCCCCCTGTGGTAGAACAAAGACATCCTTTCTATTCCCATTCTCATCCTCTCGACTCTCTTTCATGCAGCACAGTCCAGCCAACAAGTTGGCCACAGGCTGGTTGAACTTAAAAGGTGGTATCTGAAGTCTCTTCCACACCCTTGCCTGATGAATACTTGGGAAGAAATCCTTCAGGTCTAAGTTAAGTATGTAGTCCATTCCAAGGTGCACTGACGCATTAGTCACAACAGAACGTCCATCCGTAAATCCCATAGCATATTCCGATGGGGTATATATCGAACGGAACAATTCATTGACTGCAGATAGCATCATCATGAAACTCTGCGTCTTTGGTGCTGTTATTTGTCTGGTACCACCAGACTTCTTTTTTATTTTGAACTGACGGTACCGATGGAAAGTGTGATTAGGATTACAATAGAAATTGAGTTGTTTCTCGGTGAATGGATGATACATAGAAGAATCAAAGCCCATGTCCTCTATCTCAGCCTTTTTTATCAGGTTGAGTAGATTAAGAAGATCTCCTTTATTTTTAAGCTGTGATGCCTGTTGTGCTATCTGTTTTCTATCCATTTCACATTGTATTATAGGAAGCGGCCTCTGAATCATCTTTTCACTGAAATGTCTTTTCTTTGTATAAATAATAGATATAAGAAAGCGAAGCAAACCATACAATCGCAGATAGCGAGAGAATCGAGCGCTCACATATATCTATATAATAGATAATAGAACAATAACAATGTACAAGGTACGTAATAGTGCAACGTTAACGCTTAAACATTGTTTCTCTCCAGAACTCCGAGGAGACTGAAGACATCTTGCGAATCTACTCCCGAGAGAACAGTACTTGCGTAACGCAAGACGAAATTCAAAATACCATTTCAGTTTCCAGACACTCAAAGACCGCTATTTTATTCTCTGTTGCAAAGATACAAACTATTTATGAAATCTATGTTCGTATTATGCAGTTATTTTACTTTAACTTGCCGAATTGGAAGTCTATAACCCATGAAACAACTGCCTATATCCTGAGGAGTCGCATTGTATATGTATGCATAAGCATTATTCTCATCATCTAAAGATTCCTCCAATAGCCATAGGTAAGCGTTTCCTCCATTTTCAAAGGTTGTATCAATTTTCCCTGTTTTAGGAAAATCTATTATTCCACCATTCCTTCCTGTACAACGAAAGACTTTACCACACCATCCCCACTTACAGTATTTTACTAATTCCTCCCATTGTGTTCTTGTAGGAAGATTGTAACCTTTGGCTTGAAAATATGGTAAATAAAGGAATTTATCACCAGTTTTTTCATATTCTTTTGCCCACAAAGTTCCACTTGGCAATCCCAGATCAACAAATTCCGTCTTGTTATTTCGGAGATCAACAGGAATTTCTTCCTCACGAGCTTTATATCCATCACGAAAACCATCAGCATATGCCTGAGCTATAGCCTTAACTATTATATCATTGGTTTTTCCTGCTGCATACTTGTCTGCTCTATCCAATAGCTCTATCATATTGTAAATATTTTATTATATAATCTTAGTGTTTAGTAATTCCTTACAAGGCGAATTGGAAGGTTATATCCACGGAAAGTGGAATAACTTTTTATGTCATAGGCCGTATTCCATGACATTTTTACCGAATAACACTCATTTCCGTTTTCCTCTTCATTCTTAATCCAGAAGAAAGACCAGGCTGTTAATTCTTTATTCTTTTTAACAGAGATGTATCCTGTTTCCTCAAAATGGATACTATTACCATTGGGTCCTATGCAATACAGTTTATCAGAATCGATAGACCATCTGCACTCTTTGCGAAGTTCCAACCACTGATTTTCTGAGGGAATGTTCATTTCCTTTGCTTTATCGTAAGGAAGATATAGTCTTTCTTCCCCAATTCTTTCATATGAAGAAGACCACAATGTACCACTTGGCAATCCAAGATCAACGTATTCAGTATTACTGATACGGAGATTGACGGAAACATGATCCTGACAATCCTTATAACCATCGCGATACCCATCTGCATATACTTTTGCAAATGCTTCCTTCAGAACGCTTAAAACATTTTCTTCAGCGTAAATACCGGCCTTTTCGTTCAGTTCAATCATAACTTCTTTTTTTATATTCTGATGCAAATTTACGAAATAATAACGAAATGTATGTTCGTTGAGATAACTTTTTATACTTCTTTATCTAATATCATGCTCAGGTACTCTGCTCCTCCTTCGTTTGCACACATGAACTTGTGTACAGATAGGAGATGCTCTGACAACTGAGTTATACGTGAATCTTCATTATCCAAAGTCAGATTTTTCACTTTTGTGATATACTTTCTGCACAAATTCATAGTGTATTTCAATACTGTAGGATCCGAAACTTCTGCTGCTTCAAGACCCTTTACCAAATCTTGAATCTTTTTCCCTGCAAACAAGGAAACCAAGAATGTGCCATCCCATTTTGTTGACTTATCTGTATCAAGAGAACCTTTGATAAAGATTTCGTTCTTGTCAAGCATATCGCTTAACTCATCAATGTATGCAATTGCAGAGGTTGAGAGATCATCAAGTGATGCGGTATTATATGCTTTAATTATCTTTTCGAAAAGAAGATCCCAGCTATAACAAGATACATCAAGAGTAGAAACACTGCAATTTCTCAGAACATATAACTTAGACTGTTCAAAATCAAGAATTCTTCTGTTTCCGAATTGTATAGCAGCACTATGATATGAAACACTTCCGTATTCAAAATTGGTGAGGATAGTAATTTTGATATTCTGACCAGGAACCCCAATTCTATTAATAACGTAACCTTTATAGCCTTGTGGCCTGTACAACAATTCTGGTGGATTGGATCCTTCAGGAATGGTGTCTGTATAAAGACCATATTCGTCTGAATAACAGAGGCACTTTGTGTAGTGCTCTTTATTGTCTTTCCAATAACGGGTAATTTTTCTTGTTGCCATAATCTGCTTTTTAGTTTACGCTGCAAAGATACACTTAATTTGCGAATTGTATGTTCGCTGCTCTATTTTTTACCCAAGCCGATCTATTACTTCTTTCAAAATCGCATCATCATACCCCAAATCAGAAAAAGGCTGGGCATAACTGATAAATCCATCCTTTGTTATATAGAATTGGATGCATGAATATTTTCCAGAGCATTGCAGGTAATAATAGACATTGTAATTCGGCAGATGTTCTACAATATTAGTAATCTTAACATCCAATTCTGAACATATCGATTCAACGTAATTGTATAATTCACGTAAAACCTCGTTGGACGGAACATACCTGAACGAACACAACATTGTCATATTTGTCTGCACTAAAGACAGGATTCTTAGAATACCTTCAGAAGTATCTCCTGCTTGGTATCTAGTAAAGAGCCCGGCTTTATTATATGTGCATTGTACTGTATGGATAAAACCATTGGTATCTTCTATGTGATACCATTCGCAGTAGTTCTTGCTCTCTACATTTTTGATGGAACAGTTTTCCTTCTTTAGTTCATCTGAGACCACCCAATATTTTGCTTTCAAGAAATTGGGAGCATCTTTTGAATGAAATGGCGTTTCTGGCACATCTGTAAACGAAAGGTACTCGTCTCGCGGTTTAGACGCTTTGATGATCGGAGCCACTTGAAGTTTAGACATCGGAGTAACGTTTGGCATATTATAACCATACAGCGTGTGACTGGCGCGAGTCGTAACTGTATATGTCCAGCGCAAACAATCTGTATTTAATCCTGTTCTACCCGTATAATCCACGAAAACAGTATTCCACTCTCCACCTTGAGATTTGTGACCTGTTATGGCATAACCATATTTTACTCTCAATGCGTTAAAGTACGGATCAGCTTTCAGAAGTTCTTTAAATTGTTGAGATCCTCTCTTTAATTGAGAGTATCTCATACAGAAATTGATATATAGCGCTTGTATCTGTGCAAATGTCAAATTTGGTTCAGCATCATCAAGCATATTCTCTATGATCTTGCATGATATTTCTAAATCGTTGTCCAGTCTAATACGTACATTCCTAAATGACAATACTATTTTGTGCTGTATTCTTTTCCCACCTACATTTATATATACAGGCGCTGACTGATATTCGGTTTCTCCATTGATCGCAACAATTTTCACAAAGTCGCCATTCATGACATTCAACTTGTAATTATTACTTACAACTTGAAGAATATCTCCTACCACAATTTGCTTTTGCTCTGGATACAACAATTCTCGGACTGCATAGTTATAATCACGTGCTTGGCGATTGCTGAATGCGATAATAACAGATTGTCCTATCTCTGGCTTGGGATATAAACTCAATAGATGTTCAGGCATCTTGTATCCTTCCATATCAATAACTTCGTTCTCTTGTCTGTCAAAAACAAGATTGTTCTTTTGTTGAGATTCGATAAGTACCCTTACTTTCATGGCATTGCTCAAAATAGCGCTACCAGCGCCTTGTCTAACAACATCTGTTAATTCTGACACCATTGCTTTCAGACCAATATTTTCAAAGTATTTCTCATCAAGGGCATTTGACACATTATCCCCAACAGGAGGCAACTGCATTGGATCGCCAACAAAGATTATTTTTCCTCCACGATTCGGAGCCACATAAGTAAGAAGATCGTTCAACAAACTCCCTGTTCCAAACTCAAATAGTTCGTTCTGAACTTCTCGCGTTCCAATCATAGAAGACTCATCAACTATGCAAATATGATCATTTGCCTCGTCTTCCTTGTTTTTTAGTGGGAAGATGAAACGTATATCATCAGAATCTTCCTTTGTTTCAATTGTATCTAATTCGTAAATACATCTATGTATGGTGTTTGCTTTCCATGAGTTTTTTGATTCTAATACTCTGGCTGCTCTTCCTGTTGGTGCCATCAGGATTGGTTCCTTTTCTCTATTCTTTGTCTCCTCTATAATTGTTCGAATCATAGTGGTCTTACCAGTACCGGCATATCCTTTAAGAATAAATACAGACACATCGCTATCAAGGAATGTCTTGATTCTATCTAACACTTGTTGCTGCTGCAATGTCAACTTCATGTTATTTTCCTCCTATAATTGATATCACCCGCCATTTACCATCGGGTAATTGTTTTACTTTTGCTGTCACTTTTTGGCCTTCCTGCAGTTTATTTGTTTCTCTTATTTTTGCAGGAACATAATAGGTATGGTCGATGAAGCAGAAATCACCTTTAGCTGGCAAAGACACAATCCCTGTTATAGTCTTTATCTCGGAAGAATCCTGTGACCCAACTTTTTTGCCTTTCAATTCTAAGCTCTTACCTGTCTTGTGGATTGTAAGGGGAACCAAACGTTCATTCTTCTTAGTCAAACGAATTGAAAACACTTCTCCTAGGGTAGCTTTGCGCAGCAGAGGTGTGACAGGAATTCTAATATCAAGATGTTTCTTTGTATTTGTCAGTTTTGCTCTTTCTTTACCTTCCTGATTCTTAAAAAGCTCAAAAAAAACAAATTCTCCTGTTGGTATATCTGAATATGCATAATTCTCTGCAGCCTCGATATTACCTCTATAAAATGCTTTTGATTGACTGGATGGCATCACTCCTTGGAGTTTACCTTGCAAGAGATAAACATCACCTGAGATGTTCCAATTGTTTTCCTTGTAAGTTTTCATATACTGCTCAACTTCATAAGCGGCTTGTTCCTTATTACTATCAAGAAGTAAAGTGGCCAACTTTAAACGCAAATCGCCAATAAATTCATCTTTTCCCATCATGGTTAGGGCCTTGCAATAAAAAGAAATGCGTAATTCATTATCATCAATGATGTCGCCCATGCTCTTCCATATATACCATTCAGGAGAATTACGTAATATTGCTTTATATGCAGAAAGAGATTCCTCGATTTTCCCTTGCCAATAAAATAATTGGGCTATATACATATCAATGAATCTATTATCAGGACATTTTTCTTTTACAGTCAAGAAAAACGGGAAGAGCTCGTTTACAAATTCTTCAGTGTGGCGAGACTTCAATTCCTTATAAAGACGAGTTGCGACATTTTCTGCTAAAGATTGATACTCAATTGTTTTCCCATTTCCTGTAGTACCCTTTGCTGAGAGGAAGTCATCTGTCCTTAAGCTGTCAAGTTTCCACATTAAACAGAACTCAATAAATTTGAATTCGTTTTCATGTTTCTTTTCAAGATTTGTGGCCTGCATCATAATACATGAGTGAAAGGTACTTGGCTTGCAGGTAGCAAACGTCAAATAAAAAGCCAATATCTTCCTAATTTCTCTTGAACTCAACTTACTTTCATTATACTTTAAATAGCGATAGATGGTCCATCCACAAGGTTCCTCAAAACACGATGGAATTTCTTTTGCTTCAAAATGAGGCAAAAGGACATTATATGCATCTATATATTTTTGCTCTCTGCCCAATTGATAAGCTTTAGCTATATCTGGAGCAATAGCCAGTCTGTGTTCCTCTGAATTAATATCCATTTCAATCATTATATTGTTCTAGATGTTCTTGAAGTCTGTTCCTTATTTCACTTCTAATAGTATCAGGAGTTAAAACAACAAGATTGCTCCCAAAAGAGCACAACTCACGGATGAGTTCAAAATTGGGAATACAATCAATGCTGAAAAACAACCCACCTTCTAGCTGAGGATACTGATTGTGTAACTCTATCTCTTTTTCTCCCTTGTATGGAGTATAGCTCTCGTGCATAGGTTTGGTATCAACATATCCTTTTGATGAGTCATTAACCCAGCAGAGAATATGCTCACATTTTCTTTCTTCGTATAAGGTGACGCCAACGATATTTTCAAAACGCTCTTGAAGTTCTTCTGGGCATTCTGCATATTTTTTTTCAGGCAATGGTTCAACCTCGTCTATACGATCCAAAGCAAAAGTGAGAATCTTATGGTCACTGTCTGCAGCTCCAAGTAAGAACCATCTATCATTATATTGTTTCAACAGATATGGATGAAAAACGATACTACGAATAGTTGAATCTGTAAATGTATGATAGGATAGTTTGATAACCACTTCATTTGATATCTGGTCAAAAAGAGTTCCGAGCAAATTGGAATTTTGAAGAAACGGGTTATTGCTAAAACAGATTATCTGCCTACGCTCTTCAAGACCAAGACCTATCTTAAAATCATCAAGCCACTTAAAATTGTCAAGCCCATTAAACTGTCCAATAGTACTCAACACTTCACGAAGCAGATTCCGCTCTTCACGACTCATCTCTTGAGAAAATATTGTGAACGATCGATTCCAATAAAAGATACAATTCTTGGAATTTTTCTTTTCGTGTTCAATTGGAGCGCTAAACAGCCCTTGCATATCTATCAAATCCTTTTCTATGCAACGCTGAGTAACTGGGCTGAAGCCATCAAATTCAAGCAGATCATTCACTTTTTCAGTTAAATCGTGAATGTCATAATAATGATGGTGGTCAGAGAGTAATCTGTCCAGGTGTCTATATCTTACAAGTGCGTTCTTGTTTGTAGGCATAACTTCGTTTTTTTGCTGCAAAGATAGATTGTCATTGCGAACTCTATGTTCGTCGTTTGCTAATATCTATAAATTAGGTATTGCAAAAATAGATAATATTTCTGAACTTTGCAAATTTTTAGGAAGAAAAATGTTTTTCGCAAGGCTTGTTATTGGTTTTTGCTTGGAGGAAATTGAAATCGTTTCTATCTTTGCAGAAATTTTAAGTTTACTAAAACTGATTGAATCATGAAAAAGTTAATGATGACACTGATGGCTGTCGTATTCGCCATCGCAGCAAACGCTCAGTACAACACCAATTATTACAACCAGTATGGTAGTAGTATCGGTTCTTCAACAACACATTCCAACTACGGTGGTGGATACACCACGAACTACTACGACAAGTATGGAAGTAGCACGGGTAGCGCAACGACAAGTTCTAACTATGGTGGTGGAGCAACTACCAACTACTACGATCGATATGGAAGTAGTACTGGCTCTGCTACAACACATTCTAATTATGGAGGTGGATACTCCACTAACTACTACGACAGATATGGTAGTAGCACAGGTAGCTCAACGACGAGTTCTAACTATGGTGGTGGTACAACAACCAACTACTACGACAAGTATGGTAGTAGCATCGGTTCTTCAACAACATATTCCAATTATGGCGGGGGAACGACTACGACCTATTATGACGTTTATGGTAATAACATCGGATCAAGCAGCGATTGGTAATAAGCGCATAAAACCTCACAGCGTGCCTGGTCTCATGAGACACGACACAATCGAGTCCTCTTTCCCCTACTCTGTCGCAAATAGGGTTCGCAGGGATGCGAGCCCTTTTGCTATCAATAAATCTCAAGGTGAAAATAATCGCTCCAAAATTTGGAACTTTCAGAATTAATTCCTATTTTTGCAGCCGTATTAATAACATCTTAACTTTTTATCGATATGGAAACAACAAAGAAAAGAACCCGTGAAGAGGTTAGAGCCGCCTTCAGGGAGACTATGCGCAGGAAAAAAGAGCGTATGGAAGAGAATCTGAAAAGAATGGAAGAATTGGAGCTACAAGGCTTCTTTGCATAACACAGAGAAGCCTTAAATCCTTACAACTATGAACACACTCAGATTGGAAATCATCAATCTGCATGCACCTTATAAGGTTTTGCAGGATCCTGAGAGACATAATAATTTCTATTTTGTCAGTGATAGTGGGGCCAGGTTTGATATAGACTTCACCGTAAATGAATCTATCATTCCGAGTGGAGCCTATGAGTTTGGTATTACCAATAGAAGGCATGAACGCTCGCCGCTTGATCCCAAATTGCGACTTACCATCTTTGCCATTATAGAAGAGTTCTTTGAAGTGAATGGCCATGACACCATGCTATATCTGGCAGATACAGGTGACCGCAAGCAGGCTTTTCGCAATAGGTTATTTGTGCGTTGGTTCAATATTTATGAACGTCGCCATCTCTTCATAATCAGGACAGCAGAGGGGAAAATGGATGGTATGATGAATTTCATTGCCATCATTTCCAGGAAAGACAACCCAAATCTGCCAATGGTTTTAGAGGAATTCGACGAGACAATTTCATTTCTATTTGATCCACCTGAAGAGCCGGCATAAATTTTCTTCAAAGATATTGGATCATTAGAAATCTTGTCGTATCTTTGCGAGCTGGTTGAGGGAGTTTATTCGCTCCCTCAATTTAATCCATCCAACAATATAAATGATAAAGGGTAATTTCTTAGCTTTGCAGTAAAATTTCAGGTATTAACAAAAAAATCATTTTGGGTGGTTACCTTTTGATATTTTGTGGTATAAAGAGGCAAAGAACAACAAATTAGTAGTAACAATTTAAAAATATGAATTATGAAAAAGTTAATGATGACACTGATGGCTGTCGTATTCGCAATCGCAGCAAATGCTCAGTAAAGCACCAACTACGACAAGTATGGTAGCAGCATCGGTTCTTCAACAACATATTCCAATTATGGCGGTGGAACGACTACGACCTACTATGACGTTTATGGTAATAACATCGGATCAAGCAGCGATTGGTAATGTTACAGAATTCCATTCCTGAAACCATACAATAGAGTTCAAACCTTGTGGAAACTTAAAAATCGAGGCAAAGAGATTTCCTTTGCCTCGATTAATTTTTTAAAAGGTCTTTTTTTCAACTATCTATCACTTTTCGCTTTAATCCATTTAATATCAGCTCGTTATATAAGGTGATACTTTTTAAACATCTATCACTACCATCACGCATAGTAAAACAACTTGTTTTACTGTCTGAAAAGGCATCTTTTACGATGATTAAAGCTATCTTAATCGGTACAAAACAAGTTGTTTTACTTTTTAAGATAATATCTCTTTTATTTTAAATGCTAATCCTTGGGTGAGTCATTTATGTTCATAAGAGATTTCATCAGCCAAAGACAACTTTGTTTGTTAATCAACCTAAAATTGACGTACTTTTGCATCAGGTTTAAGATTCATACGTTAGTTAGAGTATATAGTTTCTTTTTCATTTGAATAATGCTTTTGGTTGTTTTGGTTATTTGATTAGTAATGTTAGCATACAGGGTTCGCAGGGATGCGAGCCCTTTTGCTTTTCAGGTATTGGTATTCTAGTGTAAATTATTTTTATTACAAATCTCTGTCCATATGTGACCTTCCTTCAGTTTGTCTTTGGTACAGATGGCAGATGGCATTTTATGAATCATCAGATATTTATTCCTTTGCAGTTACAACTGTTACGATGTAGGCACTAAGGAGTACCAATGCTCCTGCTACGGGTTTATCCCATGTCAGGACATCCTGACCCAGCATAATGGCTACGAACGAAGCGATGACGGGTTGGAGATTGGTGTAGATCGAGACTGTTGTGGCTTGGAGGTATTTCATCGCAAAGGGGATGAGGAAATAGCCTAAGGCTGTGGCGCCAATAACGATGAAGGCCATCTCGGCTACGCCATCCCACCCCCACGACGGGGTGTAGAGGGCATTGGCAGGGAGTTCTGGCAATGCTATTGGAACGGTGACGATGGCGGAGATCAGGAACACATACTTCATCTGGGTTACTGGCGAATACTTTGATGCCACATTGCGGGTGATGATCAGGTAGATGGCCCAAGTGAGCACACTCAGAATGGCAAGGACGATACCGATAAGATCGTTCTTGCCAGAACCAAGCGACTGGCTCATCAGTACCATCAGCACAGCGCCGGCAATACCCAGCAACACACCCAGTGACTTCATGGGGGTGATCTTCTCGCCAATCGTAAGGGCGGCACAGAGCATCACTGCCACAGGGGTGAGCGTAGCGATGAGCGAGAAATAGACAGGACTGGTATAATCGAGCGACCAGGCGGTGAGGGTTTGCGAGATAACAAAGCCTAACAATCCACCAAGCAGTATGGTTATCAGGTCTTTACGCTCAACATGCTCTTTGGGCATAAAGACGGCAATAAGCCAGAACAGGATGCAGGCACCCAGCGAGCGCGACGCCATATAGCCCATGGGTGTCACCCACTCGTCGAGCAGCAGTTTGGTTACAGGTACGCCAAGTCCGAAGATGGTATTGGCAAAGAAAATGGCGCTATGCGCCTGAAGTTTTTTGTTCATATAGCGTGATTCTTTCTTGTATCGACATTTTGGCGAACTTGCGCCATTCGTTGGCCTCGCCATCGGCAAGGTAGTGGAGGTCGTTCATGTGACGATAGGCCTCCATCTCGAAGGGGTTGAGCAGATAGGCGCCGTGTTTCAGTTTCCGATTGGCTGGCAGTGCCCGCAGCCAATACCATAGATATAATAGGTAGAAGCGCATCCACGAGTCGCCACACGCCTGTGCCTGCCGCAGATGGATCATCTCGTGGTTCTTCAGCGCATTGAAACCCGTGTTGAACTCATCAGCCAACGCCTGTGTGGGGGTGAGGATCTTACCGAAGAAGGTGAGTCCCTCGAAGCCTTTGCGAAGCCAGAAGGGGTTCACCACCGCAGGCATATCCGCCACCCGGCTCGGACGGACGGCACGCCACATGATCGGTATGATCTGTAACATCATCCACATAATGACTGCAAAATTACGAATTTATTCAGACATAAGAACATAAGAACAAAAAAACTAAGCATAAAATTATGTACTTATGTTCTTTTTATCTAAAAAAACAGTATCTTTGCAGTCAAAACGACAAAGAAATGGACGAGATACAACGCATCAAGCAGCTCCGCCAGGAGCTCCACGAGCATAACTACCGTTATTATGTGCTGAACCAGCCCACCATCGGCGATCAGGACTTCGACTTCCTGATGCACGAGCTGCAGGATCTCGAGGCGCGGCATCCGGAGATGGCGGATCCCAACTCGCCTACCCAGCGCGTGGGCAGCGACCTGAACGAGGAGTTCACGCAGGTGACTCACAAATACCCCATGCTCTCACTCGCCAACACCTATAATGAACAGGATGTGGCAGACTGGTATGAGAGTGTGAAGAAAGGTCTGGCAGGCGAGGACTTCGAGGTGTGCTGCGAGATGAAATACGACGGGCTCTCGATCTCGCTGACCTATGTGGACGGAAAACTGACGCAAGCCGTGACGCGAGGTGATGGTGTGCATGGCGACGATGTGACGGCAAACGTGAAGACAATACGTTCGATACCTCTGGTGCTCACGTCGCCAGCTGACCCCTACGACCTCTTTGCTCCCCCAGCCTACCCGCACGAGTTCGAGATCCGCGGTGAGATACTGATGCCCTGGGCGGTGTTTGAGCGGCTGAACAAGGAGCGTGAAGAGGCTGAGGAACCCCTCTTTGCCAACCCGAGAAATGCTGCCAGCGGCACGCTGAAAAGTCAGAAGTCGAGTCTGGTGGCCTCGCGCCAGCTGGATGCCTACCTCTATTATCTCTTAGGTGAGGAACTGCCTGCCGACGGACATTTCGAGAACTTGGAGATTGCCCGTTCGTGGGGCTTCAAGATCTCTGAGGGCATGAAGAAGGTAAAGACGCTTCAGCAGATCTACGACTTCATCAACTACTGGGATCAGGCACGCAAGAAGTTGCCTGTGGCTACCGACGGCATCGTGCTGAAGGTAAACTCCCTGCGCCAGCAGCGCTCACTCGGCTTTACCGCCAAGAGTCCCCGTTGGGCCATCGCCTATAAATTCAAGGCAGAGCGTGTGTGCACACGTCTGAACGAGGTGACCTATCAGGTGGGGCGCACGGGTGCCGTCACCCCTGTGGCGAATATGGATCCCGTGCAACTGGCGGGTACCACCGTGAAGCGTGCCACCCTGAACAACGAGGACTTTATCCGCTCCTTCGACCTGCATATCGGCGACTATGTGTTTGTGGAGAAAGGTGGTGAGATCATCCCTAAGATTGTGGGGGTGGATATCGACCAGCGGCCTCTCGTGGCTATGCCCGTGGAGTTTATCAAACGCTGTCCGGAATGCGGCACGCCCTTGGTGCGCTATGAAGGCGAGGCTGCCTGGTACTGTCCGAACGATACGGGTTGTCCGCCACAGATCAAAGGACGCATCGAGCACTTCATAGCCCGCAAGGCGATGAACATCGACTCGCTGGGCCCTGAGACCATCGACGACTACTACCGTCAGGGACTGATTCATAACATCGCCGACCTCTACGACATCGAGGTGCAGCAGATCAATGGCGACGGCTCACGCACGAAGTCGGCCCAGCGCATTGTGAACGGTATCGCCGCCTCGAAGGAAGTGCCTTTCGAGCGCGTGGTGTTTGCCCTCGGCATCCGTTTCGTGGGTGAGACATCCGCCAAGCTCCTGGCTCGGCACTTCAAGAACATCGACGCCCTGATGAATGCCGGACTGGAGGAGTTGCAGGAGATAGAGGGTATCGGCGAAGTGATGGCGAAGAGCATCATCACCTACTTCCACAACGAGGAGAACCAGCGCATCGTGGAGCGCCTGAGGGGCTACGGCTTACAGATGGAGCTGGCGGAAGCCCAGACTCCCACCAGTGACATCCTCGCAGGTCAGAGCATCGTGATCAGCGGTGTGTTTGCCCATCACAGCCGTGATGAGTATAAAGCCATCATCGAACAGAACGGTGGTAAGAATGTGGGGAGTATCTCCAGCAAGACCTCCTTCATCCTCGCAGGCGAGAACATGGGACCCTCCAAACTCCAGAAAGCAGAGAAGTTAGGCATCAAGATCATGTCGGAAGACGAGTTCCTTTCTATGCTTAATCTTTAGTTTATTGTCTCTCACTAATCCCAGTAACTGATCACACGCGTCTGATTCACGACAACAATCTGCGTGCGCTGGTCTTTCTCCCAATAGGTAAACTGCGCCTTGTTGACGGTCCAGTTGCCATTATCGTCACGTCCTGAGAGATCGTTCTTCATGGTGTAGGAGATCACGCATTCATTCTCCTTATTGAACGCCTTATAACTCTGTTGGATAATCTCGAAGTCGGTGTTATAACGATAGTCGGTGACAGAGCGGATGCCTGTGGCGGGATTCACGAGGGTGCGCTTCACCAGGCAGTTGTCAGAGTCATACTCAAACGTGAGCAGACTCTTTCCCCCATCCTTCTCCACCATCGAGGCACTCACCAGATAACCATGTTTGTCATACTTGCGGTCCACCATATCTGCTGCATCCTGACGCCCCGTCATGTCAAAGTGAATGATCTCCTCCTCCATCACGGGATTCTGGGTGATCACCTCCTGCACCTGACCTTTCAGGCCCATGTTCGCTGCATCCTTATAATACGGCGACGAGTTGAGATAGAAATAGCGAATATATTTGGTGCCTTCTGCCTGATACTGCTGCGACTGCTGGATATAACCGTAGTCGTTGAGCAGATACAGCGAGCCATCACCCTTTGCCGTGAAGTTGCCCCACTCGCGCTGCAGCTTGCCCAACAGATACTTACGATTACGGTCGAAGAGCTCATGGGTGCGATAAGGGCCACAGGTCACCGTCACATCCGACAGCAACTTGGTCTTCTCATCGACACACACCTCCAGGTTTGCCTTGATGCCGTAGAAGTCGCCTGAGAAATAATAGGTGTCAGGCTCTTTGTCGGCAGGATGCTCTTCCACGAAACCACCCTCAACCAATGCAGGAATAAACACAGAGTCGGGACCCTCGAGGGGGATCTTCATCATTGAGATACACTTGGCATCTGTATCCTCTTTCTCCTGAGCAAAGAGGCTTAGCGACACCAACAGCATCATACTGAGCAAAAACAATATCTTTCTCATCTACATGCAAAAGTACGCAGATTCCACGAAATAGCCAAATATTCAATGATATTTTACCATAATTTTGGTTTTTCGCTCAATTTGCACTATCTTTGCAGCCATGAAAAAGGGATTGGTACTTGAAGGCGGTGCGATGCGCGGACTCTTCACGGCAGGCATCATCGACGTGATGATGGAGGCTGGTGTGGAGCCTGATGGACTGATTGGTGTATCGGCAGGAGCTGCCTTTGGCTGTAACTACAAGTCACGCCAGCCTGGACGTGCCATCCGCTATAACACCCGTTTCGCCAAAGATCCCCGCTACAGCGGTCTTCGCTCGCTCATCAAGAGCGGCGATTATTTCAACGCAGAGTTCGGCTACCATATCGTGCCTAAACAGTACGACATTTTTGATGTGGAAGCCTTCGAGCAGAATCCCATGGCGTTTATCGTGGTCTGTACCGATGTGCTCACGGGCAAGGCTGTTTACCACAAGATGGAACGTGTGGACTTCGAAGAACTGGAATGGCTGCGCGCCTCGGCCTCTATGCCGCTGGCATCGAAGGTGGTGGAAGTGGGAGGCAGGAAACTCCTCGACGGCGGTGTGGCCGACTCCATACCTCTTGAGTATTCCGAAAGCATCGGCTATGAGCGCAACGTGGTGATCCTCACCCAGCCCGGGGGGTTCGTGAAGGAGCCTAACAAGTTGATGCCGCTGATGAAGATCGGTCTGAGGAAATATCCCAACATGATTGAGGCCATGGCGACACGCCATCTGATGTACAACCGCGAATTAGAATATGTGCGCAAGGCAGAGCGCGAAGGGCGCTGTCTGGTGATCCGTCCTGACGAAAAACTGCCCATCGGCCATATCTGTCATGACCCGGAGAAGATGCGCCACGTGTATGAGATAGGTCGCAGGATGGGCGAACGATATATTGACAGAATCAAAGATTTTTATAGATGAGAATAGATATCATAACCGTATTGCCCGAGATGCTCGAAGGCTTCGTTCACGAGTCGATCCTAGCTCGGGCTGAGACCCTATGGCGGCAGCGCCGGTATGGTGATGCAGTGCGAACCTATCGACCGTTGTATCTCTGCGCTGAAAGCTGAGCGCGACTACGATGAGGTGATCTTCACCTCGCCCGACGGAGAACGTTTCGATCAGCATATCGCCAACGAGCTATCCCTCAAGGGAAATCTCATCATCCTGGCAGGTCATTACAAGGGTATCGACCAGCGGGTGCGCGATCATCTTATCACCCGCGAGATCTCCATCGGCGACTTCGTGCTGACAGGTGGCGAACTCGTGGCAGCCATGATTACCGACGCTGTGGTGCGTGTGGTGCCTGGGGTGATCGGCGATGAGCAGAGTGCCCTCTCCGACTGCTTCCAGGATGACATCCTCGCCGCTCCCATCTATACCCGTCCTGCCGACTACAAAGGCTGGAAGGTGCCAGAGATCCTGCTGAGTGGTAACGAGGCAAAGATCCGTAACTGGGAACTGGAACAGGCTATGGAGCGCACAAAAAGGCTGCGTCCAGACCTGCTCGATAAGGAATAATCGCTATTTTAGGTAGCCCTATTCGTCTGTTTAACACAAATTAACGTAAAAAAGTCGTATAAATACAAGTTTTATTCGTACATTTGCTAACGATAAGTAAAGCGAAAGCTTGTGAATATTATTATTGAACTTTAAAATTTGAAGATTATGGCTAAGAATGAAAATCCATTTGCAATCAGAAAATCACCTGTTAGTATAATTACCGCCCAGGCAGTGAACCTCGACGACTATGTGAAGAGAGGGTTAGATGATTGTCCTGTAAGAGTTTGTGCATCAATAGACTAAATAAGTATTATTTATTATAGTCAGGAACAACGAATTCTATATCTGAAGAAGGAATAGCGAAAGTCAACGCCACATCAAAGCTGGTGTTAAGGAGACGAGGCGATTCGGCGGTGGAGTTTTACAATGCCGCGAGTCGTCTCTATGTGCTTCATTTTATTGAGGTGGCAGAGATGGGCAATCATCGCGTGCTCTACTTTATGCTCAATCTTGCCGACGGGAAACGTGGCGGTGCGGCTGACAAGGAGGTGGGACGGATGATAGTGGCGGTGATTACGCAATATCTGGAAGAACATCCCGACGAACTGGTATGTTTCTGCCATCCCGACAACGATATGTCTCATGCCATTAACAGGATCTTCCATCTGTGGGCACGCTCCAATCAGGATGTGATAGACGGCAAGGTCACTTTCTTCGACGGTGCTGGGCATCATGCTGAAGGGCATGGGTTGCATTTTATGGTGATACACCATCTGAAGTGTAAGGACATCGCCGAACTGAAGACCTACATTCTGGAAAACAGTGACGCGTTTGCCACCTGCATGAGGGAACAGATAGAACTTCTTATACTACATCATGACAGGTTGCAGGGGCTGAAGGGCAAACAGGTGCCTGAAGGCGTAAAAGTCTGCCTGGTGTTAGGTGCCAAACTGCGTCCCGACAACTCGCTGTCGCCCATCCTGCAGCTGCGGGTGAGGCTGGTGAGCATCCTTGCCAACACCTATCCCGACTGGCTGTTCTACATCTCCGGTTGTCGTGCCGACACTTCCGTCATCTACCGCACGCTGGTAGAGGAATATCATATTCCTGAGGAGCGCTTTGTGCTGGACTCCTGTGGTTATAACACCTTTCGCTCGTTATGGGATATGGATCTGTATTTCCAGCAGAAACGATTCTACATTCTGACCAGCAGCTTCCACATCGCCCGTTCGCTGCGCATTGCCCGATGGCTGGGTTATGATGCCTGGGGCATTGACATCAGCGACTATGAGAAAGTGAAAATCAACCCCTATTTCTGGCGCGAACAGCTGGCAGCGCTGCGCTCGCTATGGCTGGTGTTCTGCGTAAGGACGCCCCTCAGTCGTATTACAAGAATTTTTTTTTGGAAAAGACTACTCCGCCGCCTGCGCCGCAACGAGCAGCAGTTTGACGCACAAAACGAGCAGATACTGCAGCGTGCGATGAAAAACGTCGATAAGTCAATGCCGCTGACCGAATACTTCTTCCGCCAACTGATGGAGGGTGGCATTGCTACCTCATTGACACAGCCGATGGACGAAGAACATTTGATAGTGAGTCTCAGTCATGTGGACTGTACCACCGTGATGGAGGATGTGCTGTCGTTGGCGCTCTGCTACAGAGACGGGCGCACCACGCTGGATGACCTGAAGGACTACTACCGGCGTATGCACTATCAAGACGGGGTGATCTCGTTTGCCACGCGCAATCATTACTTTACCTGGATCATGCAGTCGGCCATCAAAGAGGGATTCGTGGAACGTATCAGCCCCGACGAGCCCATCTTTCCTTTTACGGGACTGATGGACCTGCAACCGAGTTATATGACCAGAAACAAATACCTGTTCCGCCCCCAGATGGATGACGAGAAGAACTACGAGGCCATCGCCCTTCGCCAGCAGCAGCGCGTGCGCTTTACCTATATCCCCCGTGAACTGCTGAATATGCCGCAGGATTCGGAGCTCGGCGTGATTCGCGATGGCGACATTATGGCGGTGGTGTGCGATCAACATAGCTGGGCAAGAGGTGTGGAGATTAAGCATCTGCTGATAGCCAAATGGATCGACGGCAGACTGCACTTCTATCATGCTAGCGCAGATGGATTAGGATTATCAAACACGGATGCCTACACTTTTATGAAGGACAAGTTCACGATGATAGGTGTGGCAGTTTATAGATTTAAAGATCATGATACATCAAAATGAATATGTATTGAAGAACATGTTCGGGTCGTTCTTTCTGGCGACCGTCATGTCAGCGCTGATAAGACAGTTGGGTGGTTTCACCGACTCCATCGTGGTGACTCATCTGGTGTCGCCCGATGCTTTGTCTGTCGTCCGTATCTGGCAGCCTTTCGCTAGCTGTATGTTTATCATCATCGGTATGATGAGTGCTGGTGCCGGTTACCTGAGCGCACGAGGCATTGGTGCACAGAACTACGACAAGGTGAATCGGGTGTTCAACAATCACCTGTACTATGTCATCTTCTCCACACTGTTGGTTATTGCGCTCGCATTGCCTTTCCTCGACGTGGTGGCTAACATGCTTACCACCAACGAGCGGCTGCTGCCCATGCTGAAGCCCTATATTCATGCCGACATGTTCGCCATCTTCATAGCAGCCGTCTGTGGTGTGCCCATCTCCTATGTCATTACCAACGGCAGTCCGCGCCTCATCACCCGACGTATCATCATCTCTCAGATACTCAATGTCATTTTCGACCTGCTGCTTTGTGGCGTGTTCGATATGGGTATGGTTGGTGCCTCGGTTGCCTCAGGACTCAGCAATCTGCTTGCGTTCACCTCGCTGTTAGGCTATCTGCGCAAAAACAGTAAGATATTCCGCCTCAGGCGCCCGGAGAAGATATGCAGCATCAAGCAATATCGTGAGTGCTTT
>CADCFA010000008.1 GCA_902800595.1 uncultured Prevotellaceae bacterium | reverse complement strand
TTCTACCCAAGAGTATTCAAAATACTCTCGCTTCTTGTACTACTTCTGTCTATGTAAATCTTTCAAAGAACTCTTTCTTTTATGCTCATCCAGGTGTCTCTCCTGTTAAGCGGGTGCAAAGGTACGACTTTTTCCCGAACCAACAAAACCTTATGCAGTTTTTTTTTCGATTTTCGGGCAAGAAAAATTCAGCTCTTGATGCAGGTCAAATCAAAAACAGCGATACACCTTATTATATAATTAATAGGGAGTGCTAGGAGCCCTAGGAGTACTAGGAGTACTAGGAGGGCTAGGAGACAAGTTTCGTGGATTTTATTTGGCGATACAGAAAATATGTTGTACCTTCGCAGCCGATTTATGATGATTATTAATATAAAAGGTATAAGGAAATGAAAAGTATCAAAATCGGAATGTTGGCGCTTGCCAGTTTAATCATGGTAAGCTGCGGTAACGTGGCACATGTTATGAACGGCAAAGCCCTTGGCAACGCCGTAAAGAGTGTGATCGGTCTCGACAAGCTGAAATCACAGCAGCTGTTAGGCGATTGGAAATACAGAGGACCAGGCTGTGCCTTCACGAGTGAGAACCTGTTGGCAAAAGCCGGCGGTGAGATAGCCGCCGTACAGGTTGAGGAGAAAGCACTTCCCTATTACCAACAGGTAGGCATCTCTCCCGACAACACCTATATCAGTTTTAAAGAAGACGGCTCTTTCACTTCAAAAGTGGCTGGCACACCACTCAGCGGAAGATACACTTTCGACGAGGCAACCCAGAAGATCACATTGAAAAGTCTACTCTTCAGTGTGAACTGCTACGCCAAGAAAGAAGTCGGTGGCATCTCCATCTTATTCGAGGCGAATAAACTGCTGACATTGCTCCAGACCATATCGGCATTCAGCGGGAATAAAGACCTCCAGACCATTAGCGACCTCAGCAAAAAATACGATGGGGCACGTGTCGGATTCGACATGAACAAGTAAATTTGCAAAAATATGCAGAAATATTTGGTCGGGTGCAGAATTTTGTATAATTTTGCACCCGACTTTTGAATAAATATACTGCATGAAAGTTAAAAACAATAGATTAGAAGCGCTGAGACTTATCATCTCAAGCCAGCAACTGGGAAGCCAGGACGAGTTACTGACCGCCTTGCAGAAAGAAGGTTTCAAGCTGACCCAGGCCACCCTGAGTCGTGACTTGAAACAACTGAAGGTAGCTAAAGCCGCTTCGATGAGTGGCAATTATGTGTATGTATTACCTAATGAGACGATGTACAAACGCGTGAGCACGCCCAACAGCATCCGTGAGATGCTGAAAGTGCCAGGCTTCATCAGCATCAACTTCTCTGGTAATTTAGGTGTCATCAAGACACGTCCTGGTTACGCCAGTTCCATCGCATGGAACATCGACAATAGTGACATTCCCGAGATCTTGGGAACGATTGCCGGTGACGATACGATCTTCATCGTTATCAAGGAAGGCATTAAGCACCAGGAGGTCATCAATGCGCTGAGCGATGTAGTACCAAACATGAAGTAAAGACGATTTTCTGATAATAATCATTATGGAACAAGAAATAGACATTGAAGTCTTAGTGGCTGGTCCGCAGCACGAAGTGTATGTGGATACCATCTTAGATACCATCGCCGAGGCAGCGAAAGTACGTGGCACTGGTATTGCCAAAAGAACCCACGAATATCTGGCCAAGAAGATGATGGAAGCCAAGGCAGTCATCGCCCTGGCAAAAGACGGTCGTTTTGCTGGTTTCAGTTATATTGAGACTTGGGAGAATCAGCAATATGTCACCACCTCAGGTCTGATTGTACATCCCGACTTCCGCGGTCATCATGTAGCAAAGCGGATCAAGGACATGACCTTCACCCTGGCGCGCACCCGTTGGCCTCACGCAAAGATATTCTCCCTGACCAGTGGTGCTGCCGTCATGGCCATGAACACCGCACTGGGCTACCAGCCCGTCACATTTGCCGACCTGACGGAAGACGAGGCATTCTGGAAAGGTTGCGAGGGCTGTGTGAATGTGGATGTACTGCACCGTACAGGTCGCAAATACTGTATCTGCACAGCGATGCTCTATGACCCGACAGAGCATCTGCCCGCCAAGATTCCCGATGAGGTTCTTGAGCGCATCCGGCTCATAGATGGAGAGGTAAAAATGTAAAAATGTAAAAATGTAAAAATGTAAAATTATGGCAAATAAGAAAGTTGTAGTAGCATTTTCTGGCGGTCTTGACACCAGCTACACCGTGATGAAGTTGACCCAGGACGGCTGGGATGTATATGCTGCATGCGCCAACACAGGTGGATTCAGCGACGAACAGTTGAAGAAGAACGAGGAGAACGCTTATAAGTTGGGCGCTAAGGCATACGTGACCCTTGATGTCACCCACGAATATTACGAGAAGTCCCTGAAGTATATGATCTTCGGTAATGTGCTCCGTAATAACTGCTATCCCATCTCCGTATCTTCTGAGCGTATCTTCCAGGCCATCGCCATTGCCCGCTACGCCAAGGAGATCGGTGCCGATGCCATCGCCCATGGTTCCACTGGTGCCGGTAACGACCAGATCCGTTTCGATATGACCTTCCTCGTGATGGCTCCGGGTGTGGAGATCATCACCCTGACACGTGATCAGAAACTGACCCGCAAGGAAGAGGTTGACTATCTGAACGAGCACGGTTTCTTTGCCGACTTCACCAAACTGAAATACAGCTATAATGTAGGTATCTGGGGTACCAGCATCTGTGGTGGTGAACTGTTGGATCCCACCCAGGGACTGCCCGAGGACGCCTATCTGAAGCATGTCACTGCTCCCGAGAAAGAGGCTACCCTGAAGATCACCTTCGACAAGGGTGAGATCGTGGCTGTGAATGGTGAACAGTTCGACGATAAGGTGAAGGCCATCCAGAAGATTGAGGAGATTGGTGCCAGCTACGCCATCGGTCGTGATGCCAACGTAGGCGATACGATCATCGGTATCAAGGGGCGTGTAGGCTTCGAGGCAGCCGCCCCTAAGCTCATCATCGAGGCACACCGTCTGCTGGAGAAGTCAACGCTCTCCAAGTGGCAGCAGTACTGGAAGGATCAGGTAGCCAACTGGTACGGCATGTTCCTCCACGATATGCTCACCTCAAGCCAGCGTAACGTTACAGGTACCTCGATTCTGAAACTCCGTCCTTACGGCTTCGAGACTGTAGGTATCGACTCTGCCAACGATCTCACCAAGTCGAAACTGGGTGAGTATGGTGAGACGCAGACCGGTTGGACTGCCGACGAGGCCAAGGGTTTCATCAAGGTATCGAGCACCCCATTGCGCGTTTACTACGGCATCCATAAAGACGAGAAAAGATAATAATTAGCAACGGACTACAGGACTTTAGGACTTATATGATTAGAATTGGAATTCTTGGTGCAGCAGGCTATACAGGCGGCGAACTGATCCGCCTGTTGCTCAACCATCCCGAGGCAGAGATTGTCTTTGCCAACTCAGAGAGTAATGCCGGCAATCTTGTCAGCGATGTCCATGAGGGTTTGATTGGTGAGACCGACCTGAGGTTCACCGATGAGATGCCCTTTGACCAAGTGGATGTGGTTTTCTTCTGCTTTGGTCACGGCAAGAGCGAAGCCTTCCTGAAAGAACATTCCATCCCAGAGAATGTCAAGATCATCGACCTGGCACAGGACTTCCGCATCAAAGGTGACCACGACTTTGTTTATGGTCTGCCGGAGATTAACAAGGAGGCGATCCAGAAAGCACAACATGTGGCTAACCCAGGCTGCTTCGCCACCTGTATCCAAGTGGCACTGTTGCCCGCAGCCTATCTGAACCTGCTCAAAGAGGATGTAGCCGTCAACGCCATCACCGGTTCTACCGGTGCCGGTCAGAAGCCCGGTGCTACCACCCACTTCTCCTGGCGCAATAACAACCTGAGTATCTACAAGCCCTTCCAGCATCAGCACATCGCGGAGATCCGCCAGTCGCTGAAACAGGTTCAAGGCTATCTTGATGCCGACATCGACTTCATCCCCTATCGTGGCGACTTCACCCGCGGCATCTTCTGTACCGCTGTTGTCAAGACACCTGCCCCTGTAGAGGATGTGATCGAGATCTATAAGGACTTCTACCAGGGAGCAGCCTTCACCCACTATTGCGACAAGCCAATAGATCTGAAGCAGGTAGTCAACACCAATAAGGCCCTGGTGCATGTTGAGAAGTACGGCAATAAGCTGCTCATCACCTCTTGCATCGATAATCTCCTGAAGGGTGCCGTAGGTCAGGCCGTACAGAACATGAACATCATGTTCGGCCTCGACGAAACGGCAGGTTTGAGACTTAAAGCATCTGCATTTTAATTCACAGAACAGACTAACAATTTGCAAATTGTTAGTCTGTTTTTCGTTATAAGCGGTTCTGTTTGCTTTTCTTTTTGTACCTTTGCAGTCACAAAATGAAGCAAACAGCCATCATAGTACTTTTCAGCCTATTAGCGCAGTCAAATCTATTGGCGCATGAGACGAACAAAGACAGTATGCCACAAGCAGTCTGCCCTGTTGTCAAGATACAGCCTGAGCAGATGCCCAGTCTGAACACACCCCGTTCAGGCCACCATACTTTATGCGTGAACGGCGAGATCACCGTCTTTGGTGGACACACTTCAGGATTTGTCCCCACACCAACAGCAGAATATTTCAAAGATGGCGCCTGGCACCAGATGGATATGGTCTATACCCACGACGCAGGTTCGGCCCTGGTTCTGAAATCCGGTAAAGTCTTACTGAGCGGCGGTTTCGAGAGAGGCTTAGGCATCGGACAGAGCCATGAGGTGGAAATGTATGATCCGAAGACCCACACCTTCGACGGTTTTGGCTGTCTGGACACCAAGCGCGCCTCGCATACCCAGGTAGAACTGGATCATGGAAAGGTGGTGATTGCAGGCAATTGGTATCACGAGGATGCCATTGAGATGTATGATGGCAACATCACGTTTACCAACGTCAAAAAGGTATCGCAACAACGCACCTTAACGAACGTGTTCCGCATTGCCCCTGATGATGTGATCATCTTCGGTGGACAGGATTATAAAGGCAATGATTTCGATACCATTATCGTCGATCGTCTGAAAGGCGAACCATTCACCGACCCACTTTTCGAGACCTGGAAACCGACCCATCTCCACATCTCTATCCACAACGACGACAGTTTTATCGGCGACGAAACGAAAGGCATCTACTCCTACCTCTTTCCTGTGAAGAACAAAGAGGGACAGATAGCCATCGCCAAGAGCGACGGTATGAAGTTCTCGTTAGTACCTACCACCAGCCCTATCCCCACGAAGTTTCAGGAGAACACCATTATCTATTATTCCCAGATTCTTGTGGATCGAAAGGCTCAGAAAGGATACATCATGGGCAACGATTCCATTCATCAGACCAGCAGCCATATATACATCCTGTGCATCGACTATAGTCCTATGGCAGAAGGCAAGCCCTGCCCCGTCACGCTCTATTATACCGACCCAATCCCAGAGTTTGTCGATGCCTCACCACTGATCACCCCTCAAGGCAATCTGCTGTTGACGGGCGGCACTGGGAAGAAAGAGAATCCCAGCCACAATTTCTACCCACTGGCTCACGTATTCCTATTCCATTTCGGTAGTGACGAGTTCGTTGCCACCTCATTCCTCAGCCCAATCCCCTGGTTGTTAGGTAGCATCCTCTTGTTGGCAGTTGCCATTATCTGTATCTACTTCTTTTACAGACAGCCCAAGCAGGAGCAGACGGTTGAGAAAGAGGACGAAGCGCCTAAGACACCTGATCCCAAGGAAGCCGCCAATGCAGAACTCATGCAACGCATCCACCATCTGGTAGTTGAAGAAAAGCAGTTCCTCAACAGCGATCTATGCGTAAACCTCATCAAAGGCTGCAACTTCACACAGTATGTTAATGGCTATCGCATCGAATACGCCAAGCAACTGATGCTGAAATACCCCGATCAGAAGGCAAACGCCATTGGTATCGATTCCGGCTTTGCGAATGACACCTCCTTCTTCCGTACATTCAGGGCTTTAACGGGTCAGACACCTGGCGATTGGAAAAAGCAGCAATCTTCCCAAGCAGAAACAGAAGCATAATAATCGACTAACAATTTGCAAAACGTTAGTCATTTGTTACCATTTACAAGCGTCTATCCTATTTTTATTCCTATCTTTGCATTTGAAAAGATGAAATAGGAATGATTACTAAACAGTATTGGTTTACACTCAGCTTAGCAATTCTATCTCTCTGCTCTTGTGGGCATGAGAAAGAGGAGCCGCAGCCTCAGCCTATCCCTGATGAAATCTATGGTGATATGACTGTCACCTTCGATTGGAGTCTGTGTGATGGGGAAAAGCCTGCTTCGATGAGCCTATATCTTTTCAATGAGGAGAATCAGTCCATCCCTGTCAGTTTCCCTAATGCAACAGGTGGTAATGTCCAGCTATTGAAGGGAACATATCAGGCAGTGGCCTACAACAGCGATACAGAGACGTTGAAAGGCAGCGGATCCTCATGGGAAGACTTCACCATCAGCATCCTCCCCACCACCCTTGAAGCCCGCATGTTTGCCAGCACCCGTGGAAGTATACCAAAAGCCTCTGGCACTGATAATCAGACGGTTGTGTATGAGCCCGAGATACTCTATACGGCCGCCGATGGCGACCACGAATTCAAGACGACTGCTGATGATCTGACGTTGATGATGAAAACTGCCACTCACGAATATACATTTACGATAAATAATGTGGATAACCTGTCGCATGTCAACAGTATGGCTGCAACCCTCTCTGGTATGGCCCTCTCCTATTGTCCTGCCAAGGATCTACCCACCCAAACCACTGCCATCATTCCCTTCACATTGGAACCCAATGGCACCTCGTCAATTATAGGTCACCTACGCTGTTTCGGCCACTGCCCAGAACACTCTGAGAATCACATGCTGGTGGTATATGTACAGATGGACGATGGCAAGAAATACTACTATAACTTCGATGTGACCGAAAACCTGCACGATCCCAATACGCCTGGCGGCAGTGAACCAGGAGGTGCCATTGATATGGAATTGGGAATTGACGGACTACCACTACCAGAGCCCATTGAAGAAGGCAGCAGTACAGGTCTGAACCCTGAGGTTGATGGCTGGGAAGAGATCACTATCGGATTAGAACTATAAAAGAAAGAAAATAATAAATGAATTATTCTGCGTTATGAGAAAGAGATGCTATATGTTATCTATCGCCGCACTGCTTTTGACAGCGTGTAGCAGTAATGAGGACCTCACAGAGAATCAGGAGCCCATGAGTCAGGACTATATTATGCTGCGTCCGATGACTACAGGAACTACCCGTGGTATCGTCACCACACCTGTGAACTTCCGTGAGTTCAAAGTCAATGCGACAGCTGGCCCTGGTGTACCGTCAACTTACGAGACCTTTCAAGTTTATGTAAAGTCCATCGACGGCACAGTATGGAACACCTATGCTGATGCTGCAGGCACAACAGCAGATCGACGTCTATGGCCAGAAGCAGGAACCCTGAATTTCGATGCATTCGCCCCGTCAGACCTGGTTGATGCTTACACGGTAAAGGACTACCCTGCCAATCAGGAAGATGTAATGGTAGCTTACGAGACGGGCTCGAAAGCTGCAAATCTTGTAACAGGCGTACCTCTTTACTTCCGTCATGTCATGTCACAGATCTCTGTATTAGCCACCAATATGGACACAGAGAACTATGAAGTGAAGGTCTTGGGAGTAAAACTCGTCAACCTGAACGGCAAGGGCACCCTCACTCACCCTGCCGCTTCAACAGGAAGCAGTTTCTCATGGGATAATTATACTCCTTGGTCTAGTCTTAACACGCTTAACAGTTATATGAACAAAGCTGGTGGTGCACCCACTGCTACATCAATTACTACCAGCAGAGTATCACAGGCCATCACACTTAATGGTACAGCCATAGATATCACCTTTGGCAACGGTCCGATGTTGGTACTACCCCAAACGCTCACAGCCGCAGACTTAACCAATGTGAATACCACTGGAGCCTATCTTGCTGTACTCGTACAGATCAAGACAAAACAGACAATTTATGAGGCAGATCATACCACTATCCGCTTCCAGGCCAACGAGGTTATCTATCCTCGTCCAAAGACTGCTGCCAGTATGGCATATCTTGCAGATCCTGCAGCCTCAGCAGCTGCAGTAGGCAGTTTTGGCTTTGCAGCTGTGCCCATAAACACAGCATTGAAGCCAGGCAACAAATACACCTATACCATCAATTTCTTTGCGCCCAGTGGTGGCGGCTGCGGATGGGTGGACCCCATGCCATCAAATCCTGATGTGCAGCATCTTAGCAGCGCATCCGATCCTGATGTCGATCTGAACCCAGGCGTTAGGAATCCAACAGATCCCACGCAGGCATACAATCCAACCAGTAATCAAGCCTACAACGCAACGAATCCAACCTATTACGATGGCACAACAAACGTGGCACCCACGGATAATCTCCTGCCTGGAGCTGAGATTGTAAACTCTGATCGTCCCATCTATTTCACTGTAGAAGTAGATAATTGGGCAAACAACAATCAGAATTTGAACATGTAAAAGACGCTGTCATGATGAAGTCTTGGATATATCTCCTCACAACCCTGTGGTTGCTGACAGCCTGTAAGGCCGACACCACACCTGAGACGACAACACCTGTCGTTCCTCAGAATGTGGCTGTGACCTTTAATCCAGAGGCTGCTGCCACTCGAGGCCCAGTGCCTGCAGGCAATCTCAGCACAGATCTATCCTTCCGCGTCTGGGCTACCAAGACAGCCGTTGGCACCACGACAGAAGCGGCCTTCATCAATGACAACACAAGTAATGTGGTGGTCTATGATGCCCTAACCCATTATTGGCGCACCACAGGTGCCACCTATTACTGGCCTGATGAACCAGGTACGAACTATATCGTAGCGTTCTATGCCCTATATCCAGCCTCAGCGCCAACCACCACCAATATCGTCTCAGACAAAACGATTACTTTCGACACCACCCAACCTGTTGACGGCAGTACTGATGTGCTCTACACCAATCTCCAGACAAGCCTGACCACTGTGCTCTCTTCCACCAGTCCTGCAGTACCTCTGCGATTCCATCATGCCCTCACACAGCTGGCTTTCCAAGGAAAACTCTCAAACGATTTCCAGACAGGTGGCATGAGGGTCACTGTTGGTGGTATCAGGGTTTGCAATGTCAACAGCACAGGAACGCTTAACCTTGCTGCCACAACAGCAGCTGGCCTCTGGGCATCCTCAACAAATACGCCAACGAACTATCCCCTTACAATGACCTCAAATGAAGGTATCATCCTCACAAATACGGTCCAAGCACTCACCTCGACATCAGAGATCCCCATGGTAATGCCACAGGTCTTGACAGCATGGGATCCTGAAACAGAATGCATCTATACGGTCTCTGGTGTTTCCACCAAAACAGCCACCACAGGCAGTTATCTGGCTATCGACTGCAAGATCTTAGACACCCAAACCAATACATATAGCATAGGTGATGACAGCACTTTCGACACCATCTATGTACCCTTCTTGGCTGATCCTGGTACACCAACCAACGCATGGGAACCAAGCACCAGATATACTTATACGCTCACCTTCGGCTCTGGCTACGACTCACAAGGTCAGCGCCTTGAAGTACGACTCATCAACATCTCCGTGTCTATCACCCCTTGGAATGAGGGACCTACGACTGATGGTATAGCCGCTTAAACAGAAATTAGAAACTAAAAAATAAAAGAACATGAGAACAAATTATTTATTTCTGACCGCAGCTGCAGCATCCATGCTGATGCTAACCGCTTGCACCCACGATGACAGTTCTTCCACAGAGTCTGCTCCTGTCAGCAACGAGCTCATCATCAGTACCCGCCACAGTGAGATGGGTATCACCCGTGCTGAATCAAACATACAAGGAACAATGTTTGATTCAAATGAACAAATTGATGTTTTCCTCAGAGATGCAACTAATGCGGATGACACCTCCAGATATGCTCCTAACCCCCAAATATATAAGGTTATCAATACTGCTACAGGTGCTATCAAAACCTATACAGGTGATAACGAAAACCGACTTTTTTGGCCTAAATTGATGCATGATCTCTACATTTTCGGAGTTTATCCTGTAGGTTCTGTGAGCTGGAATAATGTTAAAGACAACACGAACCCAACTCATGCGAATTATAATCCTTTCTCAGACACACAAAATTACTACTTCACTGTACAGGAAGACCAGACTAGCGAAGCTAATTACAAAGCCAGTGATTTGATGACGGGTTTACCTTCTGAATATACGCATACGGGAGGTACTGCTTATACTGCCCCTTTCAAACTAACACAATACGAAAATCCTGGAACTGTTCCTCTGACATTTACTCACCGCTTGACAAAAATTATTGTTAACGTAACGAAAACAACCGGCACTCAAGATACAGATATTCCATTGGATGATATAAAATATACTGGCACGACTGACAAAAAGTATGCTCGTGTTACTCTTATAAACACCAAACGAAGGACAACTTTCCAAGTTCCTAGTACAGATGTGCTAGTTAATGACGATGCCAGCCATGCTACATCGCCTTCTATTGACATAGTTGTTGTAGGAAGAGGAGCAACAACTATTACTGTAGGCGGCTACACTGCAGTTACTTTGTCTGCAATTGTACCTCCACAAGATATTGCGGCAGATACACCTTTTATAAAAGTGGATCTTATAGATGAAGATAAAACAGAACTATCAGAAACACCAGAAAATCGTATTACTGATACATTTTTCTACAAAATACCAGGTGGTGGTCTAACACTCGTGGCGTCAAAAGTTCACACTTATAATATCCGTATCAACAAGCCACACATTGACGTGACTACTTCTATCACTAACTGGGAAGATGGTGGAACCATCGACGAAATAGGCACCCTTCAATAAACGATGAAGAAAGCGGATATTCTACTTGCATTGTTTGTGGTGGTAATTCTTGCTGCCTGTGCCCGTGATGGCGAGATGATTGTCAACACGAGCCAGGAAGTCGTGCCCACTAACATGCCACCAGAACTGCACTTGACTTATGCTCACAGCACTGCAACAACCCGTGCTGGCAGTGACATTCAAGCCACGCAGTTCGCCAACGGCGAGCAAGTAGATGTCTTTATGAGAGATAAAACAGATGGCTGCATCTCATACCCATTACCTATCACCTATACTGCTGATGGTAGCGGCAGACTCACTTATGATGACTCCGCAAATAGGCTATATTGGCCCAAGTTATTGCACGCTTTAGAAATCTATGGCGTCTATCCTGCTGGCTCAGTGTCTTCTGTAACGAAAATAACAGCAGGAGATTTCGACCCTTTCACATACACCACCGATTACTCCTTTACTGTTGCAGCAGACCAGACAACGGAAGCTGCCTATAAAGCCAGCGACCTGATGGTTGGTTTCCCCTCATCACCGAGTCCTAATGTGGCCCCTTGCACCCTTTACCAAGATGGAGACGAGGGCACTGTAAACCTCAACTTCGTGCATCGTCTGTCGAAGATCGTGGTGAAGCTGGCACCTGCCTCTAATGTAGCAGAAGAAGGTAGTATCGGCCGAGTAACAGCAGACGATCTTGCATATGCTGGTTCTGAAGACACCAAGTACGCTCGAGTTACACTCTCCAACATTAAACGCAAGGTATCGTTTAAGGTGTATGATGCGAGCTCAGACTTAGGATCAGCTTCTGCAGCTGATGAGGGTCCAACAACAGTTGTCAGTCGAGGTTCTGATATAGCTTTTATCGTTCCACCACAAACTATTCCAACGGGTACGTTTATCACGATAGATCTAATTACAAAGTCAGGAGAAGAAGAGACTATCAATGAGAGCTTTACCTATGCTTTGACTTCAGCTCTCCCCCTTGCTGCCAAGAATGTATATACCTATAACATCACCCTCACGAAACCTCAAGTCACAGTGACGGCAAATAACATCACAGCATGGATTTCTAGTGGCGACCCCACTTCTGGAAATGCAGGTCTGGTACAGCCTACAAATTAGGAACAAATGAAGAAGCAACTGATACTCTGGCTCACTGCCATCACTCTCATATTGAGCGCCTGTGTAGATGACAAATACGCAGAAAGCTCTCGCACTCCCATGCAGTTTACTGTCAGTATAGATGACAACAGGGCAACAACCCGTTCAAACACAGTCAACGACACTTGGACAAATGGCGATCCTGTGGCAATACAAATCACCAGTGGGACTAGCACTGTTGTGAAGAAATATAAGATAGATAATTCAGCTTCACCCATCAAACTGGTACCAGATGTTGGTGTAGAGCCTTTCTACTGGCCGCATAGTGGTAGCACCAGCGTTACCATTTCTGCCTGGTATCCCTACTCTGCCACCAGACCAGAAGCCTCAACTTCGAATACAGCTATTACAGACCAAAGCACTGCTGAAAAATACGAAGCAGCCAACCTGATGGAAGCAGCAGATGTCACTCGTGCCTATAATGCAGAAACACCAACAAACCCATTCCACCTTACCTTCACCCACCGCATGGCGAAGCTGATCATTGTGCCTTACCATTATCAAGATGCAAAAGGTAACAACTCATCCCAACTCATTGAAACTGAGGTGGCGAAAACAACTGCAAAAGCCATAAACCTCTGTTCTGGGGAGAATGAAATCACAGCCTTCAGAAATGGACGCCAGTTTGAAGTGCTCGTTGCACCTCAGACTATTACAGCAGGTACTAACATCTTTAAACTGAGTTACACCAATAGTCAGACAACGCGAACTCAAGTATTTAAATACCCACAAACCCCAGAGTTGACACTTGTTGCTGGCAAGACATATACCTACAATGTCAATTTTAACACTGCTGCAGATAGTACATTCACAGTTACTACCACAGAGCCAAATACTTTAACCTATAACGGCTCTTCACAGGATTTTACAAGTTATAAATCAATCTCATCCGTTACTTGTAATGGGAAAGATCTTACGCTTGATACCGATTATGAAATTACAGGCGCCACCAGCGCCACAAATGCAGGCACTTATACAGTAACCGTAAAGGGTAAAGGTCAGTATAGCACTAACAACACCTCCAATTTTGATTGGATCATCAATAAGAAAGATGGTACACTCATCCGTCCAGTAGCTAGGGTTACCTTAGGACCAAACGAAGAATTAATAGATCCTGGTACTTTTAAGGACGGAGTCGAGAATGTAGGTTCTATAATCCGCAAAACGAAATGTTCGCGCGTTTTCAAACGAAGCGTTCAATCCAGCAAAACGAAATGTCCTCTCAGTTGCCGCGAAAATCTCTCTTTTCAAGTTTAACATAAAGCCCCGAAACTTTAACGGTTCCGGGGCTTCTTTTTGGCAGATTTTTCGTAACTTTGCAGAGAAAATTAGGGCTTATGTGCGCTTATCGAAGGTGGCATATTGCTCTACTTGTGGCACTCTGCGTTGAAAGCCGTTTGCAATGCTATTTAAACAGCGTTCCAACGTTCTTAGCATGGCAGGTAATATGTGCTGCTCGTAGAAATCTCGTGGGCGCAGGTCGTAGTCTATCTTCACTATCTCCTGCTCGCAGATGTCGCCTGTGTCGTAGCCGTTATCAGCCCAGAACCATGTAGCAGCCGTTATTGGCTCATGTCTCTTGTATGCCCATTTGATGGATGAGGCTCCACGTCCGTATGGCAACGGCGAGGGGTGGAATATGAGCGTACCAAAAAGCGGCTCCCTTAGTTCGTCTTCAGGAACTTTCTCTGTCAGCAACGGTGCAACGGCCAAATGGTAGTCGTGGTTGCCCTCGCTGCACAACTGGTGGCCGTGCTCCAGTATCAGTGAACGTGCGGCCTGATATGCAGCCGTGTCCCTATTTCCCAATATCCTGATAACCATTTTCACCAATATATTTAAATGCCTGTACTGCCCGGAAGTGACCACCGTAACCGATGGCTGCTGCATCCTTGTTTCCCTTACGCTCAGCGGAACGCTTCATGGACGCTGCACTGCGCCCTTTGTTATCACCATAGAGGTGTGCGCCCGTCTGGATCCATTTCTTAGAGTGCCTGAGTGCTCCGCATAACTGAGGGTGTGATGTATGGAAGAACACGGGCAATTTATAGCCACAGCGGCCTCTGCCCTGTAGGTGGTACTCACAGACCGCATTCAGGAACCGTGTGCCGACACCAATACCCTGCCACTCCGGCATAACAACCAGGCGTGTGGCCCTGTAAGCGTTTGCAGTGAAAAGTGGAGCCACGCACAGGTGACACACCGGCTCACCGTCGATAAAGCCCACAAAGCACTCTGCGGCTACGGGCATAGCCAGATCTAAATAGTAATGCTGCTTAAACAGTCTTGGGAACACAGTTCCCCTGACCTTATAAATTTGAAGTTCGAGCTTCGGACGCTGCCGAAGACAGTCACGCTCGTAAAAGCGTGCCTCCGCAGTGTCATAGACCCAATCGGGCTGTAGCCATTCAATAATGTCGTAATGGCAGGAAAGCAGCACTATCTGCCCCTTTCCACGTCGCCACGTCTTAGCGAATGCAGCGGCTCCTACTTTGGCAATCTGGCGGTCTATAACAGAGGTGAACTCATCCACGACTGCATGTTCTGGACGCTCACAGGCCAAACGTGCCAGCCCTGCCCTGAACTTCTCGCCGTTGCTGAGCACGTTGAACGGACGCAGCCACGCGGGAACGTCGCCAAGCCCTACGGCTGACAGCATACCCGTGACGATATTGAAGTCGCCCTCAGGATCGATGCAGTCCACGATGGGCTTGTTACTATCCCATCCTGAATAAAGGTCATAAATCGGCTCATCCTCAAAGATGCGGTTCCCGATGCTCGTTTTACCGCTACCAGACGGGCCGACAATGAGGCCAATTTGCCACTCCTTGCCCTCGATGGGCAGTTCTACGGTCTTTTCCCAATCACAGCCCTTTTCAGCGTTGAAAAGGCTCTTAACACGTGCAGCGCGATAGCTGTTGAAGTCGCTGCAATGATGACTCACTTCTATCTTCATACGTTTACGACTTTAAGGGTTAGACCTTCACTGTGAAGACGGTCATAGACTGCCTTCTGCTCTTTTTCATCGGTGCAGATAACTATCACACCGAATTGTGGTTTATAGGTGTACTTTCCCATGACTTGATATTTTTGATAACCAGTGCAAAGGTAGTCAGGGAAAGCGACAATAAAGAAGGAAAAAGGACAATCACACTGCACCGCTCGTGCAGTCGGTTTCCAGATGTTTAATGATACTGTAGATTTTCCGTTCGCTGACGCTATACCTTTCGGACAGTACCGACACGATATAAGTCACCTTATCGCCCCCCCTGCGCATTTGCACGTAGTCGCGATAAAGTTCCAAATATCGGCAATCGTCGGTCTTGAAGCCCAGCGAAATGAGCCTTTTTAACAGCTCCCGATTAAAATTTAGTATCTCAAACAGTGTCATTTCAAAAAATAATTGTACCTTTGCACCATCTCACCTACTTAGTGGCATAAAAATAGCGTTGTACCGAGACGAAGGGCTTACGCCCCCGGTCTTGCGGTACAACGCATTTAGTGTTAAAAGTAGGTGAGATGACTATTAACATGGGCCGGGGGCTTTTTCTATTCCCCCGAAAGACTTATTACGAGAGCCAGCGGCCTACATACTCCTTGGCTACGGCACGGACACTGTTGAAGTCCGTCCACTCCTGGTTGTACTTAGCCAATTCCTCTTCGTCTGCAATCTCGTTACCAATCACCTGAAGGCGATGCGTCTTGATGGCATCTTCCTCAGACTGTGTGTACTGACAGCGGATAATACCGTTGACAAGGTCATTGCGGCTTGTACTGGAGCACTCGATAAGTGTACCGCCATCTTTCATCGTGCCTTGATAGGCATAAGCTGTCGTGGGTTCTGGCATTGGCTGCCTGTCCATTTCCTCCGGCACGTAGTCCGGGATGATTTCCTCGTTCAGATACACGATTAAATGATTACCGTCGTACTTCTCAAAGCTCCTTCGCTGTGGATAGATTACTCTGTTTACTTTTGCCATGTTCAAGTGAATTTTAGGAATTTCTTACCTTGTTTGTTCGTGAATTCTGTTATTACCGTAGGACAGGGCAGATCCTCCTTTGAGAAATCATTTCCCGCCTGATCAAGAAGTACCGAGCTGCCGGTGTAAGAATACCATTCCGCGTCGCGTCCTGTGCGCTGTCCTGTCTTCTTATCAACCTCCGGCTCAAACTCGTAGGTTTCAACTTCCTCGCCGTCTGTACCAATCTGTGTGACCGTCCTGATAATCCGTTTGTAGCGGATGGCGAGTCGTTTCTTCGGGCGTGTCTGCTGCTCCGTTTTCATTCCCCCGTTACCGTCAGGAACCTGCACGATGACTGTTTCCTTCTCGATGGTGCTGTCATCCTCGATGAAGTCCACCAGCAGAATCTTGTAGGGCGTTTCGTCCTGCCCGTCTTTACATACGATCTCAGAAAATGTTCTTTTCTGGTCGTAGCGCATCCCTTTAAAGGGAATGTTCACTTTGCGGTTCTTAATAACCGTTCCAAGTCTTTTTTCCATGTTAATATCTAATTTCCGTAATAAGTTATTGCAGTTCGCGTGAATGGCAAATCCAATACGGCTTGCACATTTCAATCGTATTTCTTCAGGGCTGAGGCCCTTCTTTTTCAGTCTGGCCACCTCACGGCACAGTTCCTGTTTGTTCCGCTTTCTTAGCTTTCGGTGGTCATGGTAGGAAACGTATCCGCAAACGTCAATGCCACCGTCATAGACAGGGCGAACGTTCCAGTCCTTATTGATAACGGCATAATAGTCGCGGGTAAGCACCATTATTTGCATTTCCACGATAAGATGCAGGAATGTTTTGTCTTCATGTTCCGTTACCATGTTATCGGCAAAACGCTGGTAGTTATCTTTCAGACCCTTTGCCACAAATCGGTCGAACTTCTCATTGAGATAGGCCACACCTTTTGCCAGTTCTGCGGCCTGTTGCTCCGTCCTACAGGTCAGGAGGCAGTCTGTCACATAGCGACTGCGCCAGTAGGCCATCTTTTCGGGATCCTTGTCGATGTCAAACACCCGGATAACCTGATGGTCAAATTTGGCAAGAACGAAGTTCGCCAGTATCTGAGAAATCTTAACGCCCAATGGCAGTCCCTGATAATAGCTGTCTATGAACTCATCAAGGAAGACCAAAAGTTTCGGATCTTTTATTTTCTCCCTTATTCTCTCCTTAACGATGTCGTGAGGAATTCGAGGGAAGAAGTGATGAATGTCAATCTGAACGTAGTAATATGTGCCATTGTAGTCGCCAAGATCTTTTCTCAGAAGGTTAACGAAATCGTGGGTTCCACGTCCCTTCACACATGAGCAACTCTTTCGGATATAGGTGCTACACAGGAAATCCTCTATCTGTAGCAGTGGGGCCCACTGCATTACATGGTCAATGACCGGGAGCTTGCTAATGATCCTGGTCTTATGCTCATGAATAACTGAGTCGGAATAATCTGATGTTTTCCAAGTTCCTGAGGCGTAGGCTTCCAGTAGCATGTTAAGGTTGTTTTCAAGGTCGGCTTCGAACTTGCGGACGGCAGCCCTTGAATGCTTACCGTCCGCAAAGCCTTCGAAAGCCCTTTCAAAGTTAGGCTTTGTCTCGATACGAGGTGAAATAAAGCCTCTTCGTCTCATTTCGGTGTCCGTACAGTGTCATTTGCAGTGTCTTGGTCTGCTTTTTTTCTGACTTCGTTGCCTTCGGCCTGACTTGCGCCAGTCTACCAGCACTACCCGCCTTTAGTTTATTTTTCGCCTTGGGGCGAGGCCCCGTCCCTCATAACCATTGTAAAGTTGAGAGGCGACCCGATGTTCGCATTGGAGTTCGAGACATCATTGTTCACATTGACATCGGCAAGCCCCGCATTGGAACCGTTGTTCGCATTACAACCACGCAGCACCAGACGGAAGCCAGAACACCGAGTACAGAGGTACGGCGACCTTTTTCGGGGTGCAAAGATACACAATTTTTCCGACTTTGCGACATAATTAGATAAAAACATGAAAAAAAGTCAAAGAACGCTTATATAAAAAACCGCTTCGCGGTTATTACTGGGGGTGGCCTGACGGCCACGGGTTCTTTTGTTCCCCATGACCACCATAGCCCGCTTATGACCACTTTATGCCGCCGACGCATACACTGGCTGTATTGGCCACTCCTCTTCTGCTTCGCAGAGAGGCGACCCGAGGTTCGCATGGGAGTACGAGACATCATGGTCCACAGAGACATCGGCAAGCCCCGCAGAGGAACCGTAGCTCGCATAACAACCACGCAGCACCAGACGGAAGCCAGAAGTAGCTCCACTGTCATTCCAGAAATAGTCACATTGCCACGTTGCCTCCGATGCCCCTAACTCTGTCGGGAACATCTCTAAGTGGTTATATGAGAGTTTCTTTATATATCCAGTGCTTCGCGTTGGGCTCGTAGAAAAAGCTAACATTCCCGTTTCATCTCCGATTGTCCACTTTCCATAGATGGAAGGTGCAACAAGGTGAGTGATACTTGTATCTGCATTAACCTTTCCAAACTCATCATCCTGATGTCGCCAGAGATAAGCAAATAGGTGCTTTAGGCCAAAGAACACGGGAACTGGAGCCGTATATATTACTGTACCTACGCTATCCTTAACCTGATAATATGAAATACCGCAACTGTCGCCGAGTTCAATACCGACGCTTGTAGGTATGAACGGATTGTAGCTGTTATAACTACCCCAATCAGACCACGTCCATGTGGAAACGCCCGTTCCAAGACCGCCTTGATACAGGCCGTTTTCATCTCGTGTGGGATTATAAGGGGCCTGTACGTCAGTTGTACCGAAGATGATCTCAAAGAGGATCTTTACAACGGCACTATGTCTCATGGTTCCACAAAGCCAGCCAGCCCCGTTTTTACGTGCAGCAGCCCTCATGTCCTCACAGGTCATACCCGTTACGGCTTTTCCGCATAAGGTTCTATATGTGCCGTCCCATGAGGTCTCATTGGTTCCGCCACGATATTGTGATGAGTCATTTACATAGTTTACCAATGTGTCTGTCGTGCGATCAATGCACGCAAAGCCGGTTGCTGACATTGAGGCCACAGGAATAACATAATTAAAGACACCGGGGATAGGGTGCAGGGATACTTCCTCATGTCTTAGACCGCCAGACTCGTATATAGCGATATAAAACTTAGTGCCCCAGCCCCAATTATAATGGCCCATAGACCCGTCAAGTCTGGCTACGGTCTCACCATCTTCAAGCTGGTAATGGTCGGACGGGTTCAATTTCTGTCTTGTGTGGTCGTTCTGTACAAGATAACAACCGAGTTTCAATATCTGTGGCAGGTTCCTCAACATCTCAAGACTTCCTGTATAGTTTGCTGCTTTCGGGGTACTGAGTGAAGTGTTCCACACACGGCCACAATACGGATTGCTTGAAAGGCCTATATCCTTCCATACGGCCTTCCCCTGCGCAGTAATGTCACAGAGTTTTTTGAAATGCCAGTCGTTAAGAAGCGCATCCCAATAGCGGCACTCGTTTCCTATTGTAAAGGGAATGACCGTGTCGCCGGAAGTGTAGCTCAGGGTGTCTTCAGTCGGCTCCCCGGAGAGGGTTGGCGCACCTAAGACCCCATCTTGCCTCAGGGCATTTATTATCGACTGTATCTGACTGGCATTCTGCTCTATATTATTCAATACGGCATAGAACTGAGCACGTGTGCCTGAGTACCCACCAAGTTTGGCCGCCTCATAAGCATCCAAGATCTTTTCGGGCAACGCACTAAATATGTGCAGTCCGTCAGACAGTTTAATACTAACAGTACCGTCCGTCTTTTTCTCAAAAAGCCAGACATTTGCGGGCCATACGACCTGGTCTTCAGCCCAATCAGCGGTTGTCTTTACAATCTGCTGATAAACATAAACTCCATTTGCCATAATTAGTCAATTAATCCTTGATTTATAATGATGTGTGACTGTTCAATATTACTCGTGCCAGCGAGGAATACGGCCCCACTATGCGCACCGCCAGATCCTTCACCGCTCTCGTGCCAAATCGCAGCACCCTCCGCGTTATCGTGGCATTTATAAAAAGTCTTCGTACCGTCACTTCCGACCACCCACACTTCCTGCCCAATATAGAAGCCCTCATAGTCGTTAATTCCTGGTACATGGTCAAGTTCACACGGGCACTTACCGTTAAGCACGGAAACCGATTCCGATAAAGAGAGAATAGATGCACCCATCGTTCTGTCCGCACCCTGAAGATCGGATATGTTCCTGCGGATCTGAGTCAGCCAAGTTGACCTCATCTTATCGAAGAAACTGTCGGCCCCGTCCGATGTTACCTCTATAAAGTGGAGACCTTCTTCCACCGGCTCCGTATAGACTATTTTTGCAAAACGCCTGAGAGCAATATCCCGCACGACATCATCAGCATATTCGCGCTGTATATGCTCAACGTCGGCAACAAGATAAACTGGCCATATCTCCACCTCAGTTGCCGCAAGGGGGAGGGTATAACCGCCAATACTTACAAGTCCTGCGCTGATGCTATTCTCGGAAATAGTACATCCGCAAATTATGCAATCGCCCCATTGGGAGAAGAATTCATCTACCACTCTTAGGGGCTCGCTCTGTAGGTCAAGGAGATCGTTTCCAGACCATTTCCTTACACCTGGTTCCTGTACATGTCTTTTCATCTTTGAATGATTTTATATTTTTTGTCTGCAAGTTTATACTTCTCAACTTCAGCTGAAACCTGACCAATACTAACAGAAAGAGGTATATACACAATAAAATCTGCATCCTCAAAAGGCACTCCGCTCTCACCCTCAAGTGCTATCGACTGGAACGGGTCAAAGATAACCCAATGTGCCGGTTCCATATCCAGTCCCACGTCAAGGAACTCATCTTCATAGCTTCTTACCCTAATACCCGTGCCGAACGTCTTAATAAGATGGCCCTGTAGGGATTTGTGCTGGCTCGTGACATGCACCTTATAACGGTAGTATGCACGCCATTCTGAAAAGGCCTCCCATACTGTCTCAAGGTCAACGAGTGCCCAAAGCCAGCTCAGGCGTGATGGCTGCCGCTTGTGCGGGGCAACATACTGCCGCACGATTTCCTTAAAATCAAGTATGATATTCATTGCCATTATTCCAAGTCATTAATTGAGAGAAGTTCAAGAGAGCAGCTTTCCTGGTCATAGTCAAAATAACCGGCATATAGGTTTGAAACGATGTCTATTTCCTGCCATTCCGCATCTTCAGTGCCCCTTCTATAAAGGGAAAGTATCTTGGCCGTGACAACACCGGAAACGGAAGTTACTGCTTCCATCATCTTATGCCTATAGATAACGCCCCCAAATCGTTGAGCGACACGGAATTTAGCGAGAGAGTCTTCCACACCTGTTCGGATAACATCTACAGGAGTGGCGGGGTTGTACCATACCTTTACTGCATATTTAACAAGATCCGCATTTGTGGAGATTACCTGAGACTTTGTACCCGCAAATTTTATCGAGTTGACATAGTCTATGAAATTAAGCATCTGGCCAGATGTCAAGGGAATAATATTCCCGTTGTCATCCATTGTGGCAACACGGAACATCAACGTGCCGTCATCAGCAGTATCTACACTTGCGATCTTTACAATTTTGGAATTTTCGTCCTCTGATTCGTAGCCGAGCCTTCCTGTCACAGTCGAAAAAACAAGCTCGTGTCCTAACTGGAACTCATAGCACTGCTCGTTATACCATGTCAGCGATCCGGCAACTTCACGTTGAACGTCAGCATCCATCTCTTCCTTGAAGTGATCAAGTACGATTTCAAACAGGTGGATACAGTATGCCACACAGTGAGTCCACATACGCCATTCTGCGGCGGCCGATGTGGAAAGATCGAAGGATGCGCTCAGGCGATTCCTGATACTTAGTTCTATCTCATTAATTGTTCTTGCCATTCCTTTGTCATATATGTGGTTACACTTCTATCTATCTTCTTCACGATTGACTTTTTTATAAGAGTGCCGCCGTCATCAATGATGACTATCTGGCCAGTCTTCAGCCTCAGGTCAGGGTAGAAGTCTGCCATATTCCTTCCCTCGGCAGCAAGTCGCTGAGGATCGTTCTCAAGCAACGGATTTAGCCTCAGGATTTCACTGACCCCCTCTGCCGTGCCATAGTATTGCATAGCAAGGTCGAGGATGGTCTGGTCTGCTTGCACTTCAACTTTCTTCATATCTTGCGTCAATTTCAAGTTCACACGTTACAGTTGAGTAGGCAACTTTTACAACCTTCTGCCCGTCAGCGGCCATTTCTTTACGCACACGACGAAGCAGCCCCTCTTTGTCTTCATTCAGAATATAATTCATAGCACCGACACCAGCCTCTGGCTTTTGCCGGATATGTCCCTGGTCGGCCAACAATAAGTCACGCTGATGCTGTGCCGTGCTCTCCGTTGGGTAGATATCGCCTGTGCTCAGGTCGAGGTCTCCGTTCTGTGTCTGGCAGTAGTCCTTCATATTACGATATCACATAGTTAAACGCGCCGGTGACAGGCCCGCCCATCGACGGGGCTACCAACCCGGAAGTGTATGTTATCTGCTGGCTCTTGATGGCATTGATGATGGCATCGGCCAGTTTGTCGGCCACCTTATCCAATGCGCCCTCGCGGTCATCGTCTTTCTGGTTCATAACCGCTGTAAAGGCATCCTTTACTTCGCTCTTGATTGTTGCTTTAACTAATGGCATATTCTATCCCTCCATATATTGTGAAACTTCTGCTTTTATCTGCTGGAACGATGCCATGTTGATAGGTACTCCAGAGGGGCCTACGCCCGTCGGAACCGTCAGTTGGCAGATAGCATCCAGCATGCTCTCCAGTGTTTTTTTCAGACCAGCACCGCCCTTTTTCAGTGTCAGGCCGCCCGATGTCACAGTGATGGTACTGCTGCCGATCTTCAGCTCTATGCCGTCTGTGTTTACCGTTGCCGTTGCATCGCTGGCCTTGATGACCGTACTGCTGTCATCACTGGTGATGGTGACGTTGTCTCTTTCAAGCTCCAGCTTTTCCGTGTCGATGGTCAGCTTCAGGTTGTTGTCGGTGAAGATGAGCTTATCTATTTCCGTGTACTGGCATACAAAAAGCTCGTTGCTGCCACCGATGGGACAAACCAGGACTACGCTCTGAGCCTTGGGGATGAACGCGAAGCCCTGAAGGGCTCCGTCCACAAGACCACGCAGGCGAACGTCGAAATAGTCCACAGCGTCATCCACACGGACGGTGCAGGTAAACTCATCCTCGTTCACCTCAGTCACAACGCCCTGAATGACATTGCGCACCATGTCGCCCATCATTCCGTTGAACTTCCTGCGTATTTCGTCTATTTCCTTGCTCATGCCTTTATACCTATTTCTACGGTACGACGGCCACCGCCAGTACCGAATGTTGTTGTCACTGCCTCGATGAAGTAGCTGCCGCTACGGTCGGGGTATGTATTGTCGGTGATATCGGCCACCATGCCGGGAAGGGCGTAGGGCTGCAGGAATGTCTTAATCTTGCCCCTGTAGCCGTCAAAGCTGTAGCGTCGCAGTTCCTCGTTTGCGAGGGCCTTCAACTCTCCGGCATCCTTCACGTCGTAGTAGTATAGCGTCTTCTGCTCACCTCCGTCTTCGCCAAGCTCGCCTTCAATCTTCGAGCCATCCTTATAGTAGCAGATGGCCTTAACCTTCAGCTTGACATCCTGCGCCAGCTGGTATTTCAATTCATCGTCATTGATGACATTCTCACGCAGCACATATTTCACGGTCTCGCCCTTCACGCTGTTGGCCTTGCCCACATACAGCTTGCCGTTGATGTCGAAATAGGCCAGCAGGCCGTATTCTTTCTTCAGGTAGCCGAGAAGCCAGCTTCCGGGCCTGTTGTTGATAACGAAGTTCTTTAGCGTGAGGTCGGCAACCTCGCCCATCTGGACTCCGCTTAGAACCTCGTTTAAACACGCTTTTAACGACGTTTCTTTCTTGCTGAAAACACAGTTGACGAAGCGCAGCTTATAGTACTCATCCTCGCATTCAATCTCCAGAGGCAGTTTGTAGTTCAGACGCTTTACATAGCCGACGAACTCCGTCTGGAGCTGCCCGTCATAGCCCAGCTTGATAGTCACCGCGTCGCCTGCCTTGATAGCATTGGCCGTCTCGATATGTGCGGGAGGCTCGCCCTCATGCTTGAGCACGGCTGTCACGGGAACCTTCACGACGGCTGTAGCAGCGAGGCTGTAGATACTCCGCTTGATCTGCACGTCGTGGACGCTCTTGAACGTCACGCTGCCAATGCTTATCTCTGAGGTCAGTACAAACATATATCACTCCATTATCAGTTCAAAACTCCTGTCTGTCTCAAGGTCGAGGCTGTAGGTCTGAGCGTGTTCGACACCTCTCATTTCGGGAATGTCTATGCTCTTGATTACAACCATGTCTTCCTCATCCATGAAGATATCGGTGAGGGCGCATTTCAACTGTACACTCTCATTCACGGCGTAGATTTCCTTGATGTCGGCCAACTGGTCATCGGGCCAGTCAGTGCCCAAGGCCACACCCTGAATCTTGATCTCGTAATCCTCCATGCTGATAAGCTCCTTGACGGTTCCCTTACGGCCAACCATAGGGGTGGACACGATATGCTTCTTTCCGCGTATGGAAATGAGGGAGTTGGGCATCTCATACTCCTTTCCTTTATACACCAGCACAACTGGCATGAAGTACCAGCGTCCGTTAGCGTCGCGCTTCCTCAGCGTAGAGCCGAGATTGCTGCTCTCGCGCTCATTGGCTTCGGGGCCGTCATACTTGGGCTTGAACTTCGGATCGCCAATCTTAGAGCCAAGCAGCGTGTCAATCGTTGAGGCTGCTGCCTGTGCCTTTTTGATGATGTCATAGACTGAAAATACACCCATAGCCTATCCCTCCACTATTTCATTGAGCACCTCCAGAATACGGCTGCGGATTTCCTCTGCACCCTGTCCGTCGGTATTCTCTACGTTGATAACTATCTGGTCGCATACACGGTCGATGGTAACGTTACGGCTGCCGTTGCTGCTGCTTTCCTGAACGCTGCTGTTGAAAGTCTGGCTCTGGCTGTTGTCAGAGTTGGCGATATCGGTAGCATCGGTAAGACTTTCTGGCATCGCTGGAGCGGCAACGTCATCTATGGCATAAATTTCTACAGGGAGTGTTAGCTCAAATGGATTTTCTATGTTCGTATTGGCAGAAACCTCAGCCGGGTTTGTCAATGATACGGCCATTGGTAGCATGACAGCAGCAGCTATCTTGCGGACGTTGGCCATGATATCGCTCAGGTAGTTTGTACCCTCTGGTTCGTACTCCTGCTTGGAAACGTCCACCGTCAGTGCGCTGTTGGTCTGAGTGATGGCCTGCGTCTTGGCGATGCCGCCATTGACGGATGGAGCCTGAGCAACGTCACCGATAGGCAGCAGCTTTGCCGTTACTGGAGCCAGCTTCTGTGTAGCTGCCAGATAGTTGGCACTCTGCGCATAGTTGGTGGCCTCTTCATTCAGGTTAAGAGTCTGCTTGGTCTTGGATCCCTTACCGCTCTTACCACCCTTACCGCTCTTATCCATCTTTTCCAGCAGGTCTTGAGTGCTGACTGCGGGAGCAGCGGTCTCTGATACGTTCATTGCGGCCTCAAGTTCCTTTGGCAGTTCCGCTGCCGACTTTGCCTTCTCAGACTGTGAGTTTGCCCAGCTCTGGTGTCCGGCCTGCTTGCCATCTTCCCATGCCTTGGCATAGTTGCCGTTTTTCCACGTGTTGACGGCAATACCTGCGGGCGATGACTGAAGCACGCCCTTTCCTATATCTTTGAAGCCTTGCTTGGCTGCTGTCGCGGCTGCATCGAAATTGCCCTCAAAGAGGTTGGCAATAGCCTCGCCAAGACTTCCAATACCTTTCAGAATCTGTTTAATCGGTGACACAATGGCACTCACGAGTGCGCGTCCGAACTCCTTAACTACGCCCCATGCGCCAAGAACTGCAACACGGAAGCCTTCGAACTTCTGCCATGCAGCAGCTACGGCAGCGACAACCGCAACGATAGCAGCTATAACCCACGTCAGCGGGCAGGCAAGGAAGGAGGCGTTTAGCAATGCCTGTGCTGCGGCCCATCCCTCCGTAAGAGTAGTCGAAACGACGGTAAGGCCATTCTTGATGCCCTGCCATACGATATCGGCTTTGGCAATGGCCGTGTTGGCAGCCCATACCACTCCGAGTGCGGCAAGTGCAGCGGTAAAGCCGACAACGAGAGGCTGTCCCTCCTGTAGGTAACTCAGCCAGCCACCGAAAAAGTCAATCAGTGTCCTAACAACAAAAGTAACGCCTTTCAGTACCACGCTGACACCAGAGAACGCGCCACTAATAATCGGGGCCACCAACTGTACTACAGGCGACAAAGCCTGAATAAGTGTGGAGAATGTTTCAAGGCCGGTGGAGATAGTAGGTAGCATCTGCTCGCCGATGGAAAGGCCTACGTTCTTAAAGCGGTTCCACGCTTCCTCCGCCTCCTGAACGGTGTTCTTACTGGCTGCGAGGGCCTTGTTACCTTCCTCGTTCTTAGTAGCGTCCTGAACACCTTCAACAATACCCTTGTATTTTTCCATATCGGCCATCAGGACGTTAAAGGCTCCCTTTGCCTCCTTATCCACAATGCCGAAACCTTCCAGCAGCTGTGAGCGTTCCTCATCAGAGCGTCCGTTCATCAGGTTACTAAGGTCGCCGAAGATATCCGTCATGCCACGCATCTTGCCCTGCTCATCAAAGACCTTCACGCCAGCCTTTGCCATCTTATCGCGAACGTCACCCTTGCCAAGCATAGACATGGCGTTCTGAAGCATAACGGTGGCCTGGTCGGCACTCTGGCCCTTACCAGTCAGGTAGGAGAATGCGCCTGATACGTCTTTGTAGTCAATACCCATGCCGACACCTGTTGACAGCAGTTTCGGCAGGTATTGTGCCAAGCTGGAAAAGTCCACCGCACCCATTCGCTTTGATGCGAAGAACACGTCCAGCACCTCATTGGCATCAACATCGCCCAACAGTGACACGGTCTGTGCCAGTGCTGAGGCTACGGTGTTCACGTCCGCGAAGCCCGCCTTGCTACCCTTAATACTGGCAGCCAGCACATTCATGGACTTATCGGCATCGTTGATCTGTGAGTTGATAAGGTCGAAAGCCAAAGGAACCGTTGCAGCGTCCGCGCCGAACTCTTCTGCCACGCCCTTGATGCCTTTCTTCAGGTTTTCGAGATCCTCTCCTTCAAGCAGTGTGGTAATATTCACCTGTGCCATGTTCTGGTCGAAGGTCATGGCAGACTTGGCCGTTCCAATCATCGCGGCTCCAGCTTGAACGATGGGGTTCTTGAGCAGTCCGATGCCGGGGACGCTACTTGCCAAGTCACCGGCCCACTTGCTCAAGTTACTTGTGCCGCTGGTAAGGCGTTCCACACGCTCTATCTCATCACCCAGCGACTTGATTTCTTTGTCATATTCACGGATGGCATCGAGGTTGTCTGAGGGGATCCACTCGCGCTCAGCACGAAGGGCCTCTATCTTGGCACGAAGCGCACCGACGCTTCTGCCCGTCGCGTCCATCAATGCGTCTGCGGCCTTCATCTTCTGGCCAACGCCATCCATAGCACTGCGGACGTGCTCGCTCTCTGTGTTAATCTTCCGAAGGCCGCCAGAGACACGGTCATTCAGGGTAAATGTGTAAGGAACGGTGACGGGCTTCGGCATGGCGGTCTGCAGGTCAGACACCTTCTGCTGAAGCTCTCCGATGCGTTCGTTGTATTGGGCGATAGTTCCCAGACCATCAGCCGGAAGCAGGTCACGTTCTGCGCTCAGCGCGTCAATCTGTGCCTTCAGGGCAGTAATGCTACCGCCCGTCTCATTCATCAGTGTACCGGCAGCGGCCATCTTATCCTGCACGGTAGTAACCGCACTGATGAGCGGCTGGCTGGCAGCCGTTATCCGTAGCAGCTTATCACTGGCTTGGTCTTGGATGGAGAAAGTATATTCTAACGTAGGCATGCTCGTAAACTAATGGTGAGTGAATTTGTTAAGTCGGCCCTGATATATTCTGCCATCCCTATCTGCATCGCCCATTCTTCGTCAGACAGGTCGGAGGGGTCGAAATGAAGATAAGCGCGAATGAGCGCATCGCCGAGGGAGAGCCATCCGCGCTTATCCTTTAAACCTGTCCGGCTTAGAGTTTTTTTATCTCTGCGGTCTTGATCTCGATGATTTCTGCAAGATGGCTTGACACGCCCAGGAACAGGCTGTCATCCTTCTTAATTTCCTCATCGCCACCCAGCCAGCAGTTCTCCAGCAGGACTTCGTTGTACTTCATCGGGTCGTTCTTTCCGAGAACGGAAGCGGCTCCCAGCACCTTGCGGTCTGGTTTCTTCAGGTAGCAGACCTTACCGTCAACCTCTACCTTGAAAACGTCGCCGTGCGCTTTCTTCCACGCATCAATCTGTTTTGAATCGATTTCCTTCATGGCAGTCCTGGATTAAATACCATACTCAACTTCACAAGCGATGAACGGCAGGGCGTGCTCTGAATAGAGGTCGCCTTCCTTGATGGAGTTCACGGCCTCAGTGATAGCACACTGGTGGATGCGGTCTGTGGTGACCTTGCCGCCGTACTCGCTGGCATACGACACAACCATGTCGAACTCGATATCGGTGATATCGTTGAAGCCAGCAGCCTTACCTGCGTCCTGAAGGGCAATCAGGGCAGACTGGAGAACGGTAAGCGTTCCCTCAACCTCCTTGCGGCCTCTCTGGATGCCACGCGCCCACTTGCCAGCAGCATAGAGGGCCTCTGTAGCACGCTTTGACTTGTACTCAACGGCTCGAACGGTCTTGATCTCCACGCCCAGAACTACGACGGTAACATCGATCCAGGCATATTCCTTTGAATTAAAGTCTTTCATTGTTCTTATGCGTTAGGGTTAGTAAATGCAAGGTTCACCTCAATCTCACGGAGCAGGGCAGTCGGAGTGATGCGGGCCACCACGTCCATCTTGCCGGTAGTGATAAGGTCTTGATCAGGATCGATGCTTGCGTTGAAGCCGCTCATCTCACCCTCCATACCACTGTTGATGTTCTTGGCCAGCAGTGACTCGTAGTACTTGGCCATAGCAGTCGGGATCTTGCCCGTCTCAGGGGCAACGTCGATGTTGTCCAGAATCTCATCGATGTAGCACTTGTAACAGATTACAACTGCCTTCTGGATAACACGTGTCAGGCACAGACGGCAGTAGTCATCTGTGGTGGCCGTTGCGGTTGCGTCATCGTTCAGATAGTAGCCACCCTTTCCGATATAGGTACGGAAGAAGATGTAGCCTGCATCATGCAGAGCGTTCCAGTCTGCATAGTGGCTCTCAGGAGTTGTGCCATCCATCAGGAAGCCAGCACCAGAAGCACAGATGGCTCCATCCTTAACGCGGCCAATGCTTACGTTCACGGGAACCTTAGCGGCACGACCGAGAATCATACCCATAGCGGCACTCTGAGTTGTACCAACCTTACCGTCAGAAGCGAGTATAACACTGACCATATTCTGCGAGCCCTCGCGAGGCTGGTAGATGCCGGTCATGCTGCCACTCCACTTCATGGCAGGAACCATAATACAAACAGGGGCAATCTTGCCCAGATAGCTCTCAGCGATAGCCTGAGCAGCAGCTACGGCGGTCTGTACGTCACCGTCAACACAGCCGTTCATAGTGGCCTCGTAGTTAGCGGGGAGTGTACGGTTCAGACCTACCAGACGGATGCGACCGGCTGCGGGATCGAGAAGCTTGTGGATGGGGCTGTCAGCAGCAGCTGCCACCATCTGTGTCAGAGTGGTTGCCTCAGACACGGCCAGAATGTGAAGCTCTGCGCCGTCACCGGCTTCTGTGTAGAAGGCGTTAACATCCTTCCAGATAAGAGGGTTGTTTGCCTCAGTGATACCAAGAGTGGCAAGACCGCTTGTGCCACTCAGCACATAGCGAGTGTTGAGCGCAAACTTGTTTTCCACTGCAGCACCAGTCAGAAGCAGAGCGGCAACACCATCATCGGAAAGGCTCACTGAGCCGACGTTTCCGTTTCCAAGAATGATTTTTACGTTGGGTAACATGTTGTTGTTGTTTAATAGGTTATTAACTCACCGCTGCCCAGCGTTGCCTGGTGTGCTGCGGCCTTTTTGAATTCACTCTCAAGGAATACCATATTGTCGGAAGCCACGTAGAACTTCTTATTCGTCGGGTAGCACTTGCGGTACTGCTCAAGGAATGCCGGTTCTTCCTTCTTAGGCTCCTGACTGGCAGGGGCCTCGTTCTTTTCCTTATCCTTTGCCATTTTAATAGCGTTTTAAGAGTTTTAAAATCAGTTTTAAGAGCTTCGGGAGTCCGAGGGCTGCCACTATCAGCAGAGCTGCTGAGCCAAGCCATACCATAGCCTTCTGCCATTTGTTTAGGACATTAACCTCGACAACCTTTTCCACTTCCCTTTCAGGGCCGGGAACCGGAACGTATATCAAGGAGTCCTTTCCTTCGACATAGACGGTGTCAGGCTTCCGTTTGGCTTTCACCTTCAGGTTGCCCAGAGAGTCGATCTCCGCCTGCAGGCTCATCCGTTTCGAGGTTTCCTGACGAAGCAGATCCAGTATCACCCTTCCGCTTGAATCCGTGCGAAGCTTGGCCTCCAGCATTGCGCTGTCGCCGTCCACCGCTACGGGTGTGAGCGTTGGAATTGCCACGGGAGGAGGTACGTAGGACGCTTGAGGCATCGTCGCCTGACTTTTGCAACTCATCACGCACAGGGCACTCACTGTTATAAGGGCAAGACTTAACAGCCTCCATAGCCTTACACAGCCGGACAACCTGACGCTTGAGGGGTGGAACCTCTTTAAGCTCTTCCCTCGCCTGGTACAGTTCTTTTCTTGTTGCATCCAATTCTTCTCTTAGGGGTTCTACAATATTCTGAACCAGTATGCGCGTAGCGTTCTCAGTATTGGTTATCTTGACGGAGTCGGCTTCTGCCTCTGCCTTCTTTGCCTCCGCACGAACCTTGCGAAGTTCACTGCGGATGCTTAGCAGGCTGATGAGTGTTGCCACCAGGCCGGTTCCGAAAACGTAATTAAGTATCGTGCTCAAGTCCATACTAAGTATTGTACTCCAGTCCATGTTCAGATATTATTTTATTCCTATCTCCTTCAGCCATGCGGGAACATTGAAACACGGGCACTCCTTAGCTGCCAGTTGGTTGTGTCCCACAATCTTAACAGAGGGGAAACGCTTGTGGAAGTTCAGCACATATTCCTTCATGGCTCTGCGCTGAGCTTCCGTGCGCGTGTCTATCTTGCGCTTATGGTCATTAGCTGCACAGCCTCCGACATAGACGATGTGACGGCTCACGCTGTTGTAGCCAGCTACGCCGTTGGTAATCTCCCAACCGTCCACATAGGCATCCTCGTTATTCCTAACAAGACGCTCCCTTCTGCCGTCGAGGTGGAACATATCTGTGTAACCCACTTGCTTCCAGCCACGACCACCCTTCGACACAGGGTCAGTGTGCCAGTGACGGATGTCATCCGATGTCACTTCACGGCCAGCAGGTGTGTCTGTGCAGTGGATTACCAGATATTGCAGCTTGTTTGCCATAGCCTACGTTTCCTTATGCGTTCTCAACCATTGGCTGTGTTACAGTCACGGTCTTGGTGACCTCTGTATCCTTGATACCGATGGTCACGGTAGCGGTACGGGTTGCCTCGCCCTCAGCGTCGTAGGCGTATGCCTCACTGGTGAAGGTCACCTTTTTACCAGTTACAGCTACAGTCAGCCACTCTGAATCACTTACAGCCGTAATGTCAGCACCGTTTGAGGTGGCATAGGTACGGTTGTTAGAACCTCCGGCAGCCTTCACGCTGATAGCATCATCACCTGTGATGGTGGGAGCACCCTGAGCGTCATAGTCAGAGTAAATGACTACGCCAGCATCGGCCTTCTTAGGCATGCAGATGAAGTAGTGACGGAAGTTGATCTTGTTACGCTGGTATTCAGGATCCGTGCCTGCCTCGCTGTAGTACATCTTGGTCGAGCCGGTAGCCTTGAACACACGCTGAACATAGAACGCGAACGAGCACTGGAACTCACCCGTGCTTGCGGTTGCACCCAGAGCCTTCTTTGTGCCTGCCGTAGTGTAGAGCGGGTTGTTGGCAAACTCATAGATATCGAAGCCATATAGGCGACCAACAGTACCATCGTTGCGGTTGATATTGTACTGCTCCTTGAACTTCTGGTCAACCTCCAGCAAGTCGTTAATGTGGTCACTGCATAATACCAGGCGACGGCCAATAGTAGGAACACCCAGCTTATCCATAGCTTTCTTCATACGGATAAGGTCGTTTGGTACGAGCTTGATACGGCCAGTCTCAGGATCGCGTGAGCCGGTAGTCTTCAAAACGGGAGTCTTCGCACCATTGCTGGCAGCACACATGGCGTGAGCGGCCTTGGCAAACTTGGAGTCGTTGATAGAGTTACCATGACTTTCCTTTACACGTGTCATCTTATCATAGCTGATGGCATAAAGTTCATCGTCTGTGATAGGAGTTACTTTAGTCTGGAACTTATCAAGCTGGATGGCGATATCCGCATCATCGAGGGCCTGCAAGGGGATTGGATAAGTTGTATTGTTTACCAGTACGTCAGGCTCCACGCCGACCTCTACCAAATGGATAATGTCATTCTTTACGATACTTGAGTTGTCAGGAATACCATCGAGCCAGGTAGCCTCAAGGCCACGGCGCAGATGTTTTACGAGCTCGCCAGTCCATATCTCAGTATATACACCGGCACAAAGGGAACCGGCAGGGGCAACATTGCCAACAACTGCCGCAAGGACATTCAGTCCAACAGCTCCCGACATGGGGCTAAACCCCGCAGCAGAGGCCATCAGGCCACCGCACAGGCAGTTAATCAAAACCGCCGACATCAGAAAAAGCAATCTTTTCATGTTCGTTTTCTTATTGGTTTGACATTAGATTTCACACTCATAGCCATACTCGGCCTTGAACAGACGCTTGTAGGTTGCTGGATCTGACTGACGCATTGTCAGCAGCTCTGCCTCAGGAACCTCGCTCAGCTTGGTGTATGAGCCCTGCTGTGCGGGACTGCCACCCTGATGGTTGATGATACCGCTCAGCTTTACGTTGGGCGACATGGCTGCAAGAGTCTTCTCAAGTTCCTCAGCACCGATGGTCTTACCGAGGTTAAGGAAGTGTTCCTTATTCTCGACAGTGATCTTCTTCTCGGTGATGGCTTTGTCCACGAGAGTTGTAATACCTGCAAGCTTCAGCTTGTCATTCTCAGCCTTGAGCGTTACAGACGCTCCGGCCTCTTTCTGCAATTCGGCAATCTTCGAGAGAACGGTTGCCTCGTCTGCCGTCTCAGGCAGGCCCAACTGTAGGGCTAACTTCTTTAAATCCATTGTTGTTTGATTGATGGGGTTATTACTCAGTAATGGCAACAGGCAGTTGCCGTCTTTTCCTAATTCAATAGCTGTACCTTCGTTGTACATTCTAATGGCATCGTCATTGGCTCCGATATCCACAAGTGACACCTCCACCAACTTGCTCTTGGTGACGGTTGGTCTGGTCTGACCCTCAAGCAGCAGCTCAGGAGCACCGCTGGTCTCCTTCGGATCCAAACCGACGCTTACCATTCGGAGGCTTCCAACCTCGAACTGTTTCTTGCATCGGATACTCAACTCGCTGGCTTCATCAAATACCAGTTCGCCGGTCACCTCGCCGTTCTCAACTTGCAGGTCTTTCACGTAACCTATAACATTACCGCGCTCGTGCATATACAGGAGCACGGGGTTGCGTCTGTACTGCTCCAGATCTATTCCGCTGGTCAGAACCCGGAAGCCGTAGCTGTTGACGCTTTCATTGGTAATTCTTACTCGCTTACTCATATCAATTACTTATGTTTTGCGACTGCAATATTACGCACTTTCCAGCGACCCTCCAAAAAACGCTGCAACGCTTGCAGTAAAGGCTGCAACGAGTACACCGTTTTTTGTTAGTGTGGCCCTTTTTATGCAATTTTGCACTGCAAAATCGCAATAAAAAGTAATAGCGCAATGACAAAAGCAGAACTTGAAAACAAGAAACAGCTCGGACGTTCACTGTATATGTCCGGCATGGAGCAACTGGAAATTTCAGAACGGTTGGGCGTATCACGCGTTACCATATCGAACTGGTGTACGAAGGAAGGATGGAAGGAGGCACGCGCCGCCAAGAACATCACACGCCCGGAACTGGTGAACAAACTGCTGCTCACTATTGACCAACTCATTGAGAACGTCAACAAGTCCAACGACCCGACACTGATTGGCTCACTGGCCGATAAGCTGTCTAAGCTGAGTGCCGTAGTCGAGAAACTTGATAAGAAGGCCAACGTGGTAGATGCCATCGAGGTATTCATGGCGTTCAACAAATGGCTCCAGTACAATGCTGAGTTTGACCCGGAAATCACCCCCGAACTCATCAAGGCCATCAACAAGTACCAGAACCAGTTCCTCATGGAAAAGATGGCCCCAAGTGCCGAACTCTAAACTCACTGCCCCATGACAGCAGCGGAAAGGAAACAGGCACTTGAGCAATGGCAGGAACACTGTAAGCAAATACAGTCGCTTACAGAGACTTCACAGCTCACACGTGAAAGCCAGACGCAGAAGGAGCAGCGTATTCGCAGGCTCCAGAAAGACTATGCCGCTTTCTGTGAGTACTATTTCCCCCATTTCCTCACACTGCGCGATAAGGTGACGGGTGAGCCCGTCCGCATTATCCACAATGCCCCGTTCCATAACCAGGCAGCGCAGAAGGTTAAGAATACGCCCAATCTCAAGGCCGTGTTCAAATGGCCACGCGGTCACGCCAAGTCCACGCATTTCGACATCTTCATGCCGCTTTGGTTGATATTCCAGCCCAAACGGCTGATCAACTTCATGGTGATTGTTGGTAAGTCTGAGGATAGTGCCAACCGACTGTTGGGCGACATTCAAGCTGAGCTCCAGTACAACAAGCGCATTATTGCCGACTTTGGGGAGCAGATGACCTTGGGCGATTGGACGGAGGGAGAGTTCACCACACGCAACGGTGTTTCATTCCTGGCATGCGGTCGCGGGCAGTCGCCACGTGGTCTCAGAAAGCGCGAGGCACGTCCCGACTACATCGTTATAGATGACCTCGACGATGATGAGCTATGCCGAAACAAGCGACGTGTGGGCGAGTTGACGGATTGGGTAAAAGAGGCCCTTTTCGGTGCGCTTGATGTAGGACGTGGCCGCTTTATCATGGTAGGCAACCTCATTAGTAAGACCTCAGTACTGGCCAACATCTGTGCCACAAAGGGCGTACACGTTTCGACTGTCTATGCAGTTGACAACGAGGGCGAGCCTGTATGGAAGGATAAATGGACTAAGGAAGAGGCACGGGCTTATGAAGAGTTTGTCGGCTACCGCGCTTGGAACAAGGAGATGATGCACAACCCGATTGTGGAGGGTAACGTGTTCAAGCATGAGTGGATACGTTGGGCCAAGCGTCCCAAGTGGAAGGAGTTCTCTGAATTCGTCCTTTACATCGACCCATCTTGGAAGGGAACCCAAAAGAACGATACCAAGTCAGCTAAGCTATGGGGTAAGCAAAAGACGAACCTCTGGCAACTGAGGGCCTTCGTCCGTAAGACCTCCCTTGCTGAAATGGTAAGGTGGTGCTATGATATCTATGAGTGGAGCCAGGAAGAGGGCATTGCCATCCGCTTTGCAATGGAGGCTTCCTTCATGCAGGATATGATACTCGATGACTTCACCACTGAGGGAGAGCTTAGAGGCTACCAACTGCCCATCACAGGCGACAAACGAAAGAAGCCCGATAAGTTCCAGCGTATAGAGGCAATCAGTCCGTTATGGGAACGTGGCTTTGTGTTCTACGATGAGTCGCAGAAAGATGACCCGGACATGCAGGCCGGACTTGAGCAGACTTTGGCTTTCCAAAAGGGAATGAGCGGCAACGATGACGCGCCGGATGCCGACGAAGGAGCCATCTATATATTACAAAAGAACACGCGCATACAAAAGTTTACACCGAGGTTCGGCAAGCGTCCGAGCCCCAAAAATACATGGTAATATGATACAACTGATTAAAGACTTGTACAACGCATGGCGTTACAAACGCGCCGTCAAAAAGGCCGTTAAGCTTCAGAAGCTGACGGGCCGTAAACAGCTCGTAGTAGTAGTTAATGGAAAACTGGTGGTGGTGGCTAAACAGGACATCAAGAAAATGGTGGCCACACATCAGTTCAAGAAAGGCGTGAAGGTTCAGGATATCGAGAAACGCGCTTTGTTCGTAACTAAATAAGCAGCACTATGTTCATCACAGACGAAGATTACAAGGTGGTTATCGGTGAGGGTGCGCTACGCATCGTTACTCAGGTGAGTGCCGAGAACCGGGCCAAAGCCGAGAAGGAGGCCATCGAGGAAATAGCGGGCTACCTACGCCCCAAGTATGACTGCCAGGCCATATTCAGTGCCGATGGTGATAACCGCAACCAGCTTGTGGTCATGTACACCTGTGATATTGCACTATACCACATGGCCGCGTCGCTGCCCCAGAATATGGGTATGCAGATCCGCGAGAAGCGTTACGAACGCGCCCTCGATTGGCTGAAGGGCGTACAGGCCGAGAAGATCTTGCCTGACTTACCTTTGGCCACTGATGAGGACGGAGAGCCTACAGGCTTCCTTTTCAAGTATAGCTCACAGCCGAAACTAAAGCATAATTGGTAAGGTATGAAAAAGAAAGGAAATAATAAGCAGAACCCGCTATCAGGGCGTGTACTGAATTCACAATACGGTACGTTCAATCTGGCAAAGGAGGGCGACCGCAAGCGACTGAAAAAGATGGTCGTGGAGTTACAGCGTCAGACCGACGCGCTGACTCGTAAGGATATCGGTGACTGGAGGCACGCATGGCAGATGGCCATCAACGTTGATAACCCCAACCGCCAGCGTCTTTATGATATCTACCGTGACGTGGATATCGACCTGCATCTTTCGGGCTGTATCCAGCAGCGCGAGGGTTTTGTATTGGCTAAGGCATTCAAACTGGTAGATGATAAGGAGAAAGAGAATGAGGAAGCCGCCAAGTTCTTTGCAAAGCCCTGGTTCAAGCAGCTCTTGCACTATGCGCTCGATGCTAACTATTGGGGCCACTCGCTCATAGAGTTGGGCGACCTGACAACCGATATCAACGGAAGGCTTACCTATAACGGCGTGAGGCTCATAGAGCGTAAGCACGTCATTCCTGAATATCACCGCGTCATCCCCGAATTGGGTATGGACTGGCATACTGGCATCGACTACCACCAGCCACCATTCTGCGACTGGCTCGTGGAGGTGGGACAGCCTGAGGCCTTGGGATTATTCCTGAAGGCAGCCACTCAGACCATACCCAAAAAGAACGCATTGGCCTTTTGGGACACCTTCGCTGAAATCTTCGGCATGCCTATGCGCATAGCCCATACCACGACCCGTGACGATAAGGAGCTGGCCAAGATGGAAAAGATGATGGCCGAAATGGGAACCGAGGGCTGGGGACTGTTTCAGGAGGGAACCGATATTGAGGTGGTGGAGAGTTCAAAGGGCGATGCTTTCAACGTGTACGACAAACGAGTGGATCGCGCCAACTCTGAACTTTCGAAGCTGGTCATCGGTCAGACAATGACCATCGAGGACGGTAGCTCACTCAGTCAGTCAGAAACGCATCTGGAGGTATTCGAGAACCTTATCGATGCCGACCGTGATATGCTGTGCGATATCATCAACGAGCAGCTCATACCACGAATGATACGGCACGGGTTCCCACTTCAAGGCCTGCAGTTCAAATGGGATGACTCTGTGGACTACACGCCTGAGCAGCAGAAGGCCGTCGAGGAACTGGTTGTCAACAACTACGATGTTGATGGCAAGTACTTCGAGAACAAATACGGCATCCCTGTTGGGGAACGCAGACAGCAGCAGCCCCTGATTGGCCCCACACAGCCCCAACATGACGATAACGGAGGTAACGGCGGGGAAACGCCCGACGATGATAAGAAAGGCCAACACAAGCCAAATGAGAGCCGTTTTTTCGACTAAGCCCCTCTGACTACGAGGGGCTGCACAGCCGATATACAGAGCTGCTGGCTGACATGCCCGGAACTCTGGAGTTGGCAAGCCCGGAAACGGACGCGCTACGCCAGCAGCTTTCAGCCCTCTTCGAACCCATGATGCAGTCGCTTCACTCGAAAGCCGGAGCGCAGTTCAGTGTTGATATCCTGAGGGAGAAACCCGTGCAGGATTTCATCGATACGCATGCCCAGGTGCTCGATGCGGCTTTCTCCCAGACAGCCATGTCCGACCGTATGCGTCAGCGGCTCCAACAGTCTGATTATATCTTCAGCGGAATTAAGACGTTCCACGAACTCAATGAGGCCTTCCCATCCCTGGTTGATGAGAGCGGCAACCGAAAGCCGTTTGAACAGTTCTTAAACGACGTTCGAAAGATAGACGAAACCTACAACAAAAACTATCTCCGTGCTGAGTACAACTTCGTGCAGTCATCGGCTGAAATGGCTGGCAAGTGGGAGCAGATAGAACAGGACGGCGACCGCTACAACCTCCAGTACCGCACGGCTGGTGATAGCAAGGTACGCCCGGAACACGCTGCACTTAATGGTGTGACGTTGCCGCCAAGTGATCCGTTCTGGCAGACATACTACCCACCCAACGGCTGGAACTGCCGCTGCACAGTCGTACAGGTTCGCAAGACCAAGTATCCGACCACCCCACGCGATGAGGCCATGCAACGGGGAGCACAGGCCACAGGAAAGGACACCAAAGGCATCTTCCAGTTTAATGCTGGTATGGAGCAGAAGACGTTCCCTGACTACAACCCGTACACCATCAAGCGTTGTCGTGACTGCGATATCGCCAAAGGCAAACTTAACCTGGCATTCGTGCCGGAGAACGAACTATGCGAGGCATGTCGATTGTTACGTTCCGTCAATAGGGACAAAAACAAGGCAGAATACAATCGGTTATTAAATGCCTCCGACTACAAGGATGTAGGTTTCCATGAGGAAAGCGGTGGAGTTAAGGCTACACACGTAGGGCACAAGTTTGATGGAAAGAAAGGTTGGTATGAGACCGATGTTCAGGATGCTGGATTTCGTAGCGGCCATTCTGTTGTATTTGGTGAGGAGCCCCAAGACATATATAAGCATAAGAGCTGTGAGGGGTTATGGGATGGCTTGCCATTTGAAATAGCCGGTGCAGAGACAGCTACGTCAAACAACATAAGAAATGCACTCAAGCACTGTGCTTCAAAACCTGATACGAAGATTGCCGTTATATACTTCCCTAATGACAATTTTGATATTGGTGAGTTCAATATTGGCCTTTCAAAGTTCAATGGTCTCAGGGGTACTCCACAATATAAATTGTTTGATTTGATTTATTGCATTCACGGCGATAAGATTATCCAAATAAAAAAGCCAAGCATTTAACTTGGCTGGAATGAGAGCGGGTCTCTGAAGGTTTACCCATCCCTCACGCTGCAAAGATACAAAAAAATCCGCAACCTCCAAACTTTTTGCGGATTTTTTTCTATTTTATTTGAGTAGAATCGCTTATTTGCTCAGTCTGAGCGTCCTGAATAGTCTCTATAACCGCTTTTGTCTTTTTCCTGAGGCCGCTTTCTGTTGTATAGCCAAGCATAAATACGACTACAAGTATAAGTGAGAAAATAAAGGAAGCTATAACATTAAGAAATATAGTTTTTCCTGCTGAATATGTGTGCTTCTTTACAACTGGCTCAACAGACTTTTGAAAGTCAAAGTTGATATTGTTTAGCTCATCTCTCACAGCACTCGCGACATTCTCTCCTAAAATAGCAGCTGCACTCTCTTTATACTTCGCAAGTTGACTCTCCGTTACTGAGGACATAATGAAACTTTCGATATCGGAGTCAGTAGGAGCGGTTCCCTTCTTTTTCTTGAAGTCCTCAATAAATTCAATTTTGTGCCGTTTGTAGATGCTATATGCCAGCAACCCAATCACATCATCTTGACTGGATACGAGCTTGCTATAAATAAAATTGTATTGCTTCTCGGCCATTACTTCTTTCCACTTACAATACGAGCGTAGGACTCATTTGCCCTTTGTGCGATAAGTGCATGGGACAAAGTTACTTTCCGCTCTCCAATAGGAGAACGGTAGGAAAAAGTTACACCTTTGCGGTCTGTTACGATTCCGGTTCTATGTGGTGTTGTCGTTGTTGGTGTCATATTATTGATTATTACGATATTCTCGTTCTATTGTGAACTCGCTGCAAAGATACAAAAAAATCCGCAACCTCCAAACGATTTGCGGATTTTTTTTGCATTATTCCTGAATTTTTGCAGAAATACCCCCCCCAGTGGCCTACCATGAAGCCTATTGTGGCATTCTCGACATACAAGATGCAGATTAGTTAATGCCGTCACAAGGTCGGGACGTTCGCACATCGGAACAATATGATGCAGCTCCATTTCCTCTTCATCGAACTCCCTGCCACACTCCATGCAGCGTCCCCGGTTCTGCTTCCACAGGTGATGCTTAATACGCAGCAGCTTCTTTCGATTGTTGCGGTAGATGTCATCACGCTTGTTCCTTCTCTTCATGCGGCCCGTTGTCACATAAATGTTGATGGGGCCGATACTGATACTTTTAAAAATCTCCATAACTAATAATTTGATTGTTACTATTTTGTTCCGTTTTAGGGTATTTCAGGCCCTACAACCTCCGTTTCCTGACCTCCGGGCGACACTAATTTGGCATCCATAGGAACCCGAACCCTCTGCGTTTTTTTCTCGATCGAGCGCGTGAAGGTAACATTATACACCTCGACATTCTCTATCAGGTTTTCGTGGTTGTGGTTCGTCAGGGTAGCCTGTATCTCCAAATCCCCGAAGTGGTCACCATGCAAGCCAAGCAGGGCAGCATGTATCTGCTCACTCAGGTCAAGGGCCTCGATGGTCTGCTGTCGGGCTTCGTCGCTATGTTCAGACGATGCGCTACCGTCCCAGTCGGTGACGATATGCAGGCGTATTTCTGCACGTGCCTGGTACTCGTTGGCCCCGCGTGTGGTCATACGCTCCCACATGACAGGTCGGAACTCAACGAACACAGCCGGACGTGGCCAGCCGGTTTCCTGCTCGATATACTCAACATTGTTGTTCCACAAGTCCACATACTGGATGGGGCTGCCCTCGATGGACAGCAGCCGTTCACTGACGGCCAGATAAAACTCTTTTCGCATTTTCGTACTGTGTTAGATATTCATTCAGATTCTCATCAATGATGCTGCGCACGATGGCTTCCACTTCGGGGCCACCACCGATGAACCTGCGCTCCGGCATCTTTATCTTCTGGCCGACCTTCATCAAGGCCATACGACGGTAGAACTCAGCGGCAGCAGAACGGGCCACGTTGCGCTTTGAACGGCTCTCTGAACCATCCTTCTTACGGCTAACGCTGCCTGAGGCCTCATAGTATTTGGCCCAAAAGAAACGCTTCATCTTCGCCGTTACCTCAATCTCGCCACCCTCGTTATGGATGGAGGCATAGGGTAACGATGAAGAGAACGTAATGCCGGTGTCGCTGGTTCGTGGGCTGTGAATGCTACGGCGTAAGGCTCCGCTTTTCTGTAGCAGTGCACCGTCGCCAATAGGAGTTTTCCTGCGCTGCCATGCATGGCCAAAGTAGGACTGCCGCTCAAAGTTCTGGTCGAACTCATCAGTCAGCTCTACGCGCAGATCGCTCAGTATATTCTTAATCAGGGTGTCAATACTTGCTTGTGCCATAGGTCAGTCTGGAAAGGGTATCCACAATTGCTTTTCACGCTCAACAGCTTCGATGTCTATGACAGCCGATGCGTTGAGCATGTTGTAGAAGGTGCGCTCGCTGATGAAGAGCTTCGGATAGACGTAGCGACGCCAGATCTCTACATTTGAGAGACCTGAGCGTCGGTGTTCGTCGTAGATGCGGTTCACTTCAGCTACGCGTGCTTTGTAGGATATTCCACGTCCGTTGCGTTTATGTTTCTTCATCAGCTGCTGGCGTTTAGTTTGTTACTTCGGTTTGTAGGCTCTTATATCGAGTTCCATTGTACCGCTCACTGTGACGCGACCGCTGCCCTCGCACTGAGGACAAACCACAGGGTGGTCGCCATCAATGTGACCCGTGCCGCCACATTCACGGCACAGGGTCACTTTAGGGGTTTTACGAATAGTCTTTTTCATTCTGCGTCTTCTTTCTTAGGTTCTACATAGAAGGTCTCTTCCTGTACGACTTGGATGCCACACTTTGCCATAGCCTCCTTCATCGTAACTTCTTTCTCAACCAAGCCAGCGTCGGTCACTTTTACGTCATCCAAATCACGGTCGGCCAGCAGCTTATCCTTTGCGATTTCCTCTGTCTGACGGATATAGGATGAGGGCAGGAACGCCTTAACCAGTTCCAGAGCAGAAGCCCAGGTGAATCCCTTCAGGGTCTTCAGCTTCGGAGTGCCAGTGCGGAAACCGATAGTGCCATGCGCCATGTCGAGGCTCTTTTTCTTCGAGAATAGCTCTGACTGGTTCTCGGTGGCGAAGCTTTGAAGCATATCGAAAGCGGAATCTCTCTCAGCCACTAAGCGTGTCAATTCTGCTTGATGCCTCTCACGGATCTTAGCACATTGTAACTCAATGTCAGCATTGATCTTGTTAATACTTGCATCGGCCTTTGCGAAGGTTGCGAATGCTACGTCTGCGGCCTCACGTGTTACACCGCTAATCACTGTTTTCTTCTGTCTTGTTGCCATAATCTTAAAACTTAATTATTTGCTTGTTTTCTTAACTTCATATCCTTTCTCACGCAGGTAGTTTGCGATATATTCGTCATCTTCCACGTCCTCAAGAACGTCAAAAAGATAACTCTTCACATGCTCAGCTACAGCACTGGACGATGCCAGTTCTATGTGCTCACTAATAAACTCACTCTTCTTTGTTCTGCCTAATGTGCAGAAAACATCATCAATCTTTGCCATAATCTTAAAATTAAATTTATAGGGTTATTAAATACGGTTTCTTATCCCCAGACGCAGACGTGGCCACCGCTGCATATCAGCTTCGCGCAATCGTCATTCTGGTTAATACACGTCTCGCATTTCTGGTTGTCACACCTCACGATTGACTTGCCTTCAAGTCCGGCTGTTGCCAGCCCATTGTTGTAATTCTCCTGTGCCATAACTGTACTTTTTAAATTGTTAGACTGCATACTCAGAGAGCATTCTTTCGTAGTGATCTTGCATCAGTTCCTCCCGAAGCTCATCCTCATTCATTCTGTTTGACTCTTGTTCCATAACTCATTTTGTTTTTTAGTTAATATTGTTATTTGAAGGGAACGACGATAGCCTTTGGCCCCGGTTCCTCTAATTCTCTGATACCACCCTTGCGCTCTATGCTGCGCAGTTTCTTGGCAAGCTGCTCCAGTTCCTCACTGGTGATATCGCGGAACTGCTTACCAGCGATACGTCCGTCTTGACAGAAAGCGTTAACGCGGTTCCAGTCGGTGGTGTCAATGCCCAGCTTCTGCATCAGCTTCAGGCAAATGCTGCGCTGCCGTCTAAGTTCCTCACGGGCAGCCTCATTGATACGGTTGGAAGGGTATATCTTTTCGAGCCCTTCGCACAGATCCTGGTACTCGCGCTTTGTCACCTCACGCAGACTGTTAGTTCTGCCAAAGGTCACTTTCTCCACCATTTCCTTTTTCAAGTCTTCACGGTCGCCACTGTACGGAATCTTGTTAAACGTAGCGTAGAACCGAGCGAAATTCGTTACTTCCTGTGCCATAGTCTCAATATTTAAAATCACATTCCTGCCATTTCACATAATAATTCATCTCTATACCAAGGCTCTGGTGACCAGTTGTCACCATCGCACTCATAGCAAAGCCCGGTTCTAATATCACATCTATGAGTATGAGATCCGCATTCACCACAGAAATACCTATCATCGATGGTGTAATCTACACCTTCCACTCCCCCTTTTTCATTTAGGAAGTCTTCTATCGTTTTAACTTTTTTATCCATTCTATTCGTATTCTTAGTTTTTACGGGATCCAGACATTGTTGATGTTCGCATCGATATATTCCATTCTCGCCTTAGTGGTGTTCACGTGGTTGGTCATTTCACTATATTTCCAACTCAGATAACACCAGGCATGGTTTCTGTCTGCAAACTTGATTTCAAGTCCTATTGCCTGAGCGTAATCAAACTCCACACGTGCGCCCGGTGATTGGGTATAGTCAGGAAGGAGAATGATAGCGTCGCACAGTTTCTCCTGCTCCAAATCGAGTAGTAAGATTTCCTTATAGAACGTCGTGCCGTTGGCCTTTGCCCTGCGCATGGCCTCTTCACCTAATCCGCTTGTGGTGGGATTGAAAACGTCGTAGCCCAACATTCTCATTTTTGCCTCTGCCTGAGCAAACTTCTGGCGGGTTTCCTCACTCAGAACCTCTTCCTCGCCAATCTTTCCACTGATATATATTTTCTTCTTCATACTATCTTCTATTCTTTGGTTTTCGCCACTTGCATTCATCACATTGGAAATGTCCCATGCCATCACAGTTACCGAGACAACGGCCTTTTTCATAATCTCTACAATCTACCATACCTCTACAATATTAAACTCCAAATATGGCTTCCCGTGAATACTCTCTATGAAAATCCTGTCATCGGTCTTTTGAATGTTATATGCACTTGACAATGGCTCCCAAGTGTTCCTCCGCAGGAAAGTAGTATTTAAGGCCTCGCAGTATATTGTGCCAAGCAGGTTCCTACAGCTATCCCTATGCTCATAAGGTGAAAAGAAATAACTGGGGAGCATCATGCACAGTCTCAAAAGTCCCTGTGTCATCTTAGCATGTTCTGTTTTCTGAATTTTGTACTTCATACCTTGCTCCTTCCTTCTGATGCCTGCCAATGAACTGTTACAACCGCATCCACCTTGCCAGTGCCGTTACAGACGCTGCATGGTTCCTTGATACTCCCATGACTGCATGGGTCTGGATCCTCGGCCCAATGAAAGCCGTTACCGTGACACTCAGGGCATTCATACCCGCTCGATACAAGCCGTTCATCACGTGCGCCTCTTGTGCAACCGTGATCTGGCTTTAGCTCAATCGTTTCTTTAATCTTACTCATAACTATAAATTGTTTGATGTCATTAATACGCCCTCTTCCCACACCACGTAATAGTTACCCGGCTCACCGGCACTGCGGCCCTGACAGTAGGCTTTATATCCGGCCACGCGCACCTTCATGTCGGCGATATAACGAAGCCTGATGGCAGCCTTGCCCATTGGTTGACCTTTGTACTCCTGGCTGATGAACACGAAGCCCTTGTTTGGGAAACGCTTCACCAGTTCCATTGCCTGCTCGTAGCTCCACTCCGAAACCTGAAAGGAGTCAACGATGACGAAACGAGGCGACTTAGGACGGCTCAGACGCTCTTCAAGTTCTTCCAGAGTGTCATCGGGGGCAACAGTGAACTTGCCCTGCACCTCGCCCATCTTCATGAGCTTCAGACGACGCTGGAACTCCATGCCAACACCTTCCTCGAAAGGCAGATAGAGCACGGGGCCATACTCACACAGTTTCTTCGATAGCTGCATCACAAACGAGCTCTTGCCACTGGCCGACGGGCCGAGCACCACCCATTTAGAGTTGATTGCGGGATTGCCAAAGGCCGACAGCCATTCGCCGTCCCAATCGAAGCACTCGTACTTCTTTGCCTCAATGTCTCTTGGTGTGTATGCTCGCTTTGCCATTATTTCTTCGGTTCTTTAATGTTTACCTTAGTTCCGGGCCACAGCTTGATAATGTGGCTCGCATATATCATGTCTTCGGTCTCCAGTACCATACAGCCTTTAGTCTTGGCCTTGCGGACGCGAACATCGGCCTGAGTGCTGGCCTCCCACCACTCGTTGATGACCGATGAGGCATCGCGACCGTTCAGCAGTAACTGGAACACCGTTCCTTCTGGATATACCTTCCCGTTCATACTGCCTTCACCTTTTCAATCTCAGTATAAACGCGACGCAGAGCACCGCCGGTCTTCAATACGATCTGGCGAATGTCTGCACCCTTGGGGGCGTTGGCCTCAGCTACGATTTGGGCCTGCTCCATCAAAAACGCCTGACGCTCTTTAGCATCATCTGGAGTCACCTTGCAGAAGCGGTCACCGTAACGGCTCAGCATTTCAGCATAGCCCACCTTCTTAGCATCAACGGAACGGTCTATTTTGGCCCTCAGGCCGTCGGCTCCCATCATATACCAGGCACAGCAGCGTTCCGTTGCGTTCCAAAGGGCTTTCAGCTCCAAAAATGCCTCGTATGCCAAATCACCGGCTTCATCGAGTACGATAAGCGGGTTCTCGACTGTGCGGATATAGAACACCAGATCTTCATAGATATCGCCAAAGGTTCCGTTGGCACTTACGCCAAACTCCTTCGCGATCTTGCGCACCAGAGCGCGTTTGGTCTTCACCTGTGAGCAGTCCACATAGATAGCGTTCCTGTGTTGCTTCACATACTCGCGGGCCGTGAAAGTCTTACCGATATTCGGCATGTCGCACATGATGGCACTCAAGCTGCTGCCCTGACAGGCAGTCAACTGTGCCCAGATGTACTTGAACGTGGCTGTCTTGGCAGCCTTCCACTCCATACCGGGGCGAAGTTCCACACCAAGCCTACGGGCCATGCTTATCCAGTTGGCCTCGCTAAGAACACGCTCCGTCTGGCCCTGATTCAGTTGTGAGTACACAGCCGAGCTGATGCCAAGACTTGCGGCATGCTTCGAGTCGCTCGGATAGTTCACACGGTTGGCCTTCATTGCAGCCAAAATCCGTTTTTTGATGTCTTTTGTAATCTCCATTGTAACTGTATTTAAATGTTATTGAAATATCGTTCTTACAGGTCTGCCAAAGCGTCTGCCTCATCCTTGAACTGGTAGGCTTCAGGCATGGTTTCCGGCTGTATATCTTCGGACTCAGCCGCAAAGCCCGTTGTTTCGTCTGTGTCGGCCTCGATAGCCTCCGGGGCCTTACTCATAATACCCACTCGCGATATCGCGTTGTCGCGCACGTATTTGCCGAAATGGGCTATCTTCTTTTGCTGCTCCGTGAAGATGGCACGGTCTTCGTCGGTCTGCTCAGCGTCTGCCGTGTTAAACGTGCCGACATCTTGCAGCTTATCCACCATCATATCGTTCTGGTAGATCCAAACGTCGGTGGCCTCGCCCTGCTCGTTGGTCAGGTAGTAAGCCTCCACCTTGAAGTCGTTTGGAGCCAGTTTCTCGATAACCTCCACCTCACTCAGCCACCAGTCCTTACCCTGAACACGGCAGTAAGAGTTACGGCGTATCGATGTGCTCACGTGCTCACCAACATAGCGGGCGCAGATAGCACGATCGAGGGGACGGAGTGTCGGGTTCATATTCTCCACCAGCACCTGCCAGCGGGTCATGCCCTTGTATTTCTTCTGGTTGGGGTGCAGCGTCTGGTTGAATTGCTCGATATCCTTCAGGTCTTCGGCAATAAGCTGCTCCCATGTGTAGTATTCCTGGTCTTCGTAGGTGTCATTCAGTTCGTCAAACACCTTCTTTGACTCAGTTCTGTAGTGGCGGTCTTTAGCGTAGAAGCGGCCAATGCCTAAGTGGTTCCTGTGCTCCACGCTCTTTTTCTTAGCACCGTTCATTTGCTCAGCGTATTTCTCCTGTGAGTTCTGAGGGGCGCAGAAGCGAACGAACGGGAACATCACACCAGCCTTCAGGAATGAGTCGCGCCACTGGCTCATAAGGTGGTTCTCGACCTCTACCTGTGCGGGGCAGCCCCATCCCTCGCGCTCTATCAGCATAAACAGTGAGCGGAAGCAGTCCACCACAAGGTCAGTGTTCTTATTACGGTTGTAAGCATAGCCGACAACACACTGGCTCGTAACGTCGTAAGCATAGTAGGCTTTGGGCCTCTGCTTGGTGTCCTTCAGCTTGCGAGGCAGGTCGCGGTCATCGAACGAGATCTTGCTGAAGCTGAACTCCGGGGCGTGACGGTGAACGTGGGGCATCACCTCGTGCATAAAGGTGGTGAAGCTCATTTGGGCGTTGTCTATCAGTACACGGTTCTTAGGCATGTTCAGATAGTTGGCAACAGTGGCCTTGCTCAGAACCAGAGGCTCACCGTTCTTATCCGTGAAATCGTCGGGGTTGAACATTTCGCCGGTCTCAAGATCCCAAACGTCATATTCACCAGTGACGAACATCATGTATTGCTCTTGCACGTCAGTATTGAAGGGCTTATTGGGCTGAATGGCGATGCTCAGCAGCAAACGCTCGATCTTGTGGTCAACCTTACGGGCCGACTGGTTGCCAAACTTGCCACTAACCAGGCAGATGTAGCCCTCGCGCCTATACTCGGCCACCTTCTTACGGAAGCGCATCGTTGATGCTGGAAGGGTGTGGTGGTACAGGTCGCGCAGGGTGTCGATGACGGCGGTCATTTCATCCCAGTTGTAGCGGTTCCCGAACATCTTCTGGCACATGGCCGCACGGTCATACAGACGGATGCAGCAGTTCAGAACACTTGCGTTGATGGTGTACTCCAGCACCTTTTCCTGAGGCAGTTCAACGCCAGTGTTCTCTTTGTTGAAAAAGAACGAGTAGGCCGCTGCGTCGCGCTCATAGTTCTTTTGTACCCAAGCAATAAGGCGGGTACGGTTGCCCTCTGGATAGAGCTTCCTTACTTCTGCCTTATACTTCTCAGGCAGGGAGTCAACGGCAACCAGAGCACAGTTGCCTTTGCCACCGGCGGTTCTAACAACTGTCAGCTTTCCACGCTGAGCCATCTTCTGCAAGTTGCTGGCAGTCATGATGCCGCCACCAACCAAATCGTCGTAACTCACGCAAAGCGCATTGCCGTAGTACTCCATATCTGCCTCCGTTCTTTAATGGTTAGAATGATGCTGCCAATTCCTGCATAACATACAGTTGGGGGATGGTGATATTCTTCTTCTCACCTCGCTTCACGCCCTTGGGGTCGAACCATTGAGCGTCGCCAGTCTGCTTATCCACCTCGATGGTGGCCCCGTTATCGAATATCTGGCGCATCATGCCGTTAGCGTCGTGGATGGTCTCGCACTCAGGCCAGCTCGCCATGTGGCGACCGCCATTCTCCAGTGCCATGATACGAATGCGCTTGGCCAGATCTGTCTGACCGCGCTCGCCCGTGTAGTTCAGAGCATTGCTCACTGTTTTACCTGTCACACCGAAAGTCTTGATAATCTTGTTGCGGACTTCCGTGCTCACCTCGATTCTTCTGTTGCTCGTTTCCATAACTATAAGTGTTTAGGGGTTATTTCAAATTGTTGCTAATATACTCTAAATCCTCCTTATTAAATTCGATTCCCATTTTCGCCTTACGCTTGATGGTCTCGCTTCTGCCAATGAGCCAAAATGCCTTAATGTCAAGCTGCTCAACGGCTCTTGAACAACGACAGGGACTTTCCTCTTCATAATCAAGCAGACCTTTCTGAATCTCCAGCACTGCATCAGCAGCGTCACTGATAATCTCCATCGCCTCCTTATGAAGCAGCTCTTTTTCGTAAAGGGCATCCTTAATACGCTGGTGCTCACGTTCAATCTTGTGCATCAGATCCAGGCGACCGTCGAAGGTCATGTACAACTTACAGAACTCATCCTTATCGATGTCATCACCACATGCCATGTAGAGGGCGTTAATTCCGTTGAACTCTGCCTCAGAAACGCTGAGCTTCGTTCTTTCTTCAAATTCTTTTTTCAACATAATCTTTATTTTTAACTATAAATATTCTCATTTCTCGCGTCTTTTTCGTATCTTTGCCGCGCCGTTCTCATTGGAACACGGTGCAAAGATAAACATTTTGAGAATAACTACCAAACAAAATGCGAATTATTTTCGCTAAAATATAAAAATATTGCGAATTATGGGTAAAAAAGACATGATATTGGCCTTAATTGAGCATTATTCGAACGGAAATAAGGCTCAATTCGCAAATCGTTTAGGTATCACTCCGCAAGGATTGAGCACGTGGATCAAGCGAGAGTCGTTTGATATTGAACTGATATTCTCAAAATGCGAAGGAATATCTGCTCAATGGCTTTTAACTGGTCAAGGTGATATGTTTGAGAATAACAACCAAACAAAATCCGAATTATTTTCAAAAAACGATGAAATAAATTCAGATCTGCCCAAAATATCGCTCGAAAAGGGGGAAGGAAAGCCATATTTTGACGTGGATTTCCTCGGTGGTTTCGATGAGGTGTTCAACAGCCAAGTTTCGGTACCAGACTGCAACGTGATTGTGCCGGGCTTCGAAAAAGCACAGGTATGGTGTAATGTCACGGGCCACTCGATGGAGCCAAAGATCAATCATGGCGATATCATTGCAATGCGCGAATGTTCTGTTGACGATATCCAGTATGGCGAGACCTATGCCGTTGTGCTTGATACTATCCGCACCATCAAGATATTGCGAAAGGGTAGCAGCCCGGACGTGCTCCGTTATGTTCCCATCAACACCACAGACTTCGATGAGCAGGAATACCCAATCGCACGGATCCAGAAAATCTTCGAGGTCATCGGTTCAATATCCAAGTTTTTCTAATACCCATTATCATGGAAAGGAGAGAGCGACTAAAGCGAAGGGCAAACAGAAGATCGCGCCAAGATCGCATTTGGCATATTCTCAGAGTGCTCACAACCTACAACGACTTGTATTGTTCACAGAACTTTTACGAGTATAGGGACAACCTGAGGTCTTTCAATGAATCAATAATAGCCTTAGCGAATGCAAATATAACAAAAAGAGACTATGAAATTGCCCTTAGATTTTGTGATTTTAAATTCAGGAGGGGAAAGTGTGATCGAAGTATAACACAGGCTGAAAAGGATTTCTTACTTTCAGGAAAAAATATAGAGGTGAAATGCCCCGAAATATTGAAGGCTGTCATTGTCTCATTCAGAAACTATTGGGAAGATGTGCTTATTTCTTATAAGAAAGCCTCTGCACGAAAGAACCGCTTAAATTATCTTGTGGACAAACTTGGAGAGGTCAAAGATTGGCCAGAGATTTGTAACGACATTGACGCTGTAAAAGAGATATCCGATTTACAGGCGTTTTATTCTGAGCAAGCTAACCAGATGTAGAACCCCCTGTGGACTACCTTGAGGCTCCCAGATGTACCCTTACCCACCCCCTGAACGGCGTTAAAAAAGCGTTAAACCCCGATAAACAGGGCATATATATAAGGTATATAGTGAAAAATGATAGTATTTATGGGGGGGGCTATCGCACACAAAAAGCCGCTTTTTAACAAATATTTCACCGTTACCCCCCTACCTATCACCCCCTATTTTTAGGGTATTTTGTCCGCCCAAACTCACATATTTGTCCGTCCAAACTGTCCGTCCAACTGTCCGTCCAACCCTAAAAAACGTCATTTTCAGCCACGAAAAAGGGAGCCGCAAAGCCCCCTCCAGATGGTTGAGTACGCCGATGTGTTACAACGGCCTCAAAATACCCTTTTAACGGCCTTCTAAGCCGCTTTAATCGCCGTCACTATTATCTGCCCGTCGAGGGCATGAAATCAGCGTAGAAGCCTTAATTACAGCCTTTTCGTTGTGTACCACGTGACCTCTTCCAAGCCCCGCGTTCAACAGCCAATGCTTGCTCACACCGATGTCCTCGCGGCTTAAAACCGTAAACACGGCAGAAATGCTACTAAAGTAGTAGTCTTTCCGCTTCCCTATTAAATGAACATGTACCACTTTTGCCATATCTGGATCTGTCTTTTGTTTGGCTGCAAAGTTACTAAATAATCCTTATATGCAAGGTTTTTGCTATATTAAATTTTCAAAACGGGCATAAAAAAAGCCGGTACTCATACCAGCCTCAACAGCAGTTTACAAAAGCCTCAGCACCCACATGTAAGCCATCAGAAAGCCAATGTAAACTTCTCGCTCATTTCAGCCTCATCAAGCCTGCCTCCATGTAAAGCAGAATTAAAGCAATGTAAACGTTTCGTTTTTTCTCGCTCTCAACCCTCAATCTCTCGAATCCCCTATAAATAAAGGACTTCCACGAATTTTCGTACTCTATCCATTATATACGTTTCGTTCTGTGCCCCATAGTTCGATAACATATCAACTTACCACTAGTAATACTTTTTATGGTCCAACTTGGAGTTCAGAAGTACCTACAGCTCCAACTACAGAAGGCACTCATAATTATTACGTATGGTATAAGGTTGAGCCCAATTCCAATTACCAATTATCCAGTGGTGATGCAGATGATTTTACTGCAGGTGTTGTGAAGACTCCAATACCTGTTACTGTTACTAACCCCAACTAACAACCAAACGCCTTAGCTATATCGTGCTAATGCACATCGGCAGCACTCCAGTTTACCTACTACTGGAGTGCTTTTTGTTTGTACTTTGTCCCTAAAAGAGCTAGCATTTCTGTCAAATTTGAGAATTTTGATTATAAGATTTGAGAATTTTGTTTGAAAGATTTGAGAATTTTATTTGGAAGATTTGAGAATTTTACTTATCTTTGCAGCAGGAAATCAAATAGTTATGTTTAAAAGGTCACAATTTCAAGAATTAAAGTCAAGAATTTCGGAGCAGAGAAGTAAAATACAAGTCATCTCTGGTCCTCGTCAGGTCGGCAAATCCACTATGGTGAAGCAAGTGCTTCAGGAAACAGACATTCCCTATATGCTGGTTAGTGCTGACAATATTGACCACACCAACACGGCTTGGATTGATGAGATGTGGGCTACGGCACGCGCTCGCATGAAGGTGGCACAAGCAAAGGAATATCTGCTTGTGATTGATGAGGTGCACAAAATAGACAACTGGAGCGAGGCCGTGAAGAAAGAATGGGATGAAGATACGTTCAAGGACCTCAATATGAAAGTGGTTATCCTTGGCTCATCCAGACTGCTACTGAAAGACGGACTTACGGAATCGCTAGCTGGTAGGTACGAACTGATCAGGATGCCACATTGGAGCTATGCAGAAATGCATGAGGCATTTGATATGGATATTGACCAATATATCTATTATGGTGGATATCCTGGAGGAACCACGTTTATTAATGACGAACGCCGATGGCGCAGATATATCAAGGACAGCATTGTTGCTCCTGCAATAGAGAAAGACGTGCTGAGGACGAAAATTATCTATAAACCGGCCTTGATGAAGCAACTATTTGAACTGGGATGTGCTTATTCCAGCAAAGAGCTGTCGCTGAACAAGATGTTGGGACAACTACAGGATGCTGGCAATGTGACGACGTTAGCGAGTTATCTTACCACTCTCGATGAGTCTCGACTTCTCTGTGGTCTGCAGAAATATGCGACAGACAATGCACGCAAGTATAATTCCGTACCTAAGCTAATGGTTTACAACACAGCACTCTTCTCAGTACAGAACGGTATGACTTTTAATAAAGCATTTACAACGCCTCATCTATGGGGACGCTGGGTGGAGAGTGCGGTAGGGGCACACCTGCTGAATCAGGCAGATGAGTATGACTACAAACTCTATTTCTGGCGTGAGAAAGACGACGAGGTGGATTTTGTCATAGACTACGATAAACAACTCATTGCCATAGAGGTTAAGAGTGGACGACGAACTACCAATAACGGTCTTCAGCTGTTTGGCGAACAATTCCATCCTGTTCATTCGCTTGTTGTTGGGTCTGGTGGTATTCCCATAGAAGACTTCCTTAAATGGGATATTGGCAGGCTGATTTTCTAAAATGAAATCGCCACTTTGGGGTGAAACCTAACATTAAAGCCCCAAATTATTCCCATACTGGGAATCAAATATTCCCTCACTGGGGAAAGGCTGTTTTTATGCAAAAAGATGGGAGAAAGTGGCGATTATTCAATATTTTGCCGTATCTTTGCAACCGATTTTTTATTAAGGAACGCATATGAAACTATTCGACGTATATCCGCTCTTCGACGTAAACATCGTGAAGGGCAAGGGTTGTAAGGTATGGGATGACAAAGGACAGGAGTATCTCGACCTTTATGGCGGTCATGCTGTGATCTCCATCGGTCATTCACACCCCCACTACATTGAGAAGGTGACCGGACAGTTGCAGAAGTTAGGGTTTTACTCTAACTCTGTCATCAATAAGCTCCAACAGGAACTGGCAGAGCGACTGGGTCGCATCAGTGGCTACGACGACTACCAGCTGTTCCTGATCAACAGCGGTGCCGAGGCCAACGAGAATGCCCTGAAACTCGCATCCTTCACCAACGGACGCACACGCGTGCTCTCCTGTGAGAAGGCTTTCCACGGACGCACTTCCTTAGCGGTTGAGGTGACGAACAATCCAAAGATCATCGCCCCCATCAACGACAACGGTCATGTGACCTATCTGCCGATGAACGACCTGCCCGCCTGGGAGGCGGAATTGGCAAAGGGTGACGTCTGCGCCGTGATCTTAGAGTGCATCCAGGGTGTGGGTGGCATCAAGCTCGCCACACCGGAATTTGCACAGGGACTGGCTGCTGCCTGTAAGAAATACGGCACCATCCTGATCTGCGACGAGATCCAGTGTGGCTACGGCCGAAGCGGTAAGTTCTTCGCCCACCAGTGGCTGGGCATCCGCCCCGATATCATCACCGTTGCCAAGGGCATCGCCAACGGCTTCCCGATGGGCGGTGTGCTGATTGCCCCTGCGTTCAAGCCTGTCTATGGACAGTTGGGTACTACCTTTGGTGGCAACCATCTGGCTTGTGCAGCCGCCTTGGCTGTGCTCGACGTGTTCGAGTCTGAGCACTTGGTAGAGAACGCCCATGAGGTGGGTGAATACCTGATTGCCCAGTTGAAGGAATTACAAAAGACGGAGCCACATATCACTGATGTGCGCGGACGTGGCTTGATGATCGGCATCGACCTCGACATCCCCCATAAGGATGTGCGCCAGCCACTCATCTACCAGGAGCATTGTTTCACTGGCTGTGCCGGCACAAACATCTTGCGCCTCCTGCCACCACTCTGTCTGACCAAGCAGGATGCCGATGACTTTATGAACCGTTTAAAGAAGACATTATGAAAATAGCTGTGATTGGTGCTGGTGCCATGGGTGGCGCCACCGTAGAAGGCCTCATCAAAGGCCAACAGTTTAAGAATGAGGATATCACCGTGAGCGATCCCTCACAGGCAGTTGTAGATAAGTTTGCAAAGACTGGTGTGAGCGTCACGACCGACAACAAGTTGGCTGCCAGTGGTGCCGACATCGTGTGTGTCGTCGTGAAGCCCTGGCTGGTAGAGCGTGTACTGAAAGACATACGACCGGAACTGAATCCCAAGAAACAACTCCTCATCGTGATTGCCGCAGGCGTGCCCTCAGCCAACATCAAGGAGTGGTTGGGCGAACAGTGCCCACCGCTGTTCCTGGTGATTCCCAACATCGCCATCGCCGAGATGGCTTCGATGACCTTCATCGTGCCCGTCGATGCTTCAGAAGCCGAGACGCAGACAGTCGTCAACCTCTTCGATGAGATGGGCCATACACTCCTCACCGACGAACAGCATCTGGCTGCCGGCACAACACTTGCCAGCTGTGGCATCGCCTATGCCATGCGCTATATCCGTGCCGCCAGTGAAGGTGGTGTGGAACTGGGCTTCAAGGCCGATGATGCCAAGAAGATCGTGATGCAGACGATGAAGGGAGCCGTAGAGCTGCTGGAGACCAGTGGCATGCATCCCGAAGCAGCCATCGACCTGGTGACGACACCTGGCGGTGTCACCATCAAGGGGCTGAACGAGATGGAGCATGCCGGTTTCACCTCCGCCGTCATCCGCGGCTTAAAAGCAGGCGCAAAATAAAGGTAAAAAGTAAAAACAATAAAGATATGGACGAACAACTGAAACAAATAGGCGAGCGCCTAAAGGGACTGCGCGACGTGCTCGACATCCCAGTGAGCGAGATGGCTGAGACCATTGGTATCAGCTCAGAGAAATATGAGAAGATCGAGGCTGGTGAATTGGATATCACCATCTCTAACCTCATGAAGATTGCGAAGAAATACGGGGTATCGACAGAAGAGCTGATCTTCGCCGAGGCTCCCCATATGAAGTCCTACTACGTGACACGCAAGGGACAGGGCATGTCTATCGAGCGTACCAAGGCTTACAAGTACCAGAGTCTGGTAGGCGGCTTTGTCAACCATAAGGCCGATGTGTTCATCGTCACCGTAGAGCCTAAGCCCGAAGCTCACACGATCTATAAGAACACGCACCCGGGTCAGGAGTTCAATATGGTGCTCGAAGGAAAGATGGAGCTGTATATCGGCGGTAAGACGATGGTACTCGAAGAGGGTGACTCCATCTATTTCGACTCCACCAAGCCCCACGGCATGCTCGCCGTAGGTGACAAACCCGTTAAATTTTTAGCATTCACAGTAGAATAAGACTTGACTATGGTAGAAAGATTTTTGAAGCAGACGAAGTTTACGTCTGTAGAGGATTATAACAAGAACCTGGAGTTCATCATCCCTGAGAACTTCAACTTCGCCTACGACGTGATGGATGCGTGGGCTGAGGAGGCACCTGAGAAACTTGCCATCCTCTGGACTAACGATCAGGGTGAGGAGATCCGTACCACCTATGGTGAACTGAAGGAGCAGACCGATCAGGCAGCCTCCTATCTGATGTCATTAGGTATTGGTAAGAACGACCCCGTGATGCTGATCCTGAAGCGCCGCTATGAGTGGTGGGTGGTGATGCTGGCATTGCATAAGATCGGCGCCATCGTGATCCCTGCCACCCACATGTTGACAAAGAAGGATATTATCTATCGCAATACCCGTGCTTCGGTGAAGGCCATCATCTGCGTAGATGATGCCTACGTGGTAAGCCAGATTCAGGCTGCCATGTCAGAGAGTCCCACAGTGAAACAGTATATCACCATTACCGATCACGGCAAGCCCATCCCCGAGGGATTCCACGACTGGCAGACAGAGTGGAAGCAAGCGCCTAAGTTCGTGAAGCCTGCCTTCGTGAACAGCAACGACGACACCATGCTGATGTACTTCACCAGCGGCACCAGTGGCGAGCCCAAGATGGTGGCTCACGACTACCTCTACGCCATGGGCCATCTTTCCACAGGTGTGTTCTGGCATAACCTCCACGAGGGTTCCCTCCACCTGACGGTGGCTGACACCGGTTGGGGTAAGGCTGTATGGGGTAAGTTCTATGGCCAGTGGTTCGCCGGCGCCACGGTGTTCGTATTCGACCATGAGAAGTTCAATGCCGACACGTTACTGCGCCAGATTGAGAAATATAAGGTGACGAGCTTCTGTGCACCTCCCACCATCTACCGCTTCATGATCCGTGAGGATCTGAGCAGATACGACCTCTCAAGTCTTGAATACTGCTGTACAGCTGGTGAGGCACTGAACCCAGCTGTCTTCGACAAGTTCTACGAGAAGACCGGCATCAAGATGATGGAGGGTTTCGGACAGACCGAGACCACCATGACCTTAGGCACCTTCCCCTGGATGGAACCGAAACCCGGTTCAATGGGTATCCCCAATGCCCAGTACGACATCGATCTGGTTCGTGCCGACGGCACACCCTGTGAGGATGGTGAGAAAGGTGAGATCGTGGTACGTGTAGGCGACCGCAAGCCCATCGGTCTGTTCAAGGAGTACTACCGTGATCCTGAACTCACCCGCGAAGCCTGGCACGACGGACTCTATCACACAGGCGACATGGCTTGGCGCGATGAGGACGGCTACTACTGGTTCGAGGGGCGTATCGACGATGTGATCAAGAGTTCCGGCTACCGTATCGGTCCGTTCGAG